>ONVI01000001.1 GCA_900321275.1 uncultured Eubacteriales bacterium | reverse complement strand
TCGTAGATAAAGCGCATCAGCTCCGCCCGCTGTGTATCGTCCGGGAGCAGGAAAGGTACGCCCTCGTGCTCCAGCGCCCGGTCGTAGAGCCCGGCGTCGAGCGTCCCCGTCGTCCCGAGCACGGCGGCGCGTCTGCCGGGAAAGCGCTCCGCGCATCGCCTTGCCGTGATGGCGGGCATGTCCAGGATGGGCGTCTCCGTCAGCGCCTGGAGGCGCGGGAGGAAAAAATGCGCCGTGTTGCAGGCCATCAGGATGCAGTCCGCGCCGCAAGCCTCAAGATGCCGCAGGGCTGTGGTCATCTCCGGCACGGGGTCTGTCCCGCCGCGCAGAATGGCCGCCGTGCGGTCCGGGATGGCGGCGTCGGAGTCAATATAAACGCGGATATGCTCACTGTCGCGCGAAGCCTTTGTGCCTTCGATGATTTTGCGGAAGAGGTCGGCTGTGGCCATGGGGCCCATACCGCCGAGGATACCGATCGTTTTTTTCATGTTGACGCCCTCTCATTCATACGAATAATTCGGAACCGACCTTGATCGCCAGCAGCGCGAGAACCACCAGGATCACGGGGCGGACGATTTTGGATCCGTCCTTGATTGCAAGGCCCGCGCCGATGTAATGCCCCAGCACCGAGCTGACCGCGCCGATCAGCCCCAGCGCGATAAAGACCTTGCCGTTTACGAGCGAGGTGAAAAGCGCCCCGATGCAGCTTGAGAGATTGACGAGCTTGACATTGCCGGCGGCGGTGCGCAGATCCATTTTTGCCAGGTGGGTGAAGATCAGAATCAGGAAGGTCCCTGTGCCGGGACCGTAAAAACCGTCGTAGCCGCCGACGAGGAAGGACGCCGCCATGACGATCGCAAACTGTTTGCCCGGCGCGATCTCACCCTTTTCCTCCGGGAGTGTCCTGTGCCGCAGAACGACAATGGCGACGACGGGCAGCACCGCGAGCAGCAGCCATTTCAGGCAGCGCTCATCCATCGCCAGCTGCAGCCGCGTCCCGAGATGGGCGCCGATCAGCCCCAGCGCGATGGAGGGCAGGCCAAGCTTCCAGTCAACATAGCCGTTTCGGATAAAGCGGGCCGTGGAGACCGCGGTTCCGATGCCGGAGGAGAGCTTGTTTGTACCCAGCGCGAGGTGCGCGGGGAGCCCCGCCAGAAAATAGGTGGGCACGGAAATGATCCCGCCGCCCCCGGCGATTGCGTCAAGAAGCGAGGCCATAAACACGCCGATGATCACGATGATCACCATGCGCGCATTCAGCTCCATCGGAAACAGCATTGCCTGCACATGCACCACCCCTTGCCATGTTTTGCGCGGACCCGGCCGCCCGTCTATCTGTTCTCCGACGCGTAGAAGGCTTCCAGCCTGGGCCGCGCGGCGATATAGTACTTTTGAAGGCCGGGGTCAAACTGAGTGCCCATTCCTTCCATAATGATCCGATCTGCCTTTTCAAAGGAGAATTCCTCCTTGTAAACGCGCTTGCTCACCAGGGCGTCGTAGACGTCCGCGATGGCCATGATCCGGGCCTCCAGAGGTATCTCCTCCCCCCTCAGCCCGTCGGGATAACCGGAACCGTCCCAGCGCTCATGGTGATAGTGCGCCACATTTTCGGCAATGCGGCGGAAATCCTCATCATCCGTGTCCCGCAGGATCTCATGCACGATGCGCGCGCCCTCCGCGGCGTGCGCCTTCATTTTCTCAAACTCCTCCGGGGTGAAGCGGCCGGGCTTGCGCAGGATCGCGTCGTCAACGGCGATCTTTCCGAGATCGTGCATGGGCGCCGCCTTGATAAGGTTTTTGCAGAAGGTGTCCGAAAGCGCAAGGGAACCGTCCTCCCGCATGGCTTCGATCAGGCAGCGCACACCCTCGCTGCTTCTCCGGATGTGGCCGCCGGTCGAATTGTCCCGGCTTTCCACCATGGCCGCCATGCCGAGAATCAGCCGGTCGTGCATGACGACGATGCGCTCGGTCTTGGCCTCCACCTCCTCCTGCAGATCGGCATTATAGCGATCCAGAAGGCGGATGTATTTCTGATTCTGCGTGTCGTCCTGCAGGAAAATCTGATATCCGCGCGCGTGCCTCCCGTCGTTCAGGACGTTGACGTCGACGGAATAGAATCTCTCCTCCCCGGCGTGGGCCGGATCGCTTCGGACAAACAGGGATTTGTCGTCCTCCGGATTCTGCCGAAAGCGGGTCAGCCAGTCGATCACCGTCGCTTTCAGCGCTTCCTCCCTCCAGATCGAACGGTCTACCGTCAGGGAGCAGAGCTCGGGCAGGAAGCGTCTGGCCGTGTCGTTGCTGCCGAGATATCTCCCTTCGGAATCCACGGTGATAAAGCCGGTCTCGCCCGCCTGAACCATGGATTCGATCACCATCTCACTGACGTTGTACAGAATCATTCGCTGCGCAATCATCAGATAGATGAACTGCGCCAGCAGATAACTGATCGGCGTAAATTCATATCCGGCGGGAAGCAGGTATCTGCCCGCAATATATCCCAGCGTTGTGACCGGGATCGGGAGAAACAGAAGAAACAGCACCCGCCTGGAGACCAGATTCTTCCTTCGATAGCTATAGAAGATTGCGGCCATGTCCGCGATCAGATAGAGGACGATGATAATATAATGCACCGTATGAAAAGGGCCATATACCTTGTGCTGGATCCAAACCTCGCCGAGACGCTCGATTCTCAGGCTGCGGTAGAAAAGCGGCAGATATCCGATGGTCAGCACGGCCATATAGACAGCGGCGCTGAGCAGAAGTGTCAGCATGCGCAGGGAACGCCTGACCGGAATACGGCAAAGCTCCATCACGCACATCATGGTCAGCCATGGCAGAAAACAGCCGCTGAAATAGACGATCTTCAGCATTGCGGTCGCCGTTCCCGCGCTGTGACCGGCATACAGGAGATAATATCCCAGATTGGCAAGGGGGATCAGGATAAAGACCACTGTCAAATGAACGGCAAACTGCTTGTGCCATATGAAAACATACAGCAGCGTCAGCAGAAAGGACAGGCCGCAGATAACCGCGTAATAAGCAAGCTGGTGCAATTGTCATCGCCTCCTCGTCATGTCGGCGCAGCCGATCGTAACCATTATATTTTCAGCGGCATTGCCTGTCAAGAAAGGAATCTCCCGGAACTGTCTTGGTTTCCGGGAGATTCGGTACTGTCATTCGCGGTGCATGGGAACCTGCTCGGCGTCCATCAGCTTCAGATTTTCATGGACTCCCCTGCCGTCGGCAAGACCGATCATGGCGTCGCGATCCTTTTTCAGCTCTGTCAGCGTTTTCTGTCTCGACGGGCCGCCGACACAGCCGCCTTCGCAGACCATGCCCTCGATAAAGCGTTCGGGAAGCCTGCCCAGCTTCATCATCGTAAGCGCGGTTTTGCATTCCTGCGCGCCGTTGCAGACCTTCACGGCGATCTTGTCGGCGTCTATGTTCTGTTCCTTCAGGCATTGTACCACGGCGGCCGTAACGCCGGCGCTGTTGCCGAAGCGCTTGCCGTAGGTCGAGCCCTGCTGCGTATAGCTCTCCGCCGGCGCAAGCTCGATATCCTTGCCGCGCAGAAGCTCAACCGCCTCGTCAAAGGTGAGCACGAAGTCGGCGTTATCGGTGATCGCGGCGTCCGCAATCTCGCTTTTCTTCGCCTGGCACGGTCCGATAAAGACGGTTACCGCCTCCGGATCACGGGCTTTGATCAGGCGGGACACGGCGCACATCGGGCTGACCGTTGTGGAGATATTCCCCTCAAGCTCCGGGAAATGCTTGCGGATCATATTGACAAAGGCAGGGCAGCAGGAGGTCGTTTTTTTCTCGCCATTTTCAAAAGCCTCCGCCCACTCCTCCGCCTCCGCAGCCGCGGTCAGGTCACCGCCGAGGGAGACCTCGATCATATCCTCGAAACCGGCCTTTTTAAGCGCCTCACGCCAGGAATCGGGCGTGATATCCGGGCCGAACTGCCCCTCGACCGCGGGGGCCACCATGGCATAAACACGCTTCCCCTCGCGGACCGCGCGGATCACGTCCACGATAAAGGCTTTCGCGCCGAGGCCTCCGAAGGGGCAGGCGTGGATGCAGTGGCCGCACTGGATGCACTTGCTCTCGTCGATCACGCACAGACCGGTCGTCTCATCCATCGTGATCGCGTTTACCGGACAGGCCTGCTTGCAGGGGCGCACCTGATGCACAATGACCTGATAGGGACAGTTTTTCGCGCACATCCCGCACTCCCGGCATTTTGTCGGGTCGATATAGGCCCGGATCCTGCCGTGCTCGCGGATGATGGAAATGGCGTCAAAACGGCAGGACTCGCGGCAGGCGCGGCCCAGGCAGCCGTGGCAGTTGTCCGTGACGGAATAGGAGGAAATCGCGCAGTCGTCACAGGCGGCGGGGATGACCTGAACGATATTCTTCGTCTCCTTCTTATCGGGGCACCGGCCGCTCGCCAGGCGCACCCTCTGACGAATGATCTCCCGTTCCCGGTATATGCAGCAGCGAAACTGCGGCAGCGGCCCCGGAATGATCGTCTCCGGCAGGAAATCCTTCTTCTCCTCCAGCTCCCCGTTCCAGGTAAGCCTCGCAACCTCCCGGAAGATTCGCTTGGTGATGTTGCTGGTTGTGCGGTCGTTTGTAATCATGTTTTCCTCCTTGCCTGCTCATGGCTTTCGTTTGGATTTGTCCGCAGCCCGGTTGCTGACGCGCGCAACGCTTGTCTGCGTGACACGATATGTTTGTGTTTATTCTATTCATTTTGCCCTTCCCGGTCAAGGGTTTCTTTTTGAAAAAGCCCATGGCGGGAATATTTCTCACCATGGGCTGTCTTATTTTTGATCCGCATTACAGCAGCGTCAGCGCTCCGCGGGCAAAGTTTCTTCCGCTTTGTTTATCGAACAGGATCGCCGCCTTGTTGAAGGATATCTTCACCTTTCTGTTCACCGGGAAATCCACGTCTCCGAATACCACCGCCGTCAGGGGGATCCCGTTGAAATCAAGCTTCACCGTGGTCTCCATGCCGGAGGGCAGGGCGGCTTTCACAATCGCGTCCAAAACGCCGTTTTCTTCGATGCGGATGTATTCGGGCCGAATACCGATCATCACGTCCTGTTCTTTGAGCTTGAGCGCGTTGAACGTTTCAAATCGGGCGCAGATGCCGCCAAATGCGATCGTGCCGTTTTCGGACAAATGCCCGTCGATAAAGTTCATCGAGGGATTTCCCAGGAAATCCGCCACAAAAAGATTGTTCGGGCTGTTGTACATCTGAAGCGGCGGCGCGTACTGCTGCAGACGGCCCTTGTCGATGATGCAGACCATGGTAGAAAGCGTCATGGCCTCCTGCTGGTCGTGGGTCACATACACGAAGGTGGAATTTGTATCCCGGTGCAGACGCTTGAGCTCGGCACGCATTTCCATACGGAGCTTTGCGTCCAGATTGCTCAGCGGCTCGTCCAAAAAGAGCACCTTCGGCCCGGGGGCGAGGGTGCGCGCAATCGCGACACGCTGCTGCTGGCCGCCGGAGAGTTCATTGGGATAGCGGCTTTCGTACTGTTCGATGCGCAGCATGGTCAACAGCTCCTGCACCCGGTCGTTGATCTTTTTCCTCTCCCATTTCATGTTTTCCAGCCCGAAGGCGATGTTCTGGTAAACCGTCATATGGGGCCAGAGGGCATAGTTCTGAAACAGGAATCCGACGTTGCGCTTGTCAGGCGGCAGATTGATGCCCCGTTCGGAGTCAAATACCACCTTTCCGCCGATGGTAATCCTGCCCTCTGTCGGCATCTCCAATCCGGCAATCATGCGCAGGATCGTAGTCTTTCCGCAGCCGGACGGCCCGAGCAGCGTAATAAACGAGTTGTTCAGGATCTGCAGGTTGAGCTCATCCACCGCCACAACTTTGCCAAAGCTTCTGGATACGTTTTTCAGGATAATCTCCGGCATATCAGCCACCCACTCCCTTATCAATTGACGCGCCCGTCAGTTTGTTTACGATGAAGTTCACCAGCAGCACCACGATGATGATCAGCAGATTGATGGCGTTGCCGAACTGCGCCCAGCCTTTCTCGGAATACTGCATTAGCATGGTTGTGAGGATGGTATTGCTTGTGGGTACCAGCAGTACGAACAGAGACAGCTCACGCATACAGGAGACCAAAGGCACCAGGTATCCCGACAGGAAGCCGGGTTTCTGAATGGGAATGATGATTTTCAGCATGCGCTTCCACCAGGGCACGCCGGTGATGATGGCCGCTTCCTCGATCTCGTTGGACAGTTGCAGCATGGCGTTCACGCCGGAGCGCGAAGCGAAGGGCAGATATTTTACCGAGCCTGCCAGCGCCAGCAGCAGGAAGCCGCGCAGCCACGGAATCTTGGCACTCATAGCCAGATAGATTGCGCCCAGCGCAAGGGACGGCATCAGATACGGGAAGAAGGCGAGCGAGCTGACCAGGTTTGCAAGCTTGCTTCCGCGGCGCTTTATCACGCTGTACCCCGTCAGGATGCCGCAGGTGCCCGCCGCGAAGGCGCAGGTGGCGGACAGGCTGAGGCTGTATCCCAAAGCCTTCCACACCTTCGGATTGAGCAGGATGCCGGTGGAGTCGCCCTGATCCAGCCGTTCGGTCAGATCGGTGCCGATCCAGAAATCCAGTGTCATGTTGCCGGGGCTGTAGTCGCCCGCCTTGATAATGACGGATTCCAGGGCAAAGGTCAAAAGCGGCAGCACGGCCACCAGCAGCAGCACGATCACCAGCGCGATCGCGATCGGCGTATTGGCTTTGCCCAGATTGATCTTGCTGATTCTGCTGCTTTTGCCCGTCACGGTGGTGAAATGCTTGCGGCTGTTGGTCACGCGCTGGTTCAGCAAAAGGATGATCACGCCCATGAGGATCATGACAGCCGCAATGATATACGCCTGACCGGGATAGCTGTCCATGAGCGCTTTCATCTTGGTGGACAGCATATAATACCTGACCGGCGATCCCAGGAATACCGGCACGGAATACGCGCTCATGGAGCTTGCGAAGACCAGCAGAAAGGTGGACATCATGGCGGGCTTCACAATCGGCAGCGTAATGCACCAGACGATGCGGAAGCGGTTGGTGCGGAGGATCGTAGCCGCCTCCTCCAGATTGGCGTCCATATTTCGCAGCATGGCGCCGATGAGAATATAGGCATACGGGGCATAGTGCAGGCCCAATACAAGCGCGATCGGAAACGCGCCGTATACGAACCATTCCGGCATATAGATCCCGAACAGGCCGGCCATGATGCCGTTTGAGGTTTTCAGGCCGATATTAACATTCTTAAAAAAGTTTTCCCAGAACAGCGCCAGCGTCCAAGACGGCATGATATACGGGAAGGTAAAGACGGCGGAAATGAATTTGATGTATTTCAGATTCGTGCGCGTCACCATAAAGGCCACCGCGCCGCCGAAGGCAATCGCGATCAGAGACGCTGCCAGGGAAACCGTTAACGTATTCAGGAAGGGTGCGTAAAACTGGATTCGGCTGTATTCGTTCTCCTGTGTGGCAAACAAGCGCCGGAAATGATAGAAGGACAGCGTCCCGGCCGCCTCCTTCGCGGCGCGCGCCTCACGGCCCGCGTGAATGGTCACCGTCTCCATCAGGAGCGAATAGAGCGGATACAGCGTCAAAACAACCAGCGCGATCAGGAAGAACAGCAGGATCAAATTGGCCGGCTTTGAAAGCCACGCCAGCGCGCGTCCTCTCAGCCGAACAAAAGCGCTGCCCCGAACTGTCGCTTCATCCATCTGTCTCCCCTCCTGTACGTGATGAAAAGCGGCGGGGCGGGCGGTCCGCCCCGCTTCCTGTGGGTTTCTTCCGCTTATTTCTGGCAGTGCTGCAGGATAAAGTCTTCCACCTCAAAGCTGTCCAGAATATAATTTGCGTCCTCCATGACCAGATTGGCCTTCCAGACGTCAATGCTCAAATCCCCCTCGTTGACCGTGAACGCCGGGTTGGGAGAATAGGAGCCGATGCTCTTTCCCCAGGGGGCGAAGCCTTCCTGACTCATCAGGTACTCGATAAACAGCATGGCGGTATAAGGCCGCGTGGCTTTGGTGTTCACCATGGTATACATGGGGTACATAAAGCCCGAGAACGGCTCTATGGCATAGCCGTTCGCGGATGCGTCGTACTGGGCCACGGTCAGGTTTTCGGTCAGCACGGACGAGGAGCGCAGCTTACTGAGCACGAACAGGCCGATTTTGCCCGCGGCGGTTTTCTGACTCAGCTCTTCGGCGATGGAGGTATCGGATTTCCCGAAGGTCACGTTGTCCAGAAACTCGGCCACCCACTTGTAGCCTGCGTTCTCGAAGCTTCCCAGATCGATGTCCGTCCCCTTCCAGTCCCTGTACGCTTCGGCCAGCTTTTCCGCCCAGGCGGGTTCGGTGCACATGATCAGGAAGTTCATGTTCACCTTTTCGGTCTCGGGGTTTTTGAAAATCACATTGCCCTTCATCTCCGGCGCGGTCAGCTCCCACACATTCCGGATGGCAGGGACGGAATCGCCCTGATTGTTGTATATGAAAAGCTTATTGAGATACTGGTGCACCAGCGCGGGCTGCCGATCGCTTTCCTCCAGCACATCCTTGACGGAGGCGGGCACAAAATTGAGCACCAGCCCCTCGTCGATGGCGTCAGAGAGCTGGGCGCCGTCCTGAATCATGACCATATCGGCGGCTCCTCTTCCGTTTTCGCTGCGCAGCTTGGTATAAATCTCCTGATCCTTCAGGTTGTTGGATTCAACGGAGATCCCGTAAAGCGCGGCAAAGTCTTCCGCCGCGGTCGCAATCCGGCTGGTATTTCCGTACACGACGAAGGTGCCGCTCTCCGCCATGGCTTTTTCCGCCAGCTCTTCACGGGTCATCGCCTGGCCCGCTTCCACATCCGCGCTTATATCCGCACAGGCGGGAACGGCGCACAATAGCATACCAAGAGTCAAAATCAATGCAAGAAGCAGGGTTTTTTTCATGATTTCATTACCCCCTGAATATGATACTTGTCCCATCACGAGCCGTAACACTTATTGCCGTTTTCACGGCAATTCGTCCATGCCCGATTCCATACTTCTTTATGGTAATTTTATCATTATCTCCCGATAAAAGCAAGTCTGCACTTCTTCTCTCTTCATCCCGGCCGGCACGATGAATCGTTTTCCGGATGAACTGTGTACGTTTTCCGGATGAACTGCCGCTTGTCATATCGGCCGTTGTCTGATAAAATAATCCTGCTCTTGCAAATCCGTCCGGCGCCGAAACGGAAGCGGGGCCGAACGGCTTTCGGCAGCAGAATCCGAAAACAGAGAGAAGCAGGTTTGACAGATGTCACGTTTTGTAGTTTTTGATGTGGAGACCCCGAACCGCTACAACAACCGCATGAGCGCGATCGGTATCTCCGTCGTGGAGTCCGGGTTCATCACGGATTCCTTTTTCTCCTATGTCAACCCGGAGCAGCCGTTTGACTGGTTCAACACGCAATTGACCGGGATCGATGAGAGCGTTGTGGCAGACGCCCCCGTTTTTCCGGAGCTCTGGGAGAAAATCGAACCGCTCTTCTCCTCCGGTACGCTTGTGGCGCATAATGCCGCGTTTGATCTGGGCGTTGTCAAAAAGTGCCTGCATGATTACGGCATCCCGTGGAAGGAGACAGTCCCCTTCTGCTGTACGGTTCAGATGGGCAGGAAGCTCCTGCCGGGCGTCAGCCATAAGCTGAACGACCTGTGCAGTTACTACGGGATCTGCCTGGATCATCACAAGGCGGACAGCGACAGCAACGCGGCAGCGGAGATCCTTCTCCGGTACATGGAGGCCGGCGCGGATATTGAAAGCTTTGTGAAGAAATACTGTTTTTGACAAAGAAGGCTCCCCTTCCCCCGGATTCTCTCCGGGAAGGATGGGGAGCTTCTTCTGTTTCCGTTACGCTTTTTCTGCCCTGCGGATTCCCAGCTCATTCAGAATCTCTTCCGCGTCGCTGAGCGGCTTTACGTACCCCTCCAGCGTCCTGGTTTTGACCGCGAGACCGCGGGAGCGCGGGCTGATATAGATGCGGCACTTTTCCCGCGCGTTTCGGGCCTCCTGGATCAGATTCAGCGCGGCGGAATTGCCGTCGAAGGCCAGCAGTGCCGAAGGTCTGCGCTTAAAAATCTCATAGGCGAAACTTTTGTAAAGGCCCATCGGGGAGAGCTCTATGCTCAGAACAATGCCGACGCCCGCTTTCTGCAGTCTCGTTCTCTCCGCGCGGCTTATAAGTCTGGGAACAACGGCAAAAAACCGGAAGCGCCCGCCCGCCTTCCGGACAAGATAGCCTTCCTGCCCGCTCAGGCTGTGCCCGACCACGAAAAAGCATCTGTCGGGATCGGCATTTTCAAGCAGCGTATCCAGGAGCGCTTTGTCCTCCGGCTTTGCAGCGCTGCGGTGGCTGCTGTTGTTGAAGCTGCCGCCCGCTATGATGACGGGCAGGCCGTCCTCCGGCAGTTCGGCAAGCTGATGGCGCAGCGCCTCCTCCGCGTCGATTTTCCCGGAATCCTCCCAGAGGATCACGGCGCTCTGTTCGGTCTCCTCCAGAAGGCGCCGATACCGGCGTTCCGGATCTCCGGAAGGGCAGTCGCGGACAAACTGGGCGGATTTCTCTTCAAATACGCGCCTGCTGCTTTCCAGGATCGCATCCTCGCTCCGGCGCATACGGCAGAGCTCTTCAAAACGCAGTCCGAGAAGCTTTTCGAGACTGAGCTCCTCGTCGATGGAATTGGTGCCGTACAGGGCTCCTCCGTCGGTGCCCTGTACACAGTGTACCCCGGCGGCAAGATACTGCCGCAGCGGGTGGCGTTCCAGACTGCTGAGATTGTTCAGGCGAACATTGGAGCTGAGCTGAAACTCCAGCGTGACGGCGTTTTCCCGCAGCTCCTCCAGGAGCCGCGCCCCCTTGGCCGATCGGAGATCGCAGGTATACAGCCCGTGGCCGATCCGAAGGGCCGGGAATCTCTGCCCCTCGCGCAGCGCCTCTTTGACGCAGCGGATGGAGTTTGCCACATTGTCGCACAGGCTGTCGTTCTCTCCGGCGTGAATCCGGATCACGAAGCCGGGGTTTCGCTCCGCGAGACGGACGAGTTCTCCGATCACGCCCCGCAGCTCCAGAATGTCATTGATCTCCTCGCCGATGATGTCGGCGCCCGCGACATAGGGATCGCCCGCGATGACGCCGAGGCAGCGCAGATTTTCGGCCAGATAGTCCCCGGGCGTCAGCCTGTCGCGCACGATGGTCAGCGGCGTGCGGCGGATGCCCGCCAGAAAGCGAAGCAGCACCCCCGTCTCCCGCTCGACATTGGGCATGATCTCATGAATCTGCCGCAGCTTTGCCGGGAACTCCGCTTTATTGAGAAGCGAGGTGTCCGTGATCTCGGCATATTCGATGCCGTAGCGCCGGTACTCCCGCGCAATCCAGAGCAGCAGATCCTGATAGAGCGTGTTGCCGCGGTAGCGCAGATCCTCCCGATCCTGCCGGATTTGCGCGGCATAGGCGCGAACCTCGCCGTCGGGGATCTGTCCGATATTGAGCGCGGCGATCCGGTCCTCCGCGGCTGCGCCCTTTGTGAAAACATAGCGATAGAGATAGACCTTTTCCAAATTTGCGAAAACCGCCTGTCCGTCCTTCGGAATGGTCAGGGAGTTGCGCACGCGCCGGATGTTCTCTTCGGCGCCGCGGGGATTGCCAAGAATCAGTTCGGCAAAGTTTATAAAGGTAAAGTCGTCGATACGGCGCTCCCGATGCTTCCCGGTCAGCGGGAGATCGCCCAGCTCCAGCGCCGCCTTTTCCCGGGCTCTTTCGAGGTAGGCATGCTGCTCCGCGGTGCAGCGCAGGCCCAGCTTTTTGACATAGTAGTAGGGATAGCGGATCTGGTGCATGACGCCCAGGGCGATCAGCAGCTCCGGCGGCAGATTGCCGTTCATGTGGGTGTGCAGATCCGTGCGGAATTTGCACTCGCTGCGGATATAGGTCTTGACCAGGGTCTTCTCCACGCCCAGGCGATAGTCCTTGGTCTGGCTCATCAGGGTTTTGGAGATGGCCGGAATCGACGCCTTTAGCTCCACCTTCCCGTCCGGGAAGATGTTGGCGACCTTTGTGCCGCCCAGGCGCAGAATGTACATGCGGCGGTTGCCCCCGTCATAGTAGCAGGGTATCTCGTCCCGGATGACGAGCAGGCCGTTCTCGTCCGGCGACGTCACAAGTTCAAAGAGCTTTGATAGATTTCGGATCAGGTTTCCCGTGTGGTGGTTCGGCGTGCGCATGACATACCGCATACGCTCCCCCTCCATGTAGAGGTCGACGACAATGTCCTTCTCCCGATCCAGGAAAAAACGCTGAAAGAATACGATGGCCGTTCCCCTCCTCTCATGGTTCCGCCGGTTCGGGCAGATTCCCGCTCAGCACGCGCTCCATGTGCCGGAACGCGGAGCGCAGGAAGAACGCGGACGCAATCAGGGACATGATCTCCGCGATCGGGAAGCTCCACCAGACCATATTGACGTCCCCGGTCCTGGACAGCAGCCAGGCCGCGGGGATGAGCGCCACCAGCTGGCGCAGGACGGACACCGCGAGCGACGCGGCGCTGTGATCCAAGGCCTGGCAGACCGCGCCCGCGACGATGCAGAAGCCCGCGAACAGAAAGCTGATGCTGATACGGCGAAGGGCGGGAACACCGATGGACAGCATATGCTCGGACGGGCTGAAAATACCCAGCAGCTTATCGGGCATGAGCTGGAACATAAGGAATCCAAGCAGCATAAAGAAGCTGGCATACAGCACGCCGTAGCGGAAGGTCCGGTAAATGCGGTCCTTCCTGCACGCCCCGTAGTTGTATCCGATAATGGGGATCATGCCGCTGTTGAGGCCGAAAACCGGCATGAAGAAAAAGCTCTGAATCTTGAAATAGCTGCCGTATACCGCGACGGCCGTCGGCGTAAAGCCGATCAGGATGCGGTTCATCATGTAGTTTGTCGCCGATCCGACGACCATCATTACCACGGAGGGGAAGCCGATCCGATATACGCCCTTGATGATCCGAAGGTCGGGACGCAAATCCTCCCGTCCGATGCGGATTTCCCGGTTATAGCGGCGGTGCAGACAGAAGCCGAGCCCCATGCCCGCGGCCTGGCCCAGCACGGTCGCAATCGCGGCGCCCGCGGTGCCCAGCGCGGGCAGGCCGCACCAGCCGAAGATAAAGAAGGGGTCGAGGATAATATTGGTCACCGCGCCGAACATCTGCGTCCACATGGAAAGCCGCGTCAGACCGGTGGATTGGAGAAGCTTTTCCACGCACATCTGCAGATACATGAAAAGAGACCCGATCGTCACAATGCGCAGGTAGGAATCGGCGTGCATGCGGATGTCCTCGATATCCGTCTGCGAATGGATAAACGCGTCCGCGCCGAAGATCCCGAACAGTGCCATGAGCGCCCAGCAGCAGAAGGCGAGGAAGACCGCGTTTCCGGAAACGCGATTCGCCGACGCCGTGTCGCGCCGCCCCAGGGCGCGGGAAATGAGCGTACTCACGCCGACGCCGGTGCCCGTACCGAGGCCGATCATGATGTTCTGCGCCGGAAACGCCAGAGACAGCGCCGACAGGCAGTTTTCCGAGACGCGCGAGACATAGATGCTGTCTACAATATTGTACAGCGCCTGCACCAGCATCGACAGCATGATCGGCATGGCCAGACTCAGCAGCAGTTTTCCCTCTTCCATTTCTCCCATACGGCGGGAGTCGATCCTTTTGTTGTCAGCCATAGGTTTCTTCTTGGGAAACAATGAATAAATCCCCGTGCACATCCTGACGGCGGATTTTCCGCCTGGCTTCGCCTGAAAAGCTCGAAATACGCAAAGTATTCCGCCGCTTTTCAGGCTTTGTCAGTCGAAAAATCCTCGCGCCGGTCTGTACACGTCGACTTCATCAGCGCTTTCCTCCTCTTTCCCTTGATTTCGGATTTGTTCAGTATAGCGTCTTTTCTCAAATCTTGCAAGATTCAATCAAGACATTTGCGCTGTCGGATTCCCGATTCCTGTTTTTCGGAGTTGATCTATTTATTTTTAAAAGTATTATTCCAACTCTACTTGCAGGAATCATCCAAGGCTGTTATAATCCTGCTGTCATCCAATCCCTTTTTATCGTTAGGAGGCGGTAAAATGGACACGGCTCCCGTAAGTCTGCAAGATGCGCGTAAAACACGCGCGATTTATGCGGTGTTTCTGTGTGCGCTCGGCCTTCTCATCAATACCGCAGGCGTATGGATCGCGCGCAAAACCGGGGTTCCCCTTTATCTCGACAACATCGGCAGCGCCCTGGCTGCCGCTCTGGGCGGTACGATCCCCGGCATCGTCGTCGGTTTTCTCACCAACCTGGTCAACGCTTTCGGCGACTACACCACGGCGTATTACGGATCATTGACGGTTCTGATTGCCATATGCTCGACATGGTTTGCGAAGAACGGTTATTACACCTTCAAAAAGCCGTGGCGTCTGCTGGTTATCATCCTTGTCTTCTCCCTGATCGGCGGCGGGCTCGGCTCGGTTCTGACATGGACCCTGTACGGCTTCAGCTTTGGGGAGGGCATCTCCGCCCCGCTGGCGCACCGGATCTATGCCGCCGGCCATCTGTCCCGGTTCTGGTCACAGTTCCTTGCGGATATGCTGATCGACCTCATTGACAAGAGCATTACCGTGCTGATTGTCGCCGCGGTTTTGAATCTGCTCCCCCCCGGTCTGCAAAAAAAGCTGTACTTCACCGGCTGGCAGCAGACGCCGCTTTCGGAAGACGAGCTTGCCGAGGCGGAGAAAAAACAATTCCGCCTTGTTTCTCTGCGCTTCAAGATCACGCTGCTCGTGGCTGCGGCCATGATCGTGATCGCCGCCGTGATCACTGCCATCAGCTTTTCCCAGAACCGCAATGGGTTGATTGAAGACCAGATCAGTCAGGCCCGCGGCGTGGCGCGGATCGCCGCCGCCGCGATTGACCCCGGCCGCGTGGACGAATATCTGGAGAAGGGTGAAGACGCCGAGGGATATGCCCTGATCAGAAAAAGGTTCCATGATCTCGCCGAAAGTTCTGAGAATATCGAGTATGTATATGCCTATCAGCTTCGGGAGGACGGGTGCCGCGTCGTCTTTGACGGAGAGCTTCCGGAGGAGGGCGGATGGCTGCCGGGTGAGCTTGTCGAATACGATCAGGCCTTTCTGGATCGGCTGCCTTCCCTGCTCGCCGGGGAAGAGATTGAGCCTGTTATTTCCAATGACAGCTACGGCTGGCTTCTGACCGTGCTGGAGCCGCTGTATGACAGCAGCGGGAATTGTCAGTGCTACATCGGCGTCGATGCCGGTATGAGCAGCATCGCGTCCTCGGGTTATCAGTTTTTGGCGCGGGTCATTTCTCTGTTCCTCGGCTTCTTCCTGCTCATTCTTGCCTTAACGCTCTGGCTTGCCAAGTATCATATCATTCTCCCGATCAACACGATGGCGCTCACCGCCGGCAGTTCCTCCTATGAGACGGAGGAATCGCGAAAAGCGGCCGTCACGGATATGCGCGGACTGGATATCCGGACAGGCGACGAGATCGAAAACCTGTATCAATCCGTAGCTCAGACAACAGAAGATATGGTCGCCGCCATTGAGCATGCGGAGCACCAGAAGCAGATTATCCGGAAGCTGCAGAACGGTCTGATCATCGTACTGGCCGACATGGTGGAGAGCCGCGATACCTGCACCGGGCAGCACGTCCGCAAGACGGCAGCCTACACCGACATCATCATGCATGAGCTCAAGCGGGAGGGCCTGTACGCCGACCAGCTGACGGACGAATTCATGTCGGACGTGGTAAGCTCCGCCCCGCTGCACGACATCGGAAAAATCAAGGTTTCGGATCTGATTTTGAACAAGACCAGCAGGCTGACCGACGAGGAATTTTCCGTCATGAAGTCCCACACGACAGCAGGCGCGGAGGTCATTGAGCACGCGATGCGCATGGTATCCGAGGAGAATTCGCCCTATCTGAGAGAAGCGGACAATCTCGCCCTGTACCACCACGAGAAATGGGACGGAAGCGGTTATCCCACGGGAATTAAGGGTGAGCAAATCCCCCTGTCCGCCCGCATCATGGCTGTCGCAGACGTCTTTGACGCCCTGGTCTCCAAGCGCAGCTATAAGAATGGGCTCTCTTATGAGGACGCCATGGCCATCATCCAATCCGGCGCCGGAACGCATTTTGACCCGCTGATTGTAAAAGCCTTTACCCAGGCGGGCGATGAGGTTCGCAGGACCATGGAAGCGAATATGGATATTTGATACGCTTCTCTAAGGAAACGCCGAATAAATCCGCCGTCACGGGGATTTATTCAGCGTTTCCCAAAAAGCAGCGGCTGCTCCGAAGAGCAGCCGCTGTTTTTATCTCAGTCACCTATCCAGTTGTTGCTGTATATGCCAGCGTATTGCTCCATCTCCAGACGGAGCTTCTCCATCTCTGCTGCATTCTCTGCCAGACGCGCTTTCTCATGATCGTTGATTGTACGGCACACGTCCATATATTTCTGTGTCGTCTCGCGCACACGCTGGCTGAGCACCTTCATAAGCTGCAGAAGCTTCTCCGGCTTGTTCTTGAAATAATCCCTGAGTTCGCTCTCTCCGAGCTCTTCCACGACGGTATCCTCCAGCGCTACGGCAGTTGCGGATCTCGGGTAATACTCGATCATACCCATCTCGCCGAAGACCTGTCCGGCCTCCATGACAATGATCTGCTGCTCATTCTTCGCGCCGTAGTTTTTGTATATACCGACTTTACCGCTGAGGATATCATACATTGTCGCGGCATTGTCTCCCTCGCGGAAGATAACCTGATCTTTTCCGAATGTGATTTCTTTCATATTCGCCCTCTCCTCACTCAGTAATACGGATAGAAGCTGTTGTCACTGTAAAACTTGCACAGGTCACGGAGGCGGTCCGTCAAAGACGGATTCTTTTCGCCGCTCTTTTCAGCCTCAATCGCGTCATACGCGGTATGGCACGCCTCGACGTAATCCTTCGTCGTCTTTCTCAGGCGATTGCAGAGCTGCTGCATAACGTCAAGGATAACGGCGGGATTTTGTTCAAAGAAGGAGAAGAACTTTTCCTCCGTAATTTTAGTCAGCACGGTATTCTCCTCCAGGACAACCACCGTGGCCGAACGGGGCGCATGATCCAGAAGTCCCATTTCTCCGAATGTCTTTCCGCCGTAAAGCTTGGCAACTTCCTTTTGATTCGGTCCGCCATAGTCACAATAAACGCCAACGCAGCCGGTCTGCATCTCATACATGCAGTCGCCGGGATCGCCTTCACGGAAAATGACGGTACCGGGGGCGTAAAGTTTTGTGTCGTTCATCATTTCTCCTCCGTTCATTCTATATAGGTAAATCTCTCCTGCCCGCTTACGCAGGAGATTAAAATTCTTGCTGTATTATAGTTTATCACAGGGTCAAGCAGGAGTCAACAAAAAAAGCAGAGCGGTAACCCGATTACGCCGCCAGGTCAACGCCCTCCGCGGCGGCAAGATAGCTCTCCGTCCGAAGGCGGACATTCTCCTGCAGATTCCGGTAGAAGAACTCATAGTCATAGAGATGGAAGGCGCCTGCGGGAAGCGCCGGTATGCCGGGTTTATACTCGGAGCTGTCGACATCCGTGACCTTCAGCACACCTCGCGTCTCGTCGATATAGCAGCCGCAGAACGCCTTCTCCTCCCGCTCGATCGTCCCGTCGTAGCCGATGAAGCAGGCGCCGAGATTTTCCGATCTGTCCGCGGGCGTTCCGTCCGTTTTCCAGTTCAGCGGGTTAATGGTATAAGCCTTCGTTCCGAGCGGTGTGACAACCGTCTCCGTTACCTCGGGCGCTTCGCAGTCAAAGCTCACAACCACGCCGAAATCGTCCGCGGCTTTGGCGGGCCTGATCTGCGGGAAAGCTTCGCAAAGCTCCGGCGTGCACTGCCAGCCGATCGCATAGACCGCAACCAGCTGATCGCTCAGGGAATGATCCGCGAAGTCCGACGTCTCTCCGAAGTACTCCTCCAGCAGCCGATAACACATATTCGCCCCTTGGGAAAAGCCCGCCACGATGATCGGCCGTCCCTCGTTCTGATGCGCCATATACCAGGCAAACGCGGCAGAGACGTCGCGGTAGGCGAGCTTGAGCCAGAGTTCACTCTCCTCCTCCGGGAGGCTGTACGCATTCATGGAAGCCTGACGATAGTAGGGGGCGAACATGCGCGCGCTGTCCTCGTATAACCCGCGCTCCATATTCAGCGCGCCGACAAATCGCTCCCTCATCTTCTCATTGTCAAGAGGCATGTAATACGCGTCCTTCGTATCCACCGTCGGGCAGATCAGGAACAGATCGACGGGCTTATCCTCTCCGATGGCATAGTAGGCCCAGTTTGTCATGTCCAGATAATCCGGGTTCGGCGTGTTGGCGCGATCCATCGCCTCATACCACTGCTCCGCAAGGGAAAACACATCGACGCCGGACGCGCTGCGATAGAACCAGGCGTAGTCCCCTCTCTTTTCGCACAGCAGCGTACCGTCGCCGTAGTGATAGAATTCATAGCGGGTATCGCCCGCCGTATCCGTCAGATAGAGGTATTCGCCGTCCGGCTGTTCCCCGTCGTCCACGCGCTCAAATTGTGTCCCCGTGAGAAGCCTTTCGGCATAGAAGGCAGAAATTGCGTCGCTTCTGCCTGCCTGCGGCGCGAGATTTCCGTGGGCAAGGCCGCCCAGCGTATACTCCGTGTTCCCGGCCCATGCGATGCGCGCCAGGAGGATATCAAGATCGGTATTGCCGTATCTGCACGGCCTCAGTCCGTTTTCCGCGATAAATGCATCCTCCACGCTTCCGTTGAGCCAGGCGTGCAGCGCGCTCCACTGCGCCATATCGGCGTCCGTGATCGCGCCCTCTCTCTCAATGCGCACATCCGTCGCCGTATTGAGAAGATAATAACTGCCCTCTCCGTCTGCGGCAAAAACACGCCGCCCCGACATGTCCTGTCCCAGCATCTTATGGAGCGCTTTTTCGTCCGTGCGGGAGATGCCGAAAAGCCAGCCTGCGCCGTTGGCAATTTCCGGGTGCGTTTTCTGCGCCGCTTCGACAGAGGCTTTTTCGGAAACGGTGAAAAGCTTTCCCGTCCCCGCGTCCTCCGTGTTTGCGATGACAAGCTCGGCATATTCCGCCGGGATCGTAAGCGTCAGGCCGTCGTTTTCCAACTGTATCGGCTCTGCGCCATCGGCATATGCCACCGTGCCGACCGTCAGCAGCACGGCAAGAAGCAGGAGCAGCGTCGCCAGTTTCTGTTTTGTTTTCATGGCAGGAATCCTCATTTCTTTTGATGATATGTTTATTTTATCGTCTTTCCCGTCTTTTGTAAATAGCGCAAAGAAAAACATGGACCGCTTTGCGGATACCGGGGCCGAAGATGCAGTCGCCCAGCGCGAAGGCCTCGGGATTCTGCACGAGGAAGGGCGTCATGCCCCAGTTGATGCGGTTGGAGCGGCAGCGCTTGGTCGCATACTGCCCGGGGAAGTTGGCAGACGTGCCCATGACATCGGGAGAAGCGCTTAAACCATGGCGCGCGGACAGGTGAAAACGACGTTTTCATAAGAGAAATTAAGTTTACATTTTCAGGATTTTCATGTATAATGACAGCATAATCCAATTTTAGGAAAGCTCTCCCTTTCCGTGAAGGCGGTTTTCATGGCAGTCTGAAGCAGATCCGTCTGCCTGACGGAAGCGCTGATTCAACCGAAGTGTGCGGATTGACGAGCGGGTTTTTTAGCCTGATGAAGGCGAGAGATCGCAGATGTACTTAAAGCGTCCAAATCTTTGATTTGGCTGACGCGAACTTATACATGTGAGCAAAGCGAACCGTATTGTGTACATCAAGATTTCGAGACAAAATCAGACGGAAAAGATGCCGTTAAAACGTGCGCGGCGATTGATTCAGCGTTTCCAAAAAAATAAAAAAAGGAGAAGAAAACATGAAAAAAATTCTTTCGCTTCTGTTGGTTCTGGCGCTGTTCATGAGCATCGGTCTCAGCGCCTGGGCAGCCCCTGTCCGTGCCAGCGACGAATCCACTGCCGAGCAGATCTACCTGATCCTCGCCCAGTTTGATTCTCTCAAGCAGGACGGCGGCTCCGACGCATGGCTCTATGCCGTGACGGATCTTGACCACAACGGACGGCTCGAGTTGATCGCGGCCCCCGCGCAGGGCGGCATGCAGCCCTGCGTCTGGGAGGCCGGCACGGACGGCAAGACCCTGAGTGCCTGCACCATCGGCCGCACCGGGGATCAGCCCTTCCCCGCCATCACCGTCAACAATGCCGACACCTATTACGATCAGGCAAGCGACACCTGGCACTATGCCTTCAACGCGCACAGCGAAGTGTCCGCCAACGAGGTCTATGACAGCAAATGCGCCGTCAGCCTGGTGAACGGCGCTGTGAGCAGCGAAGTGTTTGCCACCTCGCACTCCACCTTCAGCGACAACGCCGTCAACGTTGCCTACACCGGCAAGGACGGCGCGGCCATCACCGGCGATGCGTTCAACGCCGCCGCAGACGCCGCCTACCCCGGCGCGGTAAAGTGCAGCACCAACTTCTACTGGTTCCAGGCCTCCGAAGCCAACGCTTCCAAGCTGATGGACAGCTACGCCGCTTTCAAGGGCGCGCTGCTCTCCCAGAAGCCGAGTCCCGCAGCGGGCGCCGCGCCTGTCGCCGGCAACTTCCTGATGATCACGAAGAACCCCACCAACGAGTCCCGCGCGATCGGCGACACCGCCTGGTTCGTGGCGGAGGCCTCCGGCTGGACCGGCGCCGAATGGACCTTCGTGTCCCCTGCCGGGCAGAGCTATCCGGCCTCCGGCTTCCTGTCCCTCTTCCCTGCTGCCAGAGTCAACGGCTCGGACACCGGCTCGCTCAGCATCAGCAATGTCAGCGCTGACATGACCGGCTGGGGCGCTTACTGCACCTTCCACGGCAACGGCGGTCAGACCGTCCGCAGCAACACCGCCTATATGTATGTCTTTGCCAAGTACAGCGGTGCTGCCAAAGCTGCCGACGGTTCCACAATTTACTACTACTATTACTATCCCGTCCGTGAGTATGAGGTCTACTGGGATTATGTTCCCGGCCTGATCTGGTACTACCCCGACCTCGGCGACGACTTCCCCTGGCTTGCCCTGCAGTATCTGCATGACAACAATGACGACGCAGCCCTCGCCATGATCGCTCAGTACTACAACATTGCGGAGACTGACGCAAGCTATGCGATGCTCCGTCAGTATCTGACCGAAAACGATAACGATGCCGTCATGGAGATGCTCCGCCAGTATGCCGACAACGACGTTATCACGCCGAACTTCTACAGCCAGTACCTGCCCAATGATTACAGCGGCGGCGGCTCCTGGGATAACGGCGTTTACAGCGGCGGCTCCTGGGGCGGTGGCTCCTTCAATGACGGTTCCTTCAGCGGCGGCGGTTCCTTCAACGATGGTTCCTTCAGCGGCGGCGGTTCCTTCAACGACGGTTCCTTCAGCGGCGGCGGTTCCTTCAACGACGGTTCCTTCAGCGGCGGCGGTTCCTGGGACGACGGCGTGTACAGCGGCGGCGGCTCCTGGGGCAACCCCTATGTTGAAAACGGCGCCGTTCCCGAGCAGTACAGCCCCTACTACGGCTGGGGCGACTTCAACCAGGCTGATGAAGAGTATCTGCTTCTTCTGCGTCAGCAGCAGGGCGGCGGCTCCTTCTGATCCGATTCCGGCATAAAGAATCCCCGCGGAAATCCGCGGGGATTCTTTTGGTTCTATAATGTTGGGGTAACAAAGCCGAAAGGCAGAGCTGCACCCAACCTTTATTATAGAACCGTTATGACACAGACGCGTCGGGCACAGCCTGCGCTTCCGGTTTCAGGGGGGAGTCGGTTCCCAGCGCGCGGCAGACAAGGGCGACAAGATCCGTTTCAAATTTTGTCAGATGCCTGCCCTTGCGGTAGCAGACATAAAAATGGTGCTGGAATTCCTGGTTTCGGATCGGATAAACGTGCATCAAATCCCGATCCGGCATATCGTCGGAGACATAGACGCTGGGAACAAGGAAGACCGCGTCGGAGCGGGCCGCAATGCGCTTGGCCGCTTCCATATTATGTGTTTCCAGCAGGATCTTCGGGGAGAGACCGTATTTTTCAAACAGCTTGTCCTGAATGGTACGGACGCTGTGGCCTTCGGACATGCTGACGAACTTCTCATCTTTGGCTTCGGTGATGTCCAGAGGTGCGCCGTCGGGAAAACGCCCGGCAAGCCGGGTGCTTTTGGCGGCGACCAGCACAAGCTGTTCGTTCTCGATCAGCGCGTAATTGAGCTGATCGCGCTTGCTGGCGGTGGTGACCAGCGCCAGATCGCAGGCGCCCTCCAGCACCCGCCTTTCCAGCATGCCGCTTCCCTCCTCGCGGAGCTGAATCCTGACATGCGGGTACATGGCGATAAAGTCGGGAATGACCAGCGGCAGGAGCTGCAGTCCCCGCTGCACGGAGATGCCGAGACGGAAGGTGCCGAAGACCTCGTCCTTGGAATCGCTCACCCGCGCGTGGAGGTTCTGGTCGATCATCTGGATCTGGCGCACGGATTCAATGTACAGCTTTCCCACATAGGTCAGCTCAATATGGCGGGTGTCCCGGGTAAAGATCGGGGCGCCCAGCTCTTCCTCCACCTGCTTGATGGTCTGGCTCAGGGCGGGCTGCGAGACGAAAAGCTTTTTGCTGGCCGCGGTGATGGAGCCCTCCTGCACGATCGCCATGATCGCAGACGCGTATTTCAGATTGATCATACCGATTTTCCCCCTCTTTTTATGTGTCGGGCACACGAATGCGTGGAAATTATATCATAAGCAAATGCTTATGTAAAGCATACAAATAAATGTATTTGCGCTTCTGACTAAGATAGTTTAATATGTGAACAGGAAATGAATTTACAGCGGATTTGACAAAAACCAAAGAAGCCTGTGCGTTCATTTCCGTTTATTTTGCTCTTCAAGCAGCCGATACGCTTCAAATTCGAAGGTTCGACCGCTTAAGAAAAAATATTATTTTTGGAGGAAGAACCCGATGAAAAAAATCCTTGCCCTGGTACTTGTCATGATCATGATGGCAAGCCTCTTCGCCGTTGCTTCCGTCCCGGCCTTCGCCGACGACTGGAAGTTTGAGCGCAAGATCGAAATCGTCTGCCCCTGGGGCCTCGGCGGCGGCGCCGACAGCACCATCCGTCCCATGGCCACCCTGCTCCAGAACGAGCTGGGCGTTCCCGTGGAAGTCCGCAACGAGACCGGCGGCAGCGGCGTGACCGGCGCCACCTACGCTTACAAGCAGCCCGCCGACGGCTACACCTTCCTGCTCGGCACCCAGTCCCTGTTCATCCAGGATATGATGGACAATATGGACTTCAACTTCAAGGATGAGTTTGAGTGCGAGGATGTTCTGGTTCACTCCATCAACATGCTGGCCGGCTCCAAGAAGCAGATGGACAAGTACGGCGTCAAGACCTTCTCCGATCTGAAGGAGTATGCCGCTGCCCACCCCTATGAAGTCTCCGTCGCCATGCTGACCGCCACCGGCGTTGACGGCATGTGCTTTGAGATCGCGACCGAGGGCCTCGCCCTGAACCCGAAGAGCTACCAGGGCGGTTCTGAGGTCAACTCCGACATGGCCGGCGGCCACGTCGACCTCGCTGTCGGCGGCTACGACGACATGAGCGGCCTGATCGAGTCCGGCGACATCATCCCGCTGCTGGTCTTCTGCGAGCACCGCATCGACATCATGCCCGACTGCGAGTGCACCGCTGAGCTCGGCATCGACTCCTACGCCGGCCCGTGGCGCGCCATCTTCGCCAAGAAGGGCACCCCCCAGGGCGCGATCGACGCGATCATCGCCGCTGTTGAGAAGTGCCGTGAGGACGCCACCTGGAAGGAATTCACCAAGAATGCCGCCTATGACCAGCGCGAAGTTCCCGCCCCCGGTGAGGACCTGCAGAAGTTCGTCCAGAGCGAGTACAAGGATCTGCGCGACTACATGGCCGAGCAGGAGACCCTTGAGAAGGATTACGACGATCTCAAGTAATTCTTTCGACATAGCAGAATAATCCGGCAAAACCGAACGGGGAAGAGCATCCTCTTCCCCGTTTCAACACTGAAAGAAAACATAAAGGAGCTGACGTCCTTTGTTTGAGCTGATCTGCAACGCCGGCCTGTTCGTGTTTCTGGTATATACGTACTTCACGCACGTCATCGAGGCCAAAATCCCCAAGAGCTATCTGAAAAACCCCAACGTCATCCACCCCAGCGCCTGGCCCAAGGCGATCATCATTCTTCTGCTGATCTGCCTGGCGGTCAATATGTATAAAATCATCAAGAAGAACAAGGGCAATCCCGAGTTCACCTTCAAGGCATTTCTGAACAACAGCAAGGAATTCTTCAAGTCCAAGATGTTCATCGGCATGCTCATTCTGATCGCCGCGTCCCTGTTGCTGGAGACGCTGGGCTTCGTGGTCACCGCCGCGCTGCTGATGTTCTCTTACGGTCTTCTGCTCGGTGAAAAGAAGGTCTGGCGCATGGCGCTGATCTCTGTCGCCGTGGCGCTTCTGATGCACATCCTCTTCAGCGGCCTGCTGGACGTGACCCTGCCTCGCGGCGAGATTCCGTTCCTGCGCAGCTTCGCCCTGTTCCTGGAAAATTTGTTCTAAGGAGGAAATGAAACATGAGTTTGGGTCAAATGTTTGCTTCCGGCCTTAGCGCAGTCTGGGGCGGCGGCACCATGTTCCTGATGGTCGTGCTGGCCATCATCCTGGGCACCATCTTCGGCGCCCTGCCCGGCGTTTCGGCCACCATGGCCGTGGCCCTGGGCCTCACCTTCACCTACACCATGGGCCCTGTGCCCGCCATTGTCTTCCTGGTCGCGATCTACTGCTCGTCCATCACGGGCGGCTCCATCACCGCGATCCTGTTCAAGATCCCCGGCGTGCCCTCTTCGGCCCCCACCACCTTTGACGGCTATCCCATGGCCCAGCGCGGCGAGGCCGGCAAGGCCCTGGGCGTGGCGCTGATCGCCTCCGCGGTCGGCGGCCTCTTCTCCGCGCTTGTCATGTTCCTGCTGTCCGAGCCTCTGGCAAAGGCGGCGCTGGCCTTCGGTCAGGGCGACCTCTTCGCCATCACCTTCCTCGGCCTGTCGATTCTGGTCGTGCTTGACACCGACCATATCCTGACCACCATCATCTCCGGCCTTCTGGGCCTGCTGCTGGCGTGCATCGGTCAGGATCCCATGGCAGGCGTGGCCCGCCTGACCTTCGGCCAGGTGAACCTCCTGTCCGGCATGGAGATGATCCCCGTGCTCATCGGTCTCTTCGCCGTGACCGAGGTTTTGAAGCAGACCAACGCCAAGAAGCGCCTCTCCGCCGAGGACGGCGTAGGCGGCACCAAGGGCAAGGTCAACACCAAGATGCCCACCATGCAGGAGCTGTGGAGCATCAAGTGGGTTCTGCTCCGCTGCTCCATCGTCGGCACCGTGGTCGGCATTCTGCCCGGCGCAGGCGCCACCATCGCCTCCTTCATGTGCTACACCATGGAGAACAAGCTCTCCAAGTACCCCGAGAAGTTCGGCACCGGCATCATCGACGGCATCGCCGCCTCCGAAGCCGCCAACAACTCCGCCACCGGCGGCGCGATGGTTCCGCTGCTCTGCCTGGGTATTCCCGGCGGCAACGCGGCTGCCGTTATGGCCTCCGCTCTGGCGCTCAAGGGCGTGCAGATGGGCCCCCTGCTCCTGACCAATCAGCCGGAGTACCTGTCCGCCACCTTCATCACCATGATCATCACCAACATCCTGATGGTCATCGTCGCCATCGGCATTGCCAAGGTCTTTGCGCAGATCCTCGCGATCCCGTACTACTACCTCGGGCCGATCATCCTCCTTCTTGCGACCATCGGTTCCTATTCCGAGGGCGGCTTCGTCGGCGTCAAGGTCATGGTCATCGCCGGTATCTTCGGCATCGTTGTCAAGTACATGCACCTCAACTCCGCGGCCATCGTTCTGGGCCTGGTGCTCGGCGGCATGTGCGAGGCTCACTTCTCCCTCGCGTTCCAGGGCGCGCACATCGTCACCGAACCCATGACCTTCAGCGACATCATGCAGAAGATCTTCGGCGCTCTCTTCGGCACTCCCATCGCCGCGGTCGTCATGACCATCTGCATCCTGATGCTGCTCAGCCCCCTCTATATGCCGCTGCTTAAGAAAAAGAAATCCGCATAATCCATGTTAAAAAAGCGCCCCGTGGAGGCCTGCTTTCGCGGGCTTCCGGGGGCGTTTTCGTTTGCAAAGGAGTTATCATGAAATCCATCAGCGTTTCGGAAGCCTTCTCTTATGCCCCGCCCCGCAGCGCCTGTGTGCTCTGCCTGAAAGGGGAGCGGGGGAGTACGGACATGATTCTGACGGAATGGTTCACCTGGCTGAATATCAAGCGCAATCCGATGATCAGCTTCTCCATGCCCCGCGGCGCTGCCAGGGATCTGCGCGAGGGGGATGATTTTGTACTGGCATTCCCACCCACGGAGACGGCGCTGAAGTATAAAAGCGGCATCAACATTTCGTCGGAGAACACGCTGCCCGCCGTCTCGGGAAGCGTGCCGTTTCCCGTGCCCGGGGATACGGTCGTCGCCCTGCACTGCACCCTTGCCGGGGCGTATAATTATCCATTTAAGAAATCCGCAAAATGAGGCAATATAGGAGATTATTTTTCAACTGCAACCTGGAGGAGGCATACGGCGCCCCGGAACGCATGTAAAACACCCTGAAAAAAGAGCGTGATTCTATGATTATCGACAGCATTTCCCGCCTGCCCCTGTATGAAGGGCTGATTCCCGACGCCGGACAGATTGCGGCGGCGTTTGCGGCGCAGGCCCCTGAGCGCGCCCCTTATGAAGTGCGTGAAAAAAGCTATGCTCTCAAGGAGGACTTAAAGCGCCGCTTTGAGGTACACGGACACACCATCGACCTGATGATGGCAACAGACGGGGCGGAGGCGATCCATATCTGCCCCCCGGAGCGTCTTACACCGGCCGAAGCGCTGCCGAACGGCGCGGACGGGCGCAAGCTCGACGGCATGCCGCAGGGAAGCGCGGTCGTGCTGGAAGCGGGCTGCTTCTGTGCGATCTTTCCCGGAGAAGCCCACATGGTTGCCGGCAGAATTGACGGCGCCGAGGGCGGCGTGGTCAAGTGGGTCGTGAAGGTACCGTGCCCGGAAGCGTTCTCTGTACGGCTATGATGAAACAACAGACAGCCAGGGCACTGTCCATCTTCAAAACGTTTTTGAAATTCGGCTGCTTTACCTTCGGCGGCGGCTGGAGCATTGTAGCCCAGATGCAGAAGGAATACGTGGAAAAAGAGCACTGGATCACGGATGAGGAGCTTCTGGACTTCACCTCTGTCGGCCGCTCCACACCGGGACTCATGATCGGCAATGTGAGCATTTTATTCGGTTATCACGCGGCCGGTATTCCCGGCGCGCTGGCGGCGCTGGCCGGTATCACCATTCCGCCGGTAATCATCATGCTGGGCGTAGTGGTTCTCTATGATATGGTGAAGGACAATCTCTATGTGTCCCGGGCCATGATCGGTGTGCGCGCGGCGGTGGCGCCCATTATTCTGAGTGCGCTGCTGAAGCTGCTGAAATCCGGGCTGAAGGATGTTTTCTGTTATCTTGTTGCGATCTGCGCCTTCTGCCTGTGTCAGTTTACGACGCTCAACAATGTGCTGATCGTGCTGCTCGGCGCGGCGGCGGGGCTTATCTATCAGGAGGTGAGAAGCAGACGTGATCTTGCTTGAACTGTTTCTCTCCTTTCTGATGATCGGTTTCACCAGCTTCGGCGGCATGAGCATGATCCCGCTCATTAACGACCAGATGCTGTCCCACGGCTGGATGACCGCCTCGGAGGTGGCGGATATCGTGGCCATCGCGGAGATGACTCCCGGCCCGCTGGGGCTCAACTGCGCCACCTTTGCCGGGGCAAGGACAGCGGGAATGGCCGGCGCGTTTGCCGCGTCTCTCGGCGTCCTGTTCCCGTCTCTGACGCTGACGATGCTGTCAGCCATGTTTTTGGAGAAATTCAAGAAAAACAGGCTGATGGGGGAAGCGCTGTACGGCATCCGCCCGGTATGCATCGGAATGATCGTCTCCGTGATTCTTCAGCAATGCGTGACCAACTACGCCGGGCCGCTGTTCGGCTTCCTGTCCTGGCCGGCTGTGGCGATCGGCATTGTTTCGCTTGTGGTGCTGATCCGCTTCAAGTGGAGCGTCCCGAAGACCATCATCCTGGCCGCGGCGCTGGGGATCGTCCTCTGCGGGCTCGAAGCGGCATATCCGGTTTAAGCGTTTCAGACAACAATCATTCTGCATTTTTCATATTCATATAATAGACGAGGAGGAAACTAACCAATGGTCAAGCTTTACGACGGCGGCGTTTATCTGGTAAACGGCGTCGAGATCGTCCCCGAAGCGGAAGCAGCGAAGGTGCAGGCCCTCACCGGCAAGCCGGCCGATAAGGAAGAGGCCAAAAAGGGCACCATGGCCTACAGCATCATCAAGGCCCATAACCAGAGCGACAGCATGGAGCAGCTCCGCCTGAAGTTCGACTCCATGACCAGCCACGACATCACCTACGTCGGCATCATCCAGACAGCCCGCGCCTCCGGCATGACCGAGTTCCCGCTGCCCTACGTGCTCACCAACTGCCACAACTCCCTCTGTGCCGTCGGCGGCACCATCAACGAGGACGACCATAAGTTTGCCCTCTCCGCCGCCCACAAGTATGGCGGGATCTACGTCCCTACGAACCTCGCCAACATCCACTCCTACAACCGTGAGATGATGGCCGGCTGCGGCAGGATGATCCTCGGCTCCGACTCCCACACCCGCTACGGCGCGCTGGGCAACATGGCCATCGGCGAGGGCGGCGGCGAGCTTGCCAAGCAGCTTCTCGGCCGCACCTACGACTTTGCCTACCCCGGCATCGTCGCGATTTACCTCACCGGCGCTCCGAAACCCGGCGTCGGTCCGCAGGACGTGGCGCTGTCCATCATCGGCGCTGTCTATAAAAACGGCTATGTCAAGAACAAGGCCATGGAGTTTGTCGGCCCCGGCATTGCCAATCTGCCCATCGAGTACCGCAACGCCATCGACGTCATGACCACCGAGACCACCTGCTGGTCCTCCATCTGGGTCACCGACGAGAAGACCAAGGGCTACTTCGACACCCACGGCCGTCCCGAAGCATACAAAAAGCTCGATCCCGCCGGGGTCGCGTACTACGACGGCTGCGTCTATGTCGATCTCTCCACCGTGGAGTGCACCATCGCTATGCCCATGCACCCGTCGAACACCTACACCATCCACGAGCTGCAGGAAAACGCCGCGGACATCCTCCACGCCGTGCAGGAGCAGGCCAACAGGCAGCTCAAGGGCGTGACCATGGATCTCGTGTCCAAGTACCACGACGGCGGCATCTGGGTCGAGCAGGGCGAGATCGCGGGCTGCTCCGGCGGCACCTTCGACAACATCTGCGCCGCGGCGGACATTCTCAGAGGCAAGTCCTGCGGCAACGGCGCGTTCAGCCTGAACGTCTATCCCGGCTCCATGCCCGCCCTCTCTGCGCTGGTCAAGAACGGCCGCGCCTTTGATCTGATCTCCGCGGGTGCCATCATGCGCGAGTGCTTCTGCGGCCCCTGCTTCGGCGCGGGCGACACCCCGGCAAACGGCGAATTCTCCATCCGCCACACTACGCGCAACTTCCCGAACCGCGAGGGCTCCAAGCCCGGCGAGGGGCAGATCAGCGCCGTCGCCCTCATGGACGCGCGTTCCATCGCCGCGACCGCTGCCAACGGCGGCAGGCTGACCGCCGCCACGGATCTGGACGTGGAGTACACCAATCCCGCCTATGCGTTTGACAAGGGCATTTACGAAAAGCGCGTCTATAACGGCTGGGGCAAGGCTGAGCCCGACCATGAACTCAAGTTCGGCCCGAATATCAAGGACTGGCCCGAGATGCCCGCCCTGACGGACGATCTGCTGGTCAAGGTCTGCTCCTACATCACCGACCCCGTCACCACGACTGACGAGCTGATCCCCTCCGGCGAGACCTCATCCTACCGCTCCAATCCCGAGCGCCTGAGCGAGTTTGCCCTGTCAAGACGTGATCCCCAGTACGTCAGCCGCTCCAAGGTGCTGCGCCAGGCTGACCGCGACCGCAGAGCGGGAAAGGGCCTCCCCAACGAGATCAAGAACGTGTACGCCTCGCTCGAGATGGCCGGGCTCAAGGTCAACCCTGAGGGCACCGACATCGGTTCCACGATTTTTGCCAACATGCCCGGCGACGGCTCCGCGCGTGAGCAGGCGGCAAGCTGCCAGCGCGTCATGGGCGCGTCTGCAAACTTCGCCAGGCAGTACGCCACGAAGCGCTACCGCTCCAACTGCATCAACTGGGGCATGACGCCCTTCCTCGTGCAGAATCCCGAGGTCTTCGCACTGGGCGACTATATCTTCGTGCCCGGTATCCGCAAGGCGATCCTCGAGAAGAACGACGACATCACTGCGTACGCCGTCAAGCCCGACGGCACGGTGACGAAGTTCAAATGCTCTGTCGGGGCCTTGACCGATCCCGAGCGCCGGATCATCGCCGACGGCTGCCTCATCAATTTCTACCGCAACAACAAGTAAGCCTCAGCGCATAAAAAGAATGGCTCTACCCCAACTATTGACATAGAGGCGTCATAAAAGGAAAGCCCCATACGATATACGGTGCCGTATATCGTATGGGGTTTTCCTTTTTACGCGGCCGGTCTGAAAACAGTCAGGCCCTCGACATTCTCAAAAGCGGTGGGATCGACCGTCGTCTCCGCCGGGATATAGATGTATTTGAGATTCGGGCAGTCGGCGAAGGCACGGGGACCGACAGTCGCCGTATTCTCTGAGAGCTTCACGAAGGTGAACGCGCAGCCCGCAAAGGCCTCCTCCTCAATGTCCGTCAGGAAGTCCGGCATGACGAAGTCGGGCTGTACCCACACGGCGTAAAGCATCGTATCCTTCGTCGGCTTGTATTCACCGGTAATACCCGTCGCGGCGTCAGGGCTCGTCCCCCAGCCTGCGAAGTAGTATCCCGCGCGCGTCGACGTGGGGAGCTGAATCGTCTCCGGTGAGGTCGTAACGCTCTCATCCCACTGCGCATAGAGCGTTGCATCCTCATTGGCAATATATGGCGCGTTGGACGCGTATTCCGTTCCGGTGCCGTCTGCCTTTGTGTTCCAGTTTTTGAAAGCATAGGCTTTCGTCTGCCCAACTTGGATTGGCGCCGGGGCTGTGCCGCTGCCGTTTCCGTCAAAGCTGACGGTGATCGTTTCGCTCGCTGCCGCGCGGGTCGGCTGGGCAGACGTGATGGGAAGCGGGACATCATGGGTCTTGGTTTGCGCCGTGGGTGCGTTCTCGCCGCCGTTCGCGTCATAGGAGACAGTGTAAGTATTTGCCTCCCACACGGCATAGAGCGTCGGATTCGACCTCATGGAATAGTTATCTTCGACAATTGTCGTCGCGGTGCTGGTCTCTCCCCAACCTATGAAGCGGTAGCCCTCACGCGTCGGCACGGAGAGCGTTTTGAGCGATAGATGCGGATAGGTTCTTCCCCATATGGCAAACAGTTCCACACTCGCGTCCTCGGAATAGAGGCCGCCGGGGCTGTAATTTGTTCCGGTTCCGTCGCTCTCGGTATTCCAGCGGAGAAGACCGTATTTCCCCGTAAAATCCCGATAATAACGGATTGACGTGACAGTCTGCTCGTCCTTTGTTTTAAGCGTACCGCCGTTTCCGTTAAGCGTCAGATAATACCTTGTTTCCGGAGGATCTGCGCGGGTGGGCCGCTCCGTGGTCAGGGTCAAATCCGTGCCATGGATCTTCACCTGGCTGCCGGGCGCGCTGTCGCCGCCGTTCGCGTTGTAGGAGACGATATATGTCTTCGGCTCCTCCGGTGTGTAATCCGCCTGGGAGAGCGAATAGGCGTCAAAGCTCGGATCATAGTATTTTGTATTGTCGGGATCGAACTGATCACCGATCCCACCGTTGCCGTGTCCTGTAGACCACCAGGTACTGCCGCGCAGGAAGTAATGCGGCAGCTGACTGAGCTGGGTTCCGCTTTCACGCCGGTTGGAGTCCCAGGTGGAATCCAGCTCATACCAGACGCCGTCAATACTCACGATATTCCACGCGTGTCCCATGGACGTGCTCGTGACCACACGCGCGCTGAGTCCCGCGGCCAAAGCGATACGGTAAAATGTAATTGCAAAGCCCTGGCACACGGCGATCCTGTCAAACAGTGCGGCATAATCCGTGTATTGCGGCTGATACGTTTTGTCTTTCTCATGCGCATAGTCGTAATTGACGTTCTGGTACAGCCACTGGTTGATTGCGAAAGCCTTCTGGTACTCGCTCATGTCATGGAATCCGGCAGCCATACTCTCCACCGCACTGCATACAGCCTGTTCCTGGGCGGCTGTTGTGCGGAGCAGAAAAACGACTGTGAAATCATGACGATACTGGTTTTTTTCACTGTCAAATACGTTCAGCCCGTCCAGCGTATCAGGGTGATAGGTTCCGGAAGCTGAATAAATCCAGTGGAGGGTATCTCCCTCCCAATGATTTCCGGTATGCTGAAGCGCTTCGTCCGCGATCTCCTGGAATGTATTATTAAGATCATTCCATCCCCACTGCTCGTCGCTGTAAAAGGAGAACGGCGTTTGTTCCACGCGCGCGACCAGGTTGCTGCGAACCTGCTGCGCCGGGGTAGGTGCAGCGCGCAGCATGAGCCTCCGCCCGCCTTCGGCCTCGGCCAGGCGCTGCTGTGTCATGGCATCCAGCGTTTCCTCCCGCACCTCGTCCGACACTTCCAGCGCTGACGCATCCAGGATGTCATCATAGAGAGGGTTGATTTCAAGGGAGAAGACAAAATCATTCGCGAACGCCGCCGTGAGGTCAAGCGCAATCTCCAGCGCACCATCGACCGTGAACGCGGTCTCCCCGATATCGGCAAAGATCGCGCGGTCATCATGGTAGCGGTATGTATACGCGCCGGGGGCAAGCAGATAAGTCCAGCCGCCGTCCGTCGCGGCAGGCTCAAGCACTTTTCCCGCGCCGTCCGCGACAACGAGGCCGATCAGATCATAGCCCTTCTCGGTATAGAACAGGACAGGGCAAAGGCCGTCACGAAAGCTTTCCGCCGTAAGCAGGGCGGACGCTGCGCTCACATACGACCGGCGCGTTGTGCTTTCCGGGATTTCGTTCTGTTCGATCTGGGGAATCGAAATGCCCGCGAACGCTGTTCCCAGCTTACCGGACAGGTTTTCCTCCTCCGGCAGCGTCTCCCGAACGGCATCCGCCGTTTCTTCCGGGATCTCTCCTTCGCCCGGATCCTCTTCATACAGCGTCTCGACCTCGGGGTAGTCCAGAACTATCTCTTCGTCTATCAGACGATCTTCGATCTCCGGCAGCGCCTCGCCCGTTTCTGTCAGCACCTGTTCGTAAACATCCGCTCCCCCGTCAGGTTCGGCCGGAACGTCCCCCCCGGCATATGCCGCGGGAAACAGACTCAGGCAAAGGCAGAGGCAGAGCAGTATGGCGATGTTCTTTTTCAGCATCCTCTTCATAATCATTCCCCCGATATATTCGCACAGTACAGTTTCAGCGGCAGCGACAAAAAAGCAGCCATTGAAAGCTGAAATAATATTCATACTTTTATGTTATATTATAACAGCTTTTCTGTTGTTTTGCAAGCAAGACGATGTTCTGTTGACAGTGTTTTCATATTTCTTCAGATTCTGTTTGTCCTTTTCCTCCGGCGGTGATATAATCGAAAAAACGAAAAAAAGTGCAGGAGGTGTATGATGGAGCTTTGCTTTGATACCGGAAAGACCTACGCCGTCGCGCTGGAGGGCGGCGGCGCCAAGGGCGCCTATCAGGTCGGCGTGTGGCAGGCGCTGGAGGAAGCGGGCGTAAAATACAACGCGGTCTCCGGCACCTCGGTCGGGGCGCTCAACGGCGCGCTCATGACCATGCGCGATCTTCCGGCGGCCATTCGGTGCTGGAGCGAAATCAGCCTGTCAAAGGTGATCAACGTGAAGGGCTTTGACGCTGAAGATCTCAAAAAGCTGATCACCGGCGAGGTTCAGGCCGAGGATCTGACGGAGCTGCTCCCCCAGGCTTTCGGTCTGCTCAAAAACCGCGGTCTCGACATCGGGCCCCTCCGCGCCTGGGTGCACGAAATCGCCGATCCGAAGAAGATCAAAGAATCCGACGTGCAGTTTTATCTCTCCACCGTCTCTCTTACCGATATAAAAGGACTTGAGGTGCACGTAAACGAGCTGCCGGAGGATCAGATCTGCGACATGCTTTTGGCCTCGGCCTATCATCCCGGCTTCCGGCTGGAGAAGCTGGGCGGCAAATTCTATACCGACGGCGGATTTGTGGACTCCCTGCCGATCCACGCGCTGGTGGAAAACGGCTATAAAGACATCATCGCCGTCCGCCTGCCCGCCATAGGCTGGGAGCGCCGGTTCAAAATGCCGGACGACGTCAGCATCACCACCGTTCAGACCTCGCGCGATCTGGGCCGCGCGATGGACTTCGACGCCGAAGTCTGCAGGAGACGCATGGCCATCGGCTATCTGGACTGCAAACGCGTGCTGTACGGTCTCCGGGGCCGGAAATACTATCTGGATCGCACACTGAGCGAGCGCGAGGCGCTGGAATGGATTCTTGACCACGAGGGCGGCAAGAGCGAAACGCTGCGGGCCTGCCTGGAAAAGGATCTCCCCCGCACGGCCAGACAGATGGACGCCGAAGATGCCGATTATTATGAGCTGATGACCCTTCTGCTGGAACAGAAAGCGGAGGAAAAAGGTCTGACGGATCTGAAAGTCTATCTGGACCGCGACCTCATTGAGCTTGCGGAGGATTGATAAAAGGGCGCGCTGCAAAATGCTCATCCCGTCATTCCGAACCAGTGACCGATGTCACTGGTGTGGGAATCCGTCCCCTTATCGCAGGAAAAACGGATTGCCACGACCAGTTTGCGAACTGGTCTCGCAATGACAGGGCATTTTGCAACGCGCCCGTCTTTTTTATCAGAAAAGGCCGCTGATTCTGCCGTTTTCGTCCACGTCGATCTTTTCGGCGGCAGGCACTTTCGGCAGGCCCGGCATGGTCATGATGTCGCCCGTCAGCACGACGATAAAGCCTGCGCCGGCGGAGACCTTGACGTTCTTTACCGTAACGGTAAAGCCCTCCGGCGCGCCGAGCTTTGTCGGATCGTCAGTGAAGCTGTACTGCGTCTTGGCGATGCAGACCGGCAGGCCGGCGCAGCCGAGCTTTGTCAGCTCGTCAATCTGCTTCTGCGCGGCGGGCAGAATGCTGATATCCCTGCCGCCGTAGACGCGCGTGACAATGGCCTTGATTTTCTCCTCAATACTGCCGTCAAGCTCGTAGGAGAAGCGGAAGTCGCCCTTCTCCTCCTCGCACAGGCGCACCACCTCACGGGCCAGCGCTTCGCCGCCCTTGCCGCCCTCGGCCCAGACGGTGGAGAGCACCGTGTTCACGCCGAGTGCGCGGCACCTGTCGATGATGAAGCCGATCTCCGCGTCGGTATCTGTCGGGAAGCGGTTGACCGCCACCACGCAGGGCAGGCCGTAGACATTGCGGATGTTGGACACATGGCGCAGCAGATTGGGGATGCCCTTGTCAAGAGCTGCAAGATCTTCCGTTGCCAGCTCATTTTTGGCAAGCCCCCCGTGCATCTTGAGCGCGCGCACCGTGGCGACAATGACCACGGCGTCGGGCACAAGCCCCGCCATACGGCACTTGATATCGAGGAATTTCTCCGCGCCGAGATCCGCGCCGAAGCCGGCCTCCGTGACCGTGTAGTCGCCCATCTTGAGGGCCATGCGCGTGGCCATGACGGAGTTGCAGCCGTGGGCGATGTTGGCGAAGGGGCCGCCGTGGACGAAGGCGGGCGTACCCTCCAGCGTCTGCACCAGATTGGGCTTGAGCGCGTCCTTCAGAAGCGCCGCCATTGCGCCGACGGCCTTGAGGTCCGCGGCGGTGACGGGCTTGCCCTCATAGCTGTAGCCGACGATGATGCGGCCCAGACGCTCCTTGAGATCCGTGATGGAGGAGGCAAGGCAGAACACCGCCATGATTTCACTGGCGACGGTGATGTCAAAGCCGTCCTCTCTGGGGGTACCGTTGGCTTTGCCGCCGAGACCGTCCACCACGAAGCGAAGCTGGCGGTCGTTCATATCCACGCAGCGCTTCCAGGTGATGCGGCGCGGGTCGATGTGCAGGGCGTTGCCCTGCTGGATGTGGTTGTCCAGCATCGCGGCCAGCAGATTGTTCGCCGCGCCGATGGCATGGAAGTCACCGGTGAAGTGGAGGTTGATGTCCTCCATGGGCACCACCTGGGCGTAACCGCCGCCGGCGGCGCCGCCCTTGATGCCGAACACGGGGCCGAGCGACGGCTCGCGCAGAGCGACGGTAACGTCCTTGCCGATGCGCCTGAGACCGTCGGCCAGGCCGATGGTCGTGGTTGTCTTACCCTCGCCCGCCGGGGTGGGCGTGATGGCGGTGACAAGGATCAGCTTGCCGTCGGGCCTGTCGGTCTCCTTCAGGAGCGCGGGGTCGATCTTGGCCTTCCAGCGGCCGTACTGCTCCAGATATTTTTCGTCCACATGGGCCCTCTCCGCGATTTCGCCGATGGGCCGCATCTTGCATTCCTGCGCGATCTCAATGTCGGTCTTAAATGCCATGTTGTACCTCCACCTTATTTGAAATACAGAACCGCCGCTTCAAACATGCGGATATCGTAATTGCCGGGTACGTTGCGGTAAAGCCCGCTGCCGATACGCTCGGAATGGCCCATCTTGCCGAAGACGCGCCCGTCCGGCGAGGTGATGCCTTCGATCGCGTACAGAGAGCCGTTGGGATTGAAATGCACATCGCCGGTGGCTTTTCCGTCGAAGTCCACATACTGCGTGGCGATCTGCCCGTTTTCCGCGAGCTTTCGGATCAACTCCTCGCTTGCGAGGAAACGCCCCTCGCCATGGGAGATCGGTACGTTGTAGACCTCCCCCACCTGTGTCAGCGCAAGCCATGGGGACTTGTCAGAGGCGATACGGGTGCGGACGATGCGGGACTGGTGCCTTCCGATGGTGTTGCAGCTCAGCGTCGGGCAATGCTCGTCCGTGTCGATGATTTTGCCGTAGGGGACAAGCCCCAGCTTGATGAGCGCCTGGAAGCCGTTGCAGATGCCGCACATCAGGCCGTCACGCTGATCAAGCAGCTCCGTCACGCCCTCCCGGACGGCGGCGCTGCGAAAGAAGGCGGTGATGAACTTGCCGGAGCCGTCCGGCTCGTCCCCGCCGGAGAAGCCGCCGGGGATAAACACGATCTGCGCTGTTTTCAGCTTCTCCGCAAAGCGCTCCACGCTGCGGGCGATATTGTCGGCGCTGAGGTTGTTGACGACGAAGATCTCCGCCTCCGCCCCGGCGTCCCGCACGGCTTTGGCGCTGTCATATTCGCAGTTGGTGCCGGGGAAGGCCGGGATCAGCACGCGGGGCTTTGCGCATTTGACCGCAGGGGCCGCGCGCTTCCCGGCATGCCAGGACAGGGTCTCCATAGCTTCCTTCGCAGTCGGGATGTTGCAGGGATAGACCGTTTCCAATTTATCCTCATAGCGTTTCAGCAGCTCGGAGAGCATAAGGCTCTCCCCTCTCAGGCTGATTTCGCCGCGGTCGACGGTATGGCCGATCAGCTGTGCGTTCGGCAGTTCCCCGGTCGTTTCGAGCAGGAATGCGCCGTAATCATACCCAAAGAGCCGATCCACGGTCACCGCTTCGTCGAAGGCAAAGCCTATGCCGTTGCCGATCGCCATTTTCAGCACCGCTTCCGCAATGCCGCCGCAGCCCGGCGTATAGCAGGAGATCGCCTCCCCGCTGCGCAGAAGCGCCGTTACGCGGTCAAAGAGTCCCAGGAGCGACGAAGGCTTCGGCAGGCCGTTTTCATCGTATTCCGGGGCGAGGCGGTAAAGCCTGTGCCCCGCCGCCTTGAATTCGGGCGAGACAATGTTTTCGCATTTCTCCGTCGTGACCGCGAAGGAAACCAGCGTCGGCGGCACGTCCAGCTTTTCAAAGGAGCCGCTCATGGAGTCCTTTCCGCCGATGGCGGCGACGCCCAGATCCATCTGCGCCCGGAATGCGCCGAGAAGCGCAGCCAGCGGCTTGCCCCAGCGGCGGCTGTCCCGGCCGAGGCGTTCAAAGTACTCCTGAAAGCTCAGGTAGACGTCCTCAAACTTCGCGCCGGACGCGACCAGCTTGCAGACGGATTCGACCACCGCAAGATAAGCCCCGTGGCAGGGGCTCTTTTCCGTGATGGAGGGATTATAGCCCCAGGCCATGAGAGAGCAGTCGTCCGTGTGCTTTTTCTCCACGGAAATCTTCTGCGCCATGGCCTGAACCGGCGTGAGCTGGTACTTGCCGCCGAAGGGCATAAGCACTGTTCCGGCCCCGATGGTGGAATCAAAGCGCTCCGCAAGGCCGCGCCTGGAGCAGCAGTTGAGATCGGACGCGAGGGCCCGGTAATTGTCCATAAATCCCCCGCATATGCTGCGACGGTAATCCTCCGGGGCGGAGACGACGGCGGTGATATGCTTGTCCGCGCCGTTGGTATCAAGAAAGGCGCGGCTGATGTCCACGATGGCGGCGCCGTTCCAGCGCATGGTAAGGCGCGGCTCTGCCTTCACGGCGGCGACAGGGCAGGCCTGCAGGTTTTCCATCCCAGCAAGGGCAAGAAACGCCTCCACGTCCTCCGGGGCTACGACCACAGCCATGCGCTCCTGCGATTCGCTGATGGCAAGCTCCGTGCCGTCCAGCCCCTCATACTTGCGCGGTACGGCGCTGAGGTCGATGTCCAGGCCATCGGCAAGCTCACCGATGGCGACGGAGACGCCGCCCGCGCCGAAGTCGTTGCAGCGCTTGATCATGCGGCAGGCCTCGCCGTTTCGGAACAGGCGCTGGAGCTTGCGCTCCTCGGGGGCGTTGCCCTTCTGTACCTCGGCGCCGCAGGTCTCCACCGAATGGGCGTCGTGCGCCTTGGAGGAGCCGGTCGCGCCGCCGATGCCGTCCCGCCCCGTGCTGCCGCCGAGCAGGATCACGATATCCCCCGGGGCGGGCGTTTCGCGCCTTACATTCTCCGCCGGGGCCGCGGCGATGACGGCGCCGATCTCCATGCGCTTGGCGGCATAGCCGGGATGATAGATCTCGTCCACGATCCCGGTGGCAAGGCCGATCTGGTTGCCGTAGGAGGAATAGCCCGCAGCCGCGGTAGTGACGATCTTTCGCTGCGGGAGCTTGCCGGGCAGGGTCTCACTGATCGGGACGGTGGGGTCTGCCGCGCCGGTCACGCGCATCGCGCCGTAGACATAGGAGCGGCCGGAGAGCGGGTCGCGGATCGCGCCGCCGATGCAGGTGGCCGCGCCGCCGAAGGGCTCGATCTCCGTGGGGTGATTGTGGGTCTCATTCTTGAAAAGGAGCAGCCAGGGCTCCTCTTTTCCGTCGACCTGAACGCTGATCTTTACTGTGCAGGCGTTGATCTCCTCTGATTCGTCCAGCTTTGCAAGCTTTCCCTCGGCCTTCAGCGCTTTGGCCGCCAGCGTCGCCAGATCCATGAGGCAGACGGGCTTCGTGCGGTGAAGCTTCTCGCGGGTTTTCTGATAGTCCTCATACATCTGCTGAAGCAGCGGATCTTCAAAGCGGGCCTCGTCAATGACCGTGTTGAAGGTGGTGTGGCGGCAGTGGTCGGACCAGTAGGTGTCCAGAACGCGCACTTCGGTGATGGTCGGGTCGCGCCCTTCCTCCCGGAAATACGCCTGGCAGCAGGCCAGATCGTCGGCGTCCATCGCAAGACCGTACCGGCGGATGAAGCCTTCCAGCTCATCGCGGCTGAGATCCGAAAATCCCGTCAGGGTCTGGACGCTCGTCGGGAGGTCATAGCTGACGGTCAGGGTCTCCGGCTTTTCCAACGCGGCCTCACGGGCCTCGACCGGGTTGATGACATACTTTTTAACCTCCGCGATCTCCGCCTCGGTGAGCTTGCCGTACAGCGCGTACACGCTTGCCGAACGCACCAGCGGCCTGTCCCCCTGGGAGAGGATCTGGATGCACTGGGCGGCGGAATCGGCCCGCTGGTCGAACTGGCCGGGCAGATACTCCACCGCGAAAACCGACGCGCCCTGAAGCTCCGGCGCGTCATATACGCGGTCAAGCTGCGGCTCGGAAAAGACGGTTTTTACCGCGTAATCAAACAGCTCTTCCCCGATGTTTTCCACATCATAGCGCTTGAGCAGGCGCACCCGCTCCAACCCCGTGATCCCCAGCAACTCGCGCGCGTCATTTAAAAGCGCCTGCGCCTCCGGATCAAGGCCCGGCTTTTTCTCAACGAATATACGAAATACCATGTTATCCCTCTTGTACCGCCGCGAGGGCCCGCGCCCCGATATCGCGGCGGCAGTATTTATTTTCAAAAGAAACCTGGTCCGCGACGGCATAAGCCCCGCGAACCGCGTCCTGCAGCGTGTCCGCCACTGCCGTGCAGCCGACGACGCGGCCGCCGTTTGTGACAAGCCGCCCGTTCTTTCGCGCAGCGCCCGCGACATAGACCTGCGCGCGCACCGCCTCCGGAATCTCCAGCGCAAAGCCCTTGTCGTACGCCTCCGGGTAACCCTTTGAGGCGAGGATGACGCAGCAGGCGTGCCTGTTTTGGAAGCGGACTTCCGTTTCGGCGAGGCGTTCCTCCGTCACGGAGCGCATGACGGTGAAGAGATCGCTCTCCAAAAGCGGCAGAACCACCTGTGTCTCGGGATCGCCGAAGCGGCAGTTGTATTCGATCACCTTCGGTCCGTCCTTTGTCAGCATCAGGCCGAAGTAAAGGCAGCCCTTGAAGGGTCGCCCCTCCTTGTTCATCGCCGCGACGGTGGGCAGAAAGATTTCCTCCATGCAGCGCGCGGCGATCTCCGGCGTGTAGTACGGATTGGGGGCGACCGTCCCCATCCCGCCGGTGTTGAGGCCGGTGTCTCCGTCCCCGGCGCGCTTGTGATCCATGGAGGATACCATGGGAACGAGGGTCTTGCCGTCTGTGAAGGCCAGCACGGAGACCTCCGGCCCTTCGAGGTATTCCTCGATGACCACGCGCTCGCCGCTCTTGCCGAACTTGCCGCCGCACATCATGTCGGTTACGGCCCGAACGGCCTCTTCCCTCGTCTGCGCGATCATGACGCCCTTGCCCAGCGCGAGGCCGTCCGCCTTGACCACCGTCGGGATCGGTGCGCTCTCCAGATAGCGGAGCGCTTCGTCCGGATCGTCAAAGCTCTCGAAGCGCGCGGTGGGGATGCCGTATTTTTTCATGAGGTTTTTGGCAAAGACCTTGCTGCCCTCAATGATTGCGGCGTTCGCCCTGGGGCCGAAGCAGGGGATCCCCCGCTCCTCCAAAGCGTCCACGCAGCCGAGCACCAGGGGATCGTCCGGGGTGACCACGGCGTAGCCGATCCCCTTCTCTGCCGCAAAGCTTACAATCCCTTCGATATCCTTCGCGCCGATCGGCACGCACATGGCGTCTTCCGCGATGCCGCCGTTGCCGGGCAGGGCATAGATTTCCGCGATTTCCGGGTTTTCCTTCAGCTTTTTGATGACGGCGTGCTCACGTCCGCCGCCGCCGACCACCAGCACCTTCATTTCCGCTCCCCCGATCAATGGTGGAACAGGCGCATGCCGGTGAAGGCCATGACCATGTTGTATTTGTTTGCGGTGGCAATCACGTGATCGTCGCGGATGGAGCCGCCCGGCTCGGCAATATACTGTACACCGGACTTGCGCGCCCGCTCCACATTGTCGCCGAAGGGGAAGAAGGCGTCGCTGCCGCAGGTCACGCCGCTCAGGGTCGCGATCCAGGCTTTCTTTTCCTCGACAGTCAGAACCTCGGGTCTGACCTTGAAAACCTTCTGCCATTCGCCGTCGCGCAGCACGTCCTCGTACTCGTCGGAGGTGTAGACGTCAATGGCATTGTCCCGGTCCGGGCGGCGAATATCGTCCACGAACTGCAGGCCCAGCACCTTCGGATGCTGGCGCAGATACCAGTTGTCGGCCTTCTGCCCGGCAAGGCGCGTACAGTGGATACGGCTCTGCTGGCCGGCGCCGACGCCGATGGCCTGGCCGTCTTTGACATAGCAGACGGAGTTGGACTGGGTATACTTGAGCGTGATGAGCGCGACGATCATGTCGATCTTCGCCTGTTCGGGAAGGGTTCTGTTCTCCGTCACGATGTTCTGCAGGAGGCTTTCATCAATTTTGAAATTGTTGTGTCCCTGCTCGAAGGTGACGCCGAAAACATCCTTGCACTCCTGCGCGGCGGGGACATAATCGGGGTCGATCCTCACCACGTTGTAATTGCCCTTTTTCTTGGTTTTGAGGATTTCCAGCGCCTCGTCGGTATAGCCGGGGGCAATCACGCCGTCAGAGACCTCGTCCTTAAGGTAGGCGGCGGTCGCGGCGTCGCAGACCTCGCTCAGCGCGGCCCAGTCGCCGTAGGAGCAGAGGCGGTCGGCCCCACGCGCGCGGATATAGGCGCAGGCAATGGGGCTGAGCTCAACGCCCTCGCGCACGAAATAGATCTTTTTGTCCGTCTCGCTCAGGGGCAGGCCGACGGCCGCGCCCGCGGGAGAGACATGCTTGAAGGACGCCGCGGCGGGAAGCCCGGTGGCCTCCTTCAGCTCTTTGACAAGCTGCCAGGAGTTGAGAGCGTCGAGAAAATTGATATAACCGGGTCGGCCGTTGAGAACCGTGACAGGCAGCTCGGAGCCGTCCTTCATATAGATCTTCGCGGGCTTCTGGTTGGGATTGCATCCGTATTTCAGTTCAAATTCTTTCATGGCTTTACTCCTTTTCACCGTGCTTGTTGACGATGCGCGTCTCCGCCTCGCCGGTCTTCAGATCGGTATAGCAGACATAGAGGGAGATCTTGTTGCCCGGGTTCAGGTTATCCCAGAGAAGCTCCGTGCAGGCGTCGATATCATCGGGCAAGGCGACGCGCTCCGGCTCTCCCTGAAAGCTGGGGATCGGATCACCGTCGCAGACATAGGTGTGCAGGAAATGTCCAAGCCCCGGCAGCGGCGCGTACTCGAAGCACTGGCGCAGGCAGCGTGATCCCTCCGGGTCGGCGGATTTGAGAATGGAGAGCTTGTACTCCCCCGTTTTCAGATCCGCAATGCCGGAGATGCGTGGCGTCCAGTTGGGGCCGTCCGGCTCAAAGCAGCGCGTGCGCAGGGCGCTTTCAAAGTCGGAGCCCTTTTGCAGGTATTCGCAGATCGTATCAGTCTGATCCCCGTTCGTCACAACGAGCGTCTCACCGCATTTGCGCACCGGATGGTAGATGATGAGGCTGGGATCCTTCAAAAGCGCGGGATCATAGGCCTCGGTGCGGATGCCGTCGGGCTCCGGAAGGAAGACGCGGTTGCGGCTGTTCACGCTGCGGCCCATGATGAAATACGCCGCGACGGACTTGCTGCCGTCCGGTGTCATGCCGAGGACGATGCCGCGGCCAGGGTAGGTATTCGCAGAGAGCTTCTCGGCGAGGGATCCGATTTCATAGACGTTCATATACGTTTATCCTTCTTTCTCTTTGAGGATTTTCCGGCAGACCAGCTCCGCCGCGCGGGGCAGAAGCTTCCATTCCGCCTGCTCCATGACGCGCCGCTGCAAAAGCTCCGGCGTGTCGCCGGGGCGGATCATGACCGGCTTCTGGAGGATGATCTGTCCCCCGTCGGGGATCTCGTTGACGTAGTGGACAGTGGCGCCCGTGACCTTCACGCCGTAGTTCAGGGCCGCTTCGTGCACCTTCAGGCCGTAGAAGCCCTTTCCGCAGAAGGAAGGGATCAGCGAGGGGTGGATATTGATGATCCGCCCGGCAAAGCGCCCCGTAAAATCCGCGCCGAGGATGCTCATAAACCCGGCGAGGATGATGAGGTCGATCTGTTTTTCCTCCAGCAGCGCGGCAAGCCGCTCTTCAAAGCCCGCCTGTCCGCCGCAGTCTTTTCGCGTCAGCACGGCGCTCTCGATTCCGGCGTTATTCGCCCTGACCAGGGCGTAGGCGTCCGCCCGGTTGGAGACAACCAGCGCAAGCACCCCGTGCGGGAGCTTCCCGGCCTTCTCCGCGTCGATCAGCGCCTGGAGATTGGTGCCGCCACCGGAGACCAGAACGGCGATTCTCGCCTTTTTCATGCGCGCGCCTCCCCTCTCATGCTCTGTACAAAGGGGATGAACATGCCGCCGAGACTGTTGCCCAGCAGGACGAGCAGGAGGAAAATGATGCTTTTTCCGTTGTACATCCCCGCCAGGGCAAAATAGAACATATCGGCGATGGAATGCTCAAAGCCGGAGAGCACAAAGACGGGAATACAGAAAAAGATCCCCGTCAGCGACTGCTTTTCCCGATAGATCCAGACCGCGACGTACATCAATATGCCGCAGAAAAAGCCGCGCAGCAGCGTCTGGAGGGGCAGCTGCAGGAGCCGCTTTTCGCAGGCGGCGGCAGCGGGTTCCGGAAGCTGGGGCAGCGCCGCGCCGATCAGCAGGCCCATCAGCAGCGTGCCGCACAGATTTCCGAGCAGGCCGGAAAACGTGACGCTGAGATTTGCCCGGCTGTGATCCAGGTACAGGTAGCCGACCTTGCCCGTATAGAGATTAAATCCGAAATAACAGATGGCGAGCAGGGCGATGCAAAACAGCACCGCCCCCAGATAGCGGTTATCGCAGGAGAGCAGCACCGTTCCGCCGATGGAGACCATCATTCCCGCCAAAACGCCGTCCAGTACGGACGCTCTCACAGAAGGCATATTTTCTCCTCCCCCGCCGCGATCTCGCCGATTACATACGCGGCCTCGCCGTTTTCCTGCAGCGTGTGCAGGGCGGCGTCCGCCGTGCTGCGGGACACGATCAGCGCCATGCCGACGCCCATGTTGAAGGTGTTGAACATGTCGCGCTCCGGGATATCGCCCGTTTTCTGCAGCAGGGAAAAGATCGGCGGGATTCTGACCGCGTTTCTTTCGATCCTGGCGCACAGGCCGTTCGGGAGAGCGCGGGGGATGTTTTCATAGAAGCCGCCGCCGGTGATATGGCTGATCCCGTGAATCTCTGCCGCCGCGAGCGCGGCGAGCACAGATTTCACGTAGATGCGCGTCGGCGTCAGCAGGGTCTCGCCGAGCGCAGCCGCCAGTTCGGGAACGTAAGCGTCAAGCGCCGCGTGCTCCACATCGAACACCTTTCGCACGAGGGAGAAGCCGTTGGAGTGCAGGCCGCTGGACGGCAGGGCGAGTATCATGTCGCCGGGGCGAACCGTATTTCTGTCGATGATCTTCGGCCTGTCCGCAACGCCGACGGAGAAGCCCGCCAGATCGTAATCGTCGGGGCGCATGGTGCCGGGATGCTCGGCCGTCTCCCCGCCGATGAGGGCGCAGCCGGCCTGCACACAGCCCTCCGCCACACCGGAGACCAGCGCCGCCACCTTCTCGGGATCATTCTTCCCGATGGCGATATAGTCGAGGAAGAAAAGCGGCTTTGCGCCGCAGCATACAATGTCGTTGACGCACATGGCCACGCAGTCGATCCCGACGGTGTCATGCCTGCCCATAAGCTGGGCGATGCGCTGCTTGGTGCCGACGCCGTCCGTACCGGAGACAAGCACCGGCTCGCACATGCCGGTGAGATCCGGGGCGAAAAGGCCGCCGAAGCCGCCGATATCCGACACGACGCCGGGGATAAAGGTGCGCTCCACATGCTTTTTCATAAGTCGTACGCCCTCGTACCCGGCTTCGATGTTGACCCCGGCGGCAGCGTACGAGGCGGAGTGAGACTGACTCATCATCTTATTCCTTTCCTGTCCAGCAGTAGGTGCAGATTTTTTCGCGGTCGATGCCGATCGCTTCCAGCAGCCCGTCAAGGGACTGATAGCCCAGGGAATCGAATCCCAGCTCCTCGCAGATCGCGTGGAGCAGGCACTGCCCGCGGTGGGTAGAGGCGTCGCTGTATTCCTCCAGATGCTTGAGTCCCTCTTCGCCCTCCAGCTTGCGCACGATACGGCGGGCGAGCAGATCATCGTCGCTGTTGCTGCGGGAGAAGGCGAGGTATTTGCAGGCGTACATGATGGGCGGGCAGGCCGAGCGCATGTGTACTTCCTTCGCGCCCGACTCAAACAGGAACTCGACCGTCCCCTGAAGCTGCGTGCCGCGGACGATGGAGTCGTCCACAAAGAGAAGCTTTTTGTCCTCAATCAGTTCCGGCACGGGGATCTGCTTCATCTTGGCCACCTGATCGCGCACCTGCTGATTGGACGGCATGAAGGAGCGGGGCCAGGTGGGCGTATACTTGACGAAGGGCCGCGCAAAGTGACCGCCGCTGCGGTTGGCGTAGCCGATGGCATGGGGAACGCCCGAATCGGGAACCCCCGCGACATAATCCACCTCCGGCATGGTTCCGGCCGTCATTTCGTCACGCGCCATGATTGCGCCGTTGCGGTAGCGCATCAGCTCGACGTTGACGCCCTCATAATTGGAGTTCGGATATCCGTAATACGTCCAGAGAAAGGCGCAGATTTTCATTTTGTCCGCCGCGGGTAAGATCGTCTCATACCCGCCTGCCGTGATGCGCACGATTTCCTGCGGCCCAAGCTCATATTCGTCGTGATAGCCGAGCTTGCGATAGGCGAAGGACTCAAAGGAAACGCAGCGTCCGTCCTTGTCCGCGCCGATGAGCACAGGGAGTCTACCATAACGGTCTCTTGCCGCGATGATCTCCCCTTCGGAGGTCATGAGCAGAATGGTCATGGACCCGTCGATGAGGCTTTGCGCGTTCAAAATCCCGTCCTTCAGGCTGTCGCACTCGTTGATAAGCGCCGCGACAAACTCGGTCATGTTGATCTTTCCGCTGCTCATCGCCATAAGCTGGTGGCCGTGGTCGGAGAAATAGGTCTTCACCAGCTCCTCGGCATTGTTGATCTGCCCCACGGTGGTGATGGCGTAGGTACCCAGATGGGAGCGCACCAGCAGCGGCTGCGGGTCGGAATCGCTGATGCAGCCGATCCCGCTCACGCCGGCAAAATCAGCGAGATCGTTATCAAATCTGGTGCGGAAGGGAGTGTTTGCGATGGAATGGATCTGCCGGTAAAATCCCGTTTCCTCATTCCAGACCACCATGCCGGCATTTTTGGTGCCCAGATGGCTGTGATAGTCCGTGCCGAAAAAGACGTCCATAACGACGTCGCGCCTGGATACGGCGCCGAAGAAGCCCCCCATCAGGCAAAGAAGAGCTCAGAGAGCGTCATGGGATCAATGTATTTGCCGTCCTTGTAAACGCGCATGTTGCCTGAGGCGATCTCGTCGATGAGCATGACCTTCCCGTCTGCGTCGTAGCCGTACTCGAATTTGATGTCGTAGAGCACGAGGCCGCGGGCCTTCATTTCCTCCGCAACGATCGCGGTGATCTCCTGCGTCATGCGCTTGATCTCGTCGTACTGCTCCCCTGTCATGACGCCCAGGACGATCAGGCCGTCTTTTGTGACCAGCGGGTCGCCCTTTTCGTCGTTTTTGAAGGTCATCTCCACATAGGCGGGCAGATCCGCGCCCTCCTCGATATAATCGCCGTAGCGGCGCAGGAAGGAGCCCACCGCCTTGTAGCGGCAGATAACCTCAAGGCCCTTGCCGAAAACCTTCGCGGGCAGGACTTCCATGGTGGTATCCGCAAGATCGGCGCTGACATAGTGGGTACGGATGCCGGCGGCGTTGATCTTCTCAAAGAAATAGATTGACATGCGCAGGTTCACGTCGCCCACACCGTCGATTGTCAGGCCGACGGAATTCTCGCCGGGATCGAAGACGCCGTCCTTGCCGGTGCAGTCGTCCTTGAACTTGAGCAGATAGTTGCCGTTGTCAAGGGCGTAAACATTCTTGGTCTTTCCTGTGTAAACGAGTTTCTTTTCCATCATATATCTCTCCTTTTTTGAATTACAGTCTCCGGGCGATCCCGGCGTCCTTTTCCAGGACGGCGCGGGTATCGGCGCGGCGCTTATCCGCAAGGCGCGCGGCGAGCGTTTCATCCTCCACCGCCAGGATCTCGGCGGCGAGCAGCGCGGCGTTCGCGCCGCTGCCCACGCCCACGGTCGCCACGGGGATTCCCGAGGGCATCTGCACGGTGGACAAAAGCGCGTCCATCCCGTCCAGCGCAGGTCCCCTGCAGGGGATGCCGATAACGGGCAGCGTGGTATTCGCGGCGATAGCGCCGGCCAGATGCGCGGCCATCCCGGCGGCTGCCAGAATTACGCCGAAGCCGTTTTCGCGGGCGTTCAGGGCGAAGCTTCTCGCCTCCTCGGGCGTGCGGTGGGCGGAATAGACATGCGCCTCAAAGGGGACGTCCAGCTCCCGCAGGATTTTGACCGCTTTCTCAATCACGGGCAGATCGCTGTCGCTGCCCATTACAATTCCGACTTTTCTCATGATTCCTCCAAAATATAACAGGGCGCACTTAGCTCCGGAGAGGTAAGTGCGCCCAGACGGTCGGCTGATTCAGATTATCCGCTCCTCCGTGGTGCTCCACGTTTATCCGTCGGTTGCGGACAGTCTCTCAAGATGCCGTGATTCTATCACGCGGGCGCGAACCGCGTCAATTGACACAGAGTCCAAAAATCAAGCCGCGGCCTTACTTGATTGTGGGCGATGTGTCCTTCTGAATGACGTCGTGCGCGCCGCCCTCGACGATTGTGGTGGCGGAGACGAGCTGCAAAACCGCTTTCTCCTGAAATTCCGGAATGCTCATGGCGCCGCAGTTGCACATGGTATGGCGCACCTTGCTGAGCGTCACGGCGACATTGTCCTTCAGGGAACCGGCATAGGGAACGTAGGAGTCGACGCCCTCGACAAAGCTCAGCTTCTTGTCGCCGCCCATGTCGTAGCGCTGCCAGTTGCGGGCGCGGGCGGAACCCTCGCCCCAGTATTCCTTATAGTATGTGCCGCCGATGTTGACCTTGTCGGTGGGGCTCTCGTCAAAGCGGGCGAAGTAGCGGCCCAGCATCACGAAATCCGCGCCCATCGCGAGGGCAAGGGCGATATGGTGGTCATAGACAATGCCGCCGTCGGAGCAGACGGGGACATAGACGCCGGTCTCGGCAAAGTAGCGGTCCCGCTCGGCGCAGACGTCGATGAGAGCGGTCGCCTGGCCGCGGCCGATGCCCTTGGTCTCGCGCGTGATGCAGATGGAGCCGCCGCCGATGCCGACCTTGACAAAGTCCGCCCCGCATTCGGCCAGGAAGCGGAAGCCCGCCGCATCGACCACATTGCCCGCGCCGACCTTGACGGTATCGCCGTAGTGCTCCCGGATCCAGGCGAGGGTGAAGCGCTGCCAGTCGGTGTGGCCCTCGGAGGAGTCGATGCACAGCACATCCGCGCCGGCCTCCAAAAGGGCGGGGACACGCTCTTCATAATCACGGGTGTTGATGCCGGCGCCGACGATATAGCGCTTATGGGAGTCCAGCAGTTCGTTCGGGTTCTGCTTGTGGCTCTCGTAGTCCTTGCGGAAGACGAAATAGCACAGGCGGCCGTTCTCGTCGATAATCGGGAGGGAATTGAGCTTATGCTCCCAGATGACGTCGTTGGCCTCCTTGAGGGTGATGCCCTCGCGCGCCCATACCAGCTTGTCAAAGGGAGTCATGAAGGTGGAGACCTTTTCCGAAAGCTCCATGCGGCTGACGCGGTAATCGCGGCTGGTCACCACGCCGACAAGCTTGCCCTCGGCGGTGCCGTCCTCGGTGACGGCGATGGTGGAGTGACCGGTGCGCTCTTTGAGTTCCAGCACGTCGTGCAGGGTATGGTCGGGGCTTAGGTTGGAGTCGCTTCTCACAAAGCCCGCCTTATAGGTCTTGGCACGCTTGACCATGGCGGCCTCGTCAGCCACGCTCTGGGAACCGTAGATAAAGCTCACGCCGCCCTCGGTGGCGAGGGCTACCGCCAGGCGGTCACCGGAGACGGACTGCATGATGGCGGAGACCATGGGGATGTTCATGCTGATGGCCGGCTCCTCCGACCCTCTGCGGTATTTCACAAGGGGCGTCTTGAGCGAGACCTTCTCGGAACGGCAGGTAATGGGCGTATAGCCGGGGATCAGCAGATACTCGTTAAAAGTATGGGAGGGCTCGTTGATAAAGGTGGCCATAGTCTTCTCCTTTACTGATTGTATTGATTGGGGAAACGCTGAATAAATCCCCGTGCACATCCTGACGGTGTATTTTCCGCCTGACTTTGCCTGAAAAGCTTGAAATACACAGAGTATTCCTTCGCTTTTCAGGCTTCGTCATACGAAAAAACCGCCCGTCAGTCTGCACACTCCGATTTAATCAGTGCTTCCTTGGCTTCTGCTTATTTCCCGTAGTTTTCAAACATCGCGTCTGTGGCGGCGCGGATGCCGGCGGTCACTTCGGCGACCTTGTCCCTGTCCCAGGCTTCCGGCTCGGCGCGGAGGAAGCTGGTTTTGTCCACGCGGTTGTCAAACACACCGATGGGCACGTCCCAGTGCTTTCCGTGCGCCTCGAAGCTGACGCAGTCTGCTTTGGAGTTTGCGCGCAGATACTCCATATCGTCGCAGCCGTAGTCGCCCAGCATGACGGCCATGGGGACGCCGTGGTGCAGATTGGAGCCGGGATCGTTGGGGTCTGCGCGGTCCGCATTCTTGCGGCGGGATTCCTCAGGCGTGACCCAGATATAGAGGATGGCGGCGTTTTCGAGGATCTCCGGGCAAAAGAACGGCAGCGAGTACTGATAGCCGAAGGTGTCGGTCAGGGGCATGGAGGCGCCGTCCGGGCCGCCGCGGGCACACTCGATGACAACGGTCTTGCCCTCAAAGCTCTCGGGATAGGCGGCCTGCTTTTCGTCCAACATGGCGCGGGCCTCCGCCTCCAGCTTTTCGGCAACCTTTGCCCTGACTTCCTCGTCCAGAAGGCTGAGTCGGGGCGCGATGCCCGCGATCTGGCCGGCGCGGTCGATGCGGTCAAAGAGGTACTGCGCGGCGGAGTCGGGGCTGACGCGGACGCGGTTCATAAGATCGTGATAATCCTCGTTGAGCAGGGCGCAGAGCGTACCCCAGTCGCGCCCGTCGACAAAGGGCGCCTCCCCGGGGTAGAAGATGCGGGCCTGGCCCATGGCCTCAAGCTCGTTGTCGATGCGGCGCATCATGTGGACATAGGGGAAATCGTCCAGCTGGAGGTTTGCCCCGATATGGAACTCGTCGCGCAGGCGCTCCGGCTCCACATGGGCCATGAAGTTTCTGACCTCGGACTTGCCGGAGGCGGGAAGCGCCTGCAGCAAAACGACCTTGAATACCTTGTTGCTCATAGTGTTCTCCTTCTCAATATAGTACATAGTCGATTCAGTATAGTACAGTCAGCCATTTTGTTTCATCGACGGTGATTTGGGGATGGCGGTCAATATAAGAAATAATCAGTTCGGCAATTTCCTCGGGCTGCTCGCGAAGCGTCTCGCATTCGGCATAGAATTCGTAGCCCCCCGCGCCGGAGGCCCGATAGCTGTTCAGGCACATGGTAAGGCTCAGATCGGGCGGCAGCTCCTCTCCCTTCCAGCGGATAGAGGTCACCCGTTCTCCCGGCGCGCGGCGCAGGTCGATGGTCGTCTCCACGCCTGAAATGTAATCGAAATTGTAGTGCTGAATGATCGGTACCAGAAAGCTCTCACTCACGCGCGGCAGTCCGTTTTCGTCCAGTTCAAAATACGCTGCGCTGCGCTCCAGGGCTTTTTTCAGAACCGCACGGTCAACGCGGATGGTTTTCAGCGTGTTCGGGAACACATAGCTTGCCACCACGTCGCGTACGGTGACGTCTTTCGAGAAGCCGCGCAGGCTGTTGGCAAGGCTCGTGCAGGACAGATCCGCGCCGGAGGCCTCGAGCTGCACCTGATTGAAAAAATCCGCGATCAGGCTGCCGTTCAGCGCCCGCGCAAGCGGCTCATCCGGGAGCAGCGCGACGTCGATATGGCCGAGGGGCGCGTCGATGAAGGCCGCGAGCTGCTCTTCCAGAGGATCGAGGATTTCGGAAAAGCGCTCCGGCGTCACATCCCCCGCCGGACAGAGCTTCGAGTGCGCCGTAACGTTTCCGTCGCCGTCCGCCGTCACGTCCATGCGGATATACTGCCGTGCCTTGTCGGGCGGCTGGCAGGTCCAGGTGCCGTTTACGCACTTGTCGGCAAAGGGCATGTGCTGGTGCCCCGTGAGCAGGATGTCATAGTCCAGCTCCTGACAGATGCGCCAGCCCTCGTTTTCCGTTGTCACGGACAGCAGCGCGCCGGTGTCCGTGTTGCGCTCAAAGCCGCCGTGGTAGAGGCAGATTGTGAGATCGACCTTCTCCTTTTTCATCTCCGCCAGTACATCCCGCGCCGTCTCAAAGGCGTCGGAGAAGGTCAGGCCCGCGATATTTTCCGGCTTCTCCCAGTTCGGAACGAACTGCGAGGTGACGCCGCAGATGCCGACGCGAAGCCCGTTGTCAAGCGTCCGGATCGCATACCTGTCGTTGAAGCGCAGCCCCTCCACATTTGCGCAGAGGCATTTGGCGTCCAGCGCCTCCAGATAGCGCTCCAGCTCCTTTACGCCGTAGTTAAAGTCGTGGTTGCCCAGCGTGATAAAGTGAAAGCCGGCGAGGTTCATGAGCTTTGCCGGGATCAGGCTCTTCTCCTCCGTGCGGCTGTAGAGCCAATAGGTGAAGGGACTGCCCTGGAGGGTATCGCCCCCGTCGAGGATCAGGGTATTGCCGTCGTCCATGAAATTCGCAGCGCAGTTGGCAAGCCCCGCATCCGCGCGGCAGTTGTTTGCGTAATCCGTGGGCGCAAAATACCCGTGAATATCCGATGTGAAGAAGATCGTCAGTTTGCGGTCCATGGGCACCTCTTTTTGAATCCTTTTGGCTCCCTCTCTGAGGGAGCCGGCATGGCGCGTCTAACGCAAGCGCCACGCCTGAGGGAGATGTACGCAGCGATCAAACTCCCTCCACCGCTGAAGCTGTCAGACAAGCATGGAATGTCGCGCGTTCCTCGCGCGTCAGGATCCTCCCTCGATCGCTGCATGCAGCTGAGGGAGGCAGTTTACGTCTTTTTATTCCCCTCTCGCCAGCTTGCTTCTGACCTGGGTGGAGAGATACTCGATGATCAGCACCAGGATCATGAGGCCCCAGACGAAGGAGCCGACCATCGCCCAACGGCGGGAGTTGAGGCACTGCACCAGCGAGGCGCCGATGCCGCCCGCGCCGACAATGCCGAGGGTGGTTGCGTCCTTGAGATTGATGTCAAAGCGGTAGATAGTGGTGGAAATAAAGCTCGCCGTGAGCTGAGGGATGACGCCGTAGCGGATTTTCTGAAACGGTGTGCAGCCCATGGCGTCCAGGCTCTCGAGGATGCGGGTATCCAGATCCTCAATGGCGGTGATATACATTTTGGAGATCATGCCGATGGAGCAGACCGACTGGGTGATGACGCCGCAGGCGGCGCCGGGGCCGGTCACGCGAATCCACATCAGCGCCCAGACGAGACTCGGGATCGTGCGGATGAGCAGGATTACCACGCGGAAGAAATACGCGATGGGCTTGGGCAGAATATTGGTGGACGCCAGAAAGGCAAACGGGATCGCAAGGATCGCGCCGAAGATCGTGCCGAGCACCGCGATGGCCATGGTCTGCAGCAGCAGATACGGCACATCCGTCTCCCCGGTGCCGAACATGAGCTTGAGGTCGGGATGGGTAATGCCGCTGATGACGCCCTGGGCAACAGACCGGCCGGTGACGGTCAGGCCCTCAAATTCAATGGTGGAGCCGGACCAGCCGACGAGAACCGCGACAATCAGGACGATCAGCGTATACAGCCACCACATGCGCGGTCTGCGCATGTACATTTCGGCAACGCTCAGATGCTCGTCAAACGCTCTCTCCGCGTCTTTCAGTTTAACAGCCATGTCTTCCCTCCTCTCAGCTCAGTCTGCCGCGCAGATATTCGCTGGTGAACTCGATGATGACGACCACCACGAACAGCGTCAGCAGTACCATGCCGAGGCCCTCATAATCGCGCCAGCCGATGCGCTCATTGATCGTGATGCCGAGGCCGCCCGCGCCGACATAGCCCAGGATGGCGGAGGCGCGCACGTTCATCTCAAAGCAGTAGAGGCTGTGGGACAGGTAGACCGGCAGGATCTGCGGCACGCAGGCCGACCAGAAGGCCTGGAACTTGTTCGCGCCCATGGCCTCCATGGCCTCAAAGGGGCCCATGTCGATGGTCTCGATGCTCTCATAGAGCATTTTGGCCACGATGCCGAAGGTGAAGATGGAAATGGCAAGCGTGCCGGCGAAGGTGCCAAGGCCGAAGATCAGGGCGCAGACCAGCGCGATGACCAGTGTGGGCAGCGTGCGGATCAGGGCCAGGATAAAGCGCAGAACCGAGACGATCACGCGGTTTTTATCAATATTCGTCGAGGCCAGCACCGATACCGGCAGGGCCAGCAGACAGCCGATGACCGTGCCGAGGATGGACATTTTGATCGTGTCGATCAGCGGTCGGACGACCTTGCCGAAAAAGCTCCATTTCGGGTGGAAGAGCTTGACCATCAGATCCAGAAGCTTGTCAAACTTTTTGATGACGATGCTCAGATCAAAACCCGTCATGCGCAGGGACAGAACAATGGCCAGCAGCACCAGCGCGATGATGATGGGCGCGCGGCTGCGGCGGCGGATCGTCGAATGTCCGTTCGGCAGGGTGATGACCTGGGGCTTGAAGATTTTGTCAAACCATGTAAGCTTGACCTGGCTTACGTTCTCGTTATCCATCGGCTCACTCCCCATCGCCCAGTCTGGGCGCCTTCTTGCCGTTGTAAACAAAGTCGATCTGCTCCTGGGTGATAGTGGCGGCGGGGCCGTCGAAGACGATCTCCCCCGCGCGCACACCGATGACGCGGTCACAGTACTGGAGGGCCAGGTCGATATGGTGAATGTTCAGCAGGATGGAGATCTTGTACTCCTTGTTGATGCGGACGAAGTCCTGCATGACCTGGCGGGCGGTGATGGGGTCGAGGGAGGCAACCGGCTCGTCCGCGAGGATGATCTTCGGATTCTGATTCAGCGTGCGGGCCAGGGCGACGCGCTGCTGCTGGCCGCCGGAGAGCTGGTCGCAGCGGGTGTATGCCTTGGAAAGGATGCCGACCTTGTCCAGACTCTCCAGTGCGCGCAGCTTCTGCTCCTTGGAAAAGATGCCGAAGAGCACCCGGAAGAAGCCCATATCTGGCACGTCGGCAGTCAGGACGTTTTTGATGGCGGTGGAGCGGGTGACCAGGTTGAAGCTCTGGAAGATCATGCCGACCTTGCGGCGGAAACGCCGAAGCTCCGCGCCCTTGAGGGAATTGACGTCCACACCGTCGACGGTCAGCTTGCCCTGGGTCACGTCATGCATGCGGTTGATGCAGCGGAGAATCGTGGACTTGCCCGCGCCGGACAGGCCGATGATGGCGACAAACTCACCCTGTTCGATTTTCAGGTTGATGTCCTTCAGGGCGGTAAAACCGTTGGGATAGGTCTTATAGACATGCTCAAATTCAATCATGCGGAGGCTCTCCTTTTTTCTCTCATACTGTCGGAACCGTTCAGCGGTATTTTGCGAACACCGTTCAACGCTTGCGGCGGGAATCGTTCGGAACTTTGTAAAAACAGGGCCCTGTATGCGGGGATACAGGGCCCTGTGCGGGACAAAGACTTACTCGGCCAGAAGCTTCTGGGCGAGGCGGGCGCCGTCATAGTCGGCGTCGACAGCCTTGGCATAGCCGGTGTGGCTGTAAACATCGAAGATGGCCTTGCCCTCTTCGGTATTGATGATGTTGATGAAGCAGTTCTGCAGCGCCTCGACGGTCTCGGGCGTGTAGTAGGGGCTGGCCTTGGAGATGGCCACGGTGTCGTTGTAGATACCCTCGGTCACGCCGATGACGTTCAGCTCGTTCCAGATGGACTCGCTGCGGCCCATGCCCTGCTTGCCGGTGGAATCCTGCTGATCGGTGGGCAGGGTCCAGGAAGCCTCATAGTCGTTGCGGCCGTCGGCATAGCAGACGATCACGTCGACAGACTCAGCAGCGGCATAGGAGAAGGCGGTGCCATAGCCGGAGTCGAGGGGGATGACGTTGGACAGATCGGAGATCTTCTTGCCGTCGTAGTTTTCCATCAGCCACATGGTGGGATAGATATAACCGGCGGAGGAAGAGGTCTTCTGCACGGCCCACTTGGCGCCGTCGAGATCTTCCCAGGTGAGCTTTTCGCCGTTGTTGACCTTCTCGGCCAGCTTCTTGCCGTACTCGGAGGGAGCGGCGTAGATCAGAGCGCGGTAGAAGGTGACCTGGGGGCCGTTCTTCTGGGTGGCGTTGGCTTCGCCGTTCCAGTCGGCGGGATTGGTGCTGTCGTTGGACAGGCCGTTGCGGGTCGCGGTCAGGATAACGTCGGTATCATCGGAGTACAGGGCGTAGGTGCCGCCGGGCAGCCAGCCGATATCGATGGAGCCGGCGGACATGGCCTCGCCGGTGGCGTCGTAGCTGGTACCGACGGTGATGTCGACCTCGTCGATGTCGTAGCCGAGGTTCGCCATTTCCTTCTTGACAAGCTCGGGCAGGTTCGCGGTGCCGGCAATGATGACGTCAGCGTCCTTGGAGGGGACAAACTCGAGCGTCAGCTTGTCGAAATGAGGGCGGGCAGGCTCGGCAGGCGCCTCGGTTGCTGCGGGCGCCTCGGTCGCTGCGGGCGCTTCGGTGGGCGCCGCAGCGGGCTTGGAGCTGCACGCGCACAGGGCGAAGACCATGACGAGCACGAGGAGCATGGAAACGATCTTCTTCATACAAAGAATTCCTCCTGATTGTATTATCTTCACGGCTTTTCGGCCAGTGAACACAAGGGATAGTATATGCTTGAAACGCGTGTTATTGTATCATAACTGTTATTCCTTGGCAAGTCGGCGAAAAGCGGAAAAATCCATGAAAAATCCGTGTCAGAGCAGGAAGTTTTTTAGCTTTCCGACCGAAATGTACCCGTCGAGAACGGCGGCGATGTCGCTGCCGCCGTCTGCCAGCTCTTTTCCGATCAGGACGCCCTGCTGCCTGCAAAGCTGTCTGTCGGCTTCATCGGTACGAACGGAATAGCGTGCTTTATAGACCTGCGTGCGCGCGGGCTTTCTTTCCCAAAGGACGCCGCGCAGCTCTCCGGGATCACCGCCCGGGAAATTCACATTCCAGATTTCGCCCGTTCCCTGTCCGCGCCTGAGAAGTTCCGCAATGATGGCGGGCATGTGCGCCGCCGCGAGGTCAAGCTTCTCCTCAAAGGGGGCCGAAAAGGCGATGGCCGGGACGCCGTTGAGAACCGCTTCGCAGCATGCGCCGATCGTGCCGGAATAGGCGATGTCAAAACCGCAGTTCCATCCGTTGTTGACGCCAGAAAATACATAGTCGGGTTTTCCCGGCATCAGCAGCTCCATTGCAAGCTTCACACAGTCGGCCGGGGTGCCGTCTACGCTCCACGCGCCCGCGACCGGCAGCGGGAAATCCACCGCCCTCAGCTCCATTTCCTCCAGAATCGTGAGATGCTGGCTCATGCCGCTGCACTGTCGGGACGGCGCGACAACCCATACCTCGCCGAATCCGAGGGCGGCCCCTGCCAGCGCCTCAAGCCCCGGAGCGCTGATCCCGTCGTCATTTACTGCCAGAATACGCATAATACGCTCCTTTCCGGCCGGAAGCCGGACAATTTTTTCTCTCAGGCCCAGGTCCCGTCTCTGAAGACGGGAACGCGGCTTCCGTCGGGCCGGATGCCGTCAATGGCGAGATCATCGCTGCCGATCATGAAATCGACATGGATCACGGAGTCATTGACGCCTCTGGCCTGCGCCTCGGCGACAGTGAGACTGTCTCCGTCCGGCAGGACCTCCTTGAAGCCCGCCCCGAGGGCGACATGGCAGCAGGCGTTCTCGTCAAAAAGCGTCTCGAAAAACAGGAAGCCGCAGCGGTTGACCGGACTCTCCTTCGGCACCAGCGCCGCCTCGCCCAGCATGTCGGAGCAATCGTCCATCCTGAGCATTTTCTCCAGAAGCTCCTGGCCTTTTTCCGCTTTGCAGGAGACAGCCCTGCCGTTTTTAAATTGAATGGAGAAGTTTTCGATCAGCTGGCTGTTCCAGGACAGGGGCTTTGTGGCGACAAGCGTCCCCTCGCAGCTTCCCGCCAGCGGAGAGGTAAAAATCTCCTCCGTGGGCATATTGGGGATATAGCTGACGCCGTTATGGGTATTGACCGTCGCCGCGCCCTCCCAGCGGGCGCCGGGGATCAGCTCTGTCGTAAAGTCGGTTCCGTTGGCGCTTTTATAGTGCAGGTACCGAAAGCCCTGCGCGTTGAGCCAGTCGGCCTTCTTTTCGATAAACGCCGTATGCGCCTGCCAGGCTTTCGCCGGGTCGGAAACGCCGTCGACGCGCACAGTCATAAGGATCGCGTCCCAGAGCTTTTCCATGGCCCGCTCCGCCGTCTCGCCGGGGAAGCATTTCATCGCCCATTTCTCCGACGCAATTGCGGCGATCGTCCATTGGTGCTTTCCCTCGATGGCGTCCAGGTAAGGCTTGAGCACACCCGCACGGCTCCGGTGCACGGCGGAGAGCTTTTCCGGCGAGATCCCCGCCATGGCGTCCGGGTCTTCCGATTCAATGAAGATGCGGCACGGGAGCTCTTCGATCATCCGTCCGGCCTTGCTCTCCTCCCACTCCGCCACCTCAGCCAGCACGTCCTGCGCGGCGTACCGAAAATGCAGGCGGGAGATGCTGTCGCACTGCCATTCGAGGTTCACTTTCTTTGCTCCCGCCAGGTAGCATTCCTCCGTAATCATCGCGGCGAAAGCGGACTGTTCCGCCGCAATATAGAGCAGCACCGTCTGACCGGGCTGCACATTCGCGCCGAAGCGCACGATAAGACGGGCATACTCCCGCAAAACGTCCTGTGTGACTTTCACAGCAAACAGATTCCTTTCCATGCGCCGTCCGCTTGTCCGGACTGTCACGCCTCATTTACGATTTTTCCGGTGATGTGTTCGGGGATCAGGGCAAACATCAGCGTTCTTTCCCCGGACCGGGCAATTTCCTCCCGGATGTACTGTTCATCGTCCGTGAATTTCCGGCTCAGTTCGGCGGAGAGCCGGTAGATTGTCTCCCGGTCCTCCACGAACTCAATATGTCCGAAGACGATAACGGATTTGATATTCAGGGCCCACTCCCCTTCTCTGCGGAAGCCCTGATCGTATACGCAGAAGGACGCCCTGCCGCACCGCCTCATGGCGTCGATCTTGTGGCCTTTCTGCCCGCCGTGGAAATAGAGCTTTCCGTCACAGTAATAGTGATTGAGCGGCATTCCGTACGGATAACCGTCATCTCCCAGAACGGACAGGACGCCGCGCACTTCCTTTTTCAGGATCTCGACGCACTCCTCCTGTGAAAGCTGCTGCTTCTTTCTCAGCATTTCTCTGAACATGTTGTATTCTCCTTTTATTAAAACGCCAGAGAATCAAGCCTTTCGGCAAGCTCGGCAATTCTTCCCAGATAACAGTCGACCCATTTCCGGTTCTCCCCGGTCGGCTCTCCCTTCTTGTGGATTCTGTGAACCATACGTATATAGGCCAGAAACGCCGCTTTCTCCGTCACATTCCGGAGTTTGTCTTCATCCTCCGTATTCAGATAATATTTCAGGAAAAAGCCGTAGAACTGTCTGGCCGTCCTGCAGGAGAAGCCCATGAAATCAACAAGGATCTCAGGATCATACTCTCCCAGAAGGATATAGAAATAGTAGAGGGAGCTGATCTCCGCCATGGGATGACCGGTGGAAAGACGATCCATATCGATGAGCAGAGGCTCCCCCCGCTGCAGAAATACATTTCCCGTATGGAAATCCCCGTGGATCATTGTATGCGTGACAGGAAGCGTGTCGATCAGCCTCATGCATTTTTCGGCAAGCGCTTCATCCTCATATTCGACCCCGCTTCTGACATAAGAGCGCAGCCTCTCCATCGCGTCCGGGAGACTATCCGCTTCCTTAACCTCGATACTGTGAATCGTATGGGCAAGCTCCGCCATCATTTTCGCGTAGCTTTCCACCTGACCGGGATGGCGGGCAATCTGCTTTGAGATGGTATCCGAATCCACCAGCTCATACATGGCGCCGTATTGTTTCCCGACAGAGACGATTCCGAACGATATTGCGGTAGGAATCCCCATGACAAACGCCTTCCGGCTCAGGGTAATTTCACGCTCCACGTCACTGTATGTGTTGTTGTGGTTGAACACCTTGATAACGAGCTCATCGTTATAGCGGTACACTTCTCCCTTGGCGCCCCGCCCCAGGAGCTTGCAGCCCTCCACCGAGACCTCTTTATACTTCCTGTATCTTGCCTTATCGGAGTCAAAGGTTCCCGGCCAGATAAAATTGATATGCTTGACAAGCTCCTTGAATGCGGCGGTCTTGTTGAGCTGAAGCTCCACGAGCTCCGCAACGCTCCGATAATACCAGTGCTGCAGCTCGGGATCGCTCTGATGCAAAACCTCCCACACGGCGTCTCCCTGCTCGGAATACACCCCCACGATGGAGCGCATGTTTGAAAGCGTATCGGCCAGCCAAAGCATCTGCACCCCGATATCCTGACTGTTCTTTAGAGAAAGCAGAGACTCCTCCTTGCGCCGCCTCCAGGCGTCGCCCGATTCCTCCCCCGCGTACGCGATTTCCGAATCGCACTCAACCAGCGCAGCTACTCTCTTCCCAAAGCGTTTTTCGATTTCCGCAATCGAAGCGTCTGTTCTCTCCACGACATCGTGCAGAATACCGGCCGTGATGATCTCCCCATCCGCTGTCATCGTGGACAGGATCTGCGCTACCTCGATCGGGTGCAGGATATAAGGACTGCCGCTGAATTTGCGGATTTTTCCCTGATGCAGGACAGTCGCATAGATGATGGCTTCTTCCAGTTGATTCATCATGGCTTATATACACTTTTCCTTTCTTCATGTATCACGTCGGCCTGATTATCCTTTTGCCTGTATCTTTCCCTTTCGAGCGCGCTGCGGAAGTTTCAGTTTTCAAAGCAAGCCGGATGGCAGCCAAACGCCGCCGGCCTTGACCGCCGCCGCAGTTTCTGCCTGCTGCTTTGTTTTCTCAGGGCAAGGCAGTATGTTTATACCGTCAATCATATACAATATATCATAAATCTCCCTTTTTTCAAGAATACCCTGCAGCGTTTTATAAAACAGAGGAAAGCCGCGGAATGTGGCTTCATATAACCGGTTATATCCGTCCATGCCCGTCGATGCTTACCATTTCAACCCTATTGTTTTCCGAGCTGGATTTCCGGAAAAAACAAAAAACCCGGAAGCCTTGAAAATCAAAGCCTCCGGGTGGAGCTGGTAATGTGACTCGAACACACGACCTGCTGATTACGAATCAGCTGCTCTACCGACTGAGCTATACCAGCGTCTTACTGACAGCGCCATGTATACTACCACAGTTTGATGTCAATGTCAAGTTTTTCGTTGCCATTTTCAATCTTTATCTGTTTGATATTCAGCCGAGGCGCTGCGCAATTTCATTCATGTGACCAAGGATCGTATCCCTGTCGACAAAGAACATGTCAACCGCGTCCCCATCCATAAAGAGCATTTCAAAACCGTTCTCCACTTCCTTCAGCGTGACATCAAAGGGCATCTTGTTCCCCTGCGCACGATCCACAATCACAAGATGGCCGTCCTCCATCACGATCTCTCCCTGCTCGTACAGGAGAAGCGACGAGCTGTCCGCGCTCAGTATCATCAGTGCGCCGTTGCGAAGGTCGCTGCGGCTGTAAAACGCAAAATAGTATTTCTCCCCGGACTTGCTCTGCCCTTCCGCGCCCTCGCCAAAAAGTGTTTTCCACTCCTCGCGTGTCTGCGCCGATATTCGCGACCCGGCGTCGGTTTTTGTCTCCACGGCTCCGCCGGCGCGCGGAAGGGCGCAAGCACTCAGAAAGCACATCAGCAAGCTCAATGACAGTATCAGGATCTGTTTTCTCATATTCCTCTCTCCGCTGCGCGACTTTTTGGCCTATATCGGCCTAATCACGTATGACAACACAGTTCATCTTCCTGCTGTACGCGGTACAGGCGTCAATGGCGATAATGCCCGGAGCGATATAGGGGCTGAAGTCAGCGTCTTCACCGAATTCCGAGCCCTTGTTCTCATAATGGCAATGTCCGTAGGAGCAGTGAAAATGCCCGCACACGACAGTCTTGTATTCCGCCCTGACCGTCCGTACTGCGTCCATGGGGTTGATCCAGCGCGCTTCCCGCCAGGCCGTTTGTCCGGCGTCGCGCCAGTTCGCGTCATAGATCAGGCCGTCGTACCAACTCTCGCAGGGGATCCAGGCATGAGTAAAAATATAATTCTTTGTCTCATAATAATCCAGCATGGCCGGGATGATCTCGGTATAAAACGGCGTCTCCCTCCCCGCCCTGGCAAGCTCCATATTGGCATGCCAGCTGTATCCCGCGTGAAGACCCGTAAGCTGCTCCAGCGTGCTGTAGGTGCCGTTTTGCAGATGATGACGCAGCGGGCGTCCGCGATCCTTGGTGACAAGATCCTGAAACAGGTCTTCATGGTTTCCCTTAATCAGGATCACACGGTCGTCCCGCATCAAATCGAGGATGCAGTCCTGCAGGGCAAGCGCTTCCTGTCCCCGGTCAAAGAGATCACCGAGGATCAGGATTTTCTTTTCTCCAGGATCATCGTCATAGCCCGCGTCACGGAGCGTATTCCGAAACAGCGAACAGAACGCGTGAATATCGGACAGCACATAATAGTTCATCATACAAATTTGAAGCCGCCGCAAAGATCTTTGCAGCGGCCTCTCCGTTCTCTTAAATTGTCAATAGGTGACTCTGGAAGCTTCTATCGTCGGCACAATAACAACGCTGCGGATACCGGCGGCGGCGTCAAGAACGCTGTCCCAGCGCGGGGGCGTCGGTTCCACGGGGTCCGGCGGAAGCTCAACTTTACCGTTGGAGCGCTCCACGACGGGGTTATCCGGATTGTAATTCGGATTCTCCGGAAGTACACCGTATCCGATGATGGCATAATCGTCTTTCGTCAGGGTAAAATGCTCCACGTAATCATAACGATTGCCTTCGATTGTGTAAATCCAGCCGCGCTCCGGATCGACCGCACGGACAATGCCCACATGCTCGGCATCTTCATCCATATCGAAATCGAAGAAGATCAGATCCCCGGGCTTTGGCGTATAGCCTGTGTCCCAATGCCTGTACAGTCCGCGTTCCGCCAACTCCCGCACCATTTTCAGGCAGTGGCAGTTATAGGGGATCACAGAATCGGGGATTTCCGCATAATACAGGCAAAACGAGACAAACATGGCGCACCAGTCCCCGTACGGGAGGCCGAACCATGCGCCGTATCGCGTATAGCCCTTGGGATTCCAGGGATCCTCGTTGTCGAAGTTCAGCGCGCTCTCCGTATAGCCCAGCTGGCTTTCCGCCACCATGAGCAGATCCTGCGCCCAATTGCCGCTGAGCTCCATATCGGCGAACATCCGCCACCAGTCCGTCTCATCCTCGAGATCGGCGGTCGGATCGCTGACATCCGCAAAGTTCAGCTCTCTCTCCATCTGAAGAAGCGAGACGATCCCGTCTCCGGGATTCATCGCCGGTTCCGGCTCTGTCTCTTTCGTTTCCGGTTCCTCAATCACTTCCGGTTCGATCGTTTCTTCCGCGACCTCAACCGCATCCGGCGGCAGCTCGGTGATGTCTCCCAGGCCGCAGATCAAAACCCGCTCTTCCTCATAGCAGTCCTCGCAGTGACTGTGGGCGCCTTCGCCCTCTTCCATGCCGCAGGCCAGTTCCGTTGTCCACTCATAGCATTCGTCGCCGTGGATATGGTCGCCGGTATTGTTGTCGCACAGCAGTGCGCCGCGAATCCGCCCCCAGCACTCGGCTGTATGGACATGCCCGGGATTCTCCTCAAGTCCGCAGATCAGATGGCGTCCGGTGCTGTAACAGCTGTCCGTATGCACATGCTCAAGCACCAGCTCTTCCTCGGCGTTGGCAAAATCTGCGCGCAGCCCCGGAAGGCCGCCAAAAAGCATCGCCGCCGCGCAGAACGATGCCGTCAGACGAGATACCCTTATCCTGTTTTTTCTGTCTTGGTTTTTCATATTCATAACGTCATTACGATAATCCTGAAGTCAAAGCGTTCCGCTTTGTTGTACTCGATCATAATTATAGACTACAGAATTATGTCTATTCGCTCTATATTATAATAAAACGACACAGGCCATGCAATCACAGTTTGGTTACAAAACAGAGAAAAAGTGAAAACAGCGGATATCGCCTATCCGCTGTTTTCTCAGGCTCAGCTTACTTTAGACCGAGAACCTTGTAATCCTGCGCCTCTACGGCCGCCTTCATGGTCTCGAAATCAGCGGTACCGGTGACGACGGCGGTGCCGGACTGGTGGCTGACGACAGCGCTCTCCACTCCGTCCAGCGCCTCCAGCGCTTTTTTGACACGGGCCTCACAGTGCGGGCACATCATGCCCTCGATTTTCAGGGTAGCAGTCATTTTTTCTTCCTCCTTCTGGATATAATCTGTACTATTTTTTGAGCTGATGCGATTTCGCCGGTGCTTGTCATGGGACGCGTCATGCGGGTTGAACAGGTTCAATCTCAGCGCGTTTGTGACGACGCAGAAGCTGGACAGGCTCATGGCGGCGGCGCCCAGCATGGGATTGAGCGTCAGGCCAAAGCGGACGAAGGCGCCCGCAGCAACAGGAATACATACGGCATTATAGAAAAAGGCCCAGAACAGGTTTTCATGGATATTGCGCAGGGTTGCCCGGCTGAGGCGTATGGCGGCGGCGACGTCCAGAAGGCTCCCGTGCATGAGCACCACGTCGGCTGCGTCCACCGCAATATCGGCCCCGGCGCCGATGGCGATGCCGATGTCCGCGCGGGTGAGGGCCGGAGCGTCGTTGATGCCGTCGCCCACCATGGCGACCTTGCCGAATTCGCGGAGATCCCGGATCACTTTTTCTTTTCCGTCGGGCAGCACGCCGGCGATCACCTTGTCCACACCGGCCTCGCGGCCGATGGCGTTTGCGGTGCGCTCGTTGTCGCCCGTGAGCATCATGACGGTGACGCCGAGATTTTTGAGTTCCCGGACGGCCTGAGCGCTGTCGGGCTTGATCACGTCCGCCACGGCGATGATCCCCAGAAGCGCCCCGTCATAAGCAAAGAACAGCGGTGTTTTTCCCAGCTCGGCCATCCTCTCGCTCTTTTCAAGAAGGGCAGAGGAGATTTTCACACGGCGCTTCATATAACTGCCGCTGCCGCCGAGCAGCTCCTTTCCGTTCAGTACAGCCCTGAGGCCGTTGCCGGGAAGCGCCTCAAAATCTTTGACCTCTTCCGCCCGGATTCCCTTCTCTCCGGCGCACTCCATGACGGCGGCGGCGAGGGGATGCTCGCTCTTCGCCTCCAGCGACGCCGCGCCGCGCAGAAGCGTCGTTTCGTCCGTGCCTTCGACGGGGACAAGCTCCGTGACCTTCGGCCTGCCGGCTGTGATCGTCCCGGTCTTATCGAGCACCACGGTATCCACGCGCCCGGTCTCCTCCAGGGCGGCGGCGGTTTTGAACAGAATGCCCTGCTTTGCGCCGACGCCGTTTCCGACCATAATGGCGACCGGCGTGGCAAGTCCCAGTGCGCAGGGGCAGCTGATGACCAGAACGGAGATGCCGCGCGCGAGGGCGAAGCCGAACTCCCTTCCCGCCAGCAGCCAGACGATCGTGGTCACAAGCGCGATCGTAATGACAACCGGTACGAAGACGCCCGAGACCCTGTCCGCGATCTTGGCAATCGGCGCTTTGGTGGCCGCGGCGTCCGAGACCATGCGGATGATCTGGCTGAGCGTGGTATCCTCCCCGACACGAGTCGCCTCGCACCGGATATATCCCGCCTGATTGATCGTCGCGGCAGAGACCGCATCGCCCGGCGCCTTGTCCACCGGCACGCTTTCCCCGGTGAGGGCGGATTCATCCACGGCGCTGCTGCCCTCCAGCACGATCCCGTCCACCGGGATATGCTCGCCCGGGCGCACCGCAAAGATATCGCCCTTCTTCACCGTCTCGATGGGGACGGTCTTCTCCTGCCCGTCGACAAGAATCGTCGCGGTCTTCGGGGCTATCTTCATCAGGCCCTTCAGCGCGTCCGTGGTTTTCCCCTTGGATCTCGCCTCCAGCATTTTGCCGACGGTAATCAGCGTGAGGATCATGGCCGCGGATTCAAAATAGAATTCATGCATCCACACCATGGCGGCCTCGGAACCGCCCTCGAGCTGCGCCCAGGTCATACGAAACAGGGCATAGGTGCTGTAGACGAAGGACGCGCCCGAGCCCAGCGCCACCAGCGTGTCCATATTCGGCGCGCGATGCAGGAGGCCTTTGAAGCCATTGATAAAAAACTTCTGGTTGATGACCATGACCGCGATCGCGAGCAGCATCTCGGCAAGCCCCATCGCCACATGGTTGCCGTCGAGGAACGCGGGCAGGGGCCAGCCCCACATGGAGTGGCCCATGGAGATATACATCAGCGCCAGCAGGAAGCCGAGCGAGGCAAGCAGCCGCCGTTTCAGCACAGGCGTCTCCCGGTCGGCGAGGGCATCTTCCTCCGCGGAGGGCGCGCTTCTTTCCGCCCCCTTCGGACTTGCGCCGTAACCCGCGGCCTCCACGGCTGCGATAACGCTCTGTTCATCGGCCGTGCCCTCTACGCCCATGGAGTTTGTCAGCAGGCTCACCGAACAGGCTTCCACGCCCGGCACGGCATTTACCGCTTTCTCCACGCGCGCGGAACAGGCAGCGCAGCTCATTCCGGTCACATTGTACTGTTTCATTGATGCCTCCACTCTATTTCATCAGCTTCTGCAGCGTATCCAGCAGCTCATCCACGATCTCATCATTCCCCGCGCGCACGTCGTTTACCACACAGGAGCGGATATGGCTGGACAAAAGCTCGCGGCTGAACGCGTTGAGCGCCGCGTTGGCTGCTGCCGCCTGCGCCAGAATATCCGGGCAATAGGCGTCCCGCTCCAGCATTCCGCGGATGCCGCGGATCTGCCCTTCGATCCGGTTAAGCCGGTTGACAAGCTTTCTGCGCTCCTCTTCCGTGCGTTCCTTCTTTGTGTGGCATGCGCAGCACGGCTGAGCCGTTCTCTTTTCATCCATCAGATCACCTCATTACGCTTGGGAGTATATACCCCCTCGGGGTATATGTCAAGCACAAAAACAGCGCGGAGCACGCCGCGCTGTTTTATGTTTCATCATGCATCAGGGATAGTAAATCTCAAACGGATGCTCGATCAGCACCTTTTCTCCGCTGGAATAGGAATTGTTTTCCGCGATGGCGCTGACCACATAGGCATAATGTCCGGGCTCCAGCACGGCAAAGTGCAGCTCCGCATTGACGGTACCGGCAAGGCTGAAGGAATCCGTATACGGATAATACTTGCAGTTCTGCACAACGACGCCATCCGCGTCGACAATACGTCCCCAGACCATGGCGATCACGCCCTTGTCCGTGTAGATATTTCCGTAGAGCTCTGCCACGCCGTACTGTCCCATGCTTTGCGGAAGAGTCTCGCCTTCAATAAACAGATGCGGGATATTCGGATCCTCCACATACGGCGTGGGCGTCGGAACAGGCGTGGGTTCCGGGGTCGGCACCGGTGTGGGAGCAGGAGACGGGATAGAAAACACTGTCGGAACAGGTACGGGCGTCTGCATCTCAGGCTGCACCGGGGCAGGCTGTGTCGGTTGAAACGGATCGGCCGTCGCTGCCGGCGTTTCCGCGGAAGGCGTCGGCAGAGGGGGAAGCTCAATGCTCCTGATGCGGGAGCATGCGCCCAAAACACATACCATACATATCAAAAGCAAAATAATAAGCAGTTTTTTGAATGATTGAATCTTCATACCGTGATCTCCAAAACACCTGGCATAATCTGTCTATAAGGCTGTTTGGTATAGACTGTTTGGTATTATAACGGTTTCAGTAAAAAAAAGCAACCGTAAAAAACGGGCCCTCCGCGGAAGGCCCGTTCTCACTGCTTTTCCATAGCCATTATACGACGGGAATCATAACCTTCTGTCCCACGCGCAGATCCGTGAGATCGACCCCGGCGTTGAACGCCCACAGGATTCCGGCATAGCGGTAGTAATCAATGCCATAGCCGGAGAAGATGCTGAGCGCCGTTTCACCCGGCCGCACGACATGCGCCAGTACCGTAACAAACGAGTCCGTATACACATTGTTTCCTGTGGTGGGCAGATAATAGGTTGCTCCGACCGTGAGCCAATTCAGGCTGTCGACGCCGTTGAGCGCGCAGATGAGAGCATAAACGGGCTCATAGTTCAGTCCCCAGCGCTGGTAGATATTGGTGATGCTGTCTCCCGGCTGAATCACGTAGGGCACCACATAGAACGCGATTTCGTCCTGACCGAAGCTGTCATAAATCACATTGGAAACAATCTGCACGGGCGGCGGCAGCAGGATCACACTCCCCACACCCAGATTGCTCATCTGAAACTCGTTTTCAAAACCGTTGAGCCTCATGATCTCGTATTTCTGCGCATTATAGTCGATACCGAAACTCTGGCACAGGCCATAGACCGAATCGCCCGGCTCCAGCGTCACGACAAGATACTCCCCCGCTGCCAGAGCGCCGGGCGCCATGACGAGCAGAAACGCCAGGCAAAGGATAAAGGATAAGGATCGTTTCAACATGGCACACAGCCCCCCTCTTTTATTTTCTTCATAATAACATGAAAACACAATTATGTAAAGCAATTTATGAATTTTATGTAAATTCCCCAAATTCAGCCCGTTTTTTCTTTCACGCTCATTCTTGCAAGTGTCGCAATATATAGTGTCAACTCCCTTTTATATCATTTCTAAGTACTATATTTTGTGTTTTTCCTGCGATTACGCTGTTCACGGGATGTCAAATTTAAGTTTCAAATGTGTCACTTTTTCGCCACTGTTTTTTCATAATATCCGCAATGCACGGATATTTGGTAATCACGCCGCGTTTTTCCTTCCGCATCAGCGGCGCGTTTCTTCAGCTCTACCATATGTTGCGCGCTCTTCGCTTATTACGGATATATATGCCGCAGTCTGGTTTTTTCTTCGACTTTATGCTGCCGGAAAAAGGGTTACATAATTCGCTCTCCCATGTTTCTTCAAATCAGATATTATGTAATCCATCGCCGTTTAGTGTCTTTCTGTCAATTGGTAAAATGCTATAATTCTTTTAATTAAACTTCGTACAAAACGCTCAGATTTGTCGGATCAAACAAAAAAGATTGATTTCGATCCGTTAAAATGTTAAAATCAATCAAGCGGACGGGACAGTCCCGTCACAAAAAAACTATTGAAAAGTGAGGAAAAAAGTATGAAGAAGTTTTTAGCAAGCTTCCTGGTGCTGATGATGTTTGTCGCACTGCTGCCCACAGCCGCGTTTGCCGACGGCATCCGTCTGTTCAACGGCAAAATCGAGATCGCTGAGCCTCTGGAGCACGCTGCCAAGGCCTATGAAGAAGCCACCGGCAAGCATGTCGAGGTTGAGTCCCTCGGCGGCGGCATTGACCTTCAGGCCACGCTGAAGCAGTACTATCAGGCCGGCAACATGCCCGATATCTTCGTTTTTGAAGGCGCTCCCGACCTGGCCAACTGGACCGGTATGGTCGTCGATATGGCCGACCAGCCCTGGGCCGCTGACACCGACGCCGGCTTTGTTGACGAAAGCGGCGCGCTCGTCGGCTTCCCCTACACCACCGAGGCCATCGGCCTTGCCTACAACAAGTCCATCCTCGAAAAGGCCGGCGTTGACCCTGCCTCCATCACCGGACCCGAGTCCATGAAGGCCGCCTTTGAGGCCATCGACGCCAAGAAGGACGAGCTGGGTATCACCGCCGTCATCGGCTACTGCGCCAACGCCACCGAGCTTTACTGGTCCACCGGCCAGCACCTGTTCGGCCAGTACCTCGACGCGGGCCTCGCGCGTGAAGACACCACCTACTTTGACATGCTGATGGAAGGCAAGCTCGACCATGACCGCTTCCTCGCCTTCTCCGAGATGGTCGACCTCTTCAACAAGTATGCCGACCCCGCCCTCCTCGTCTCCGGCAACTATGATATGCAGGTCTCCGGCTTTGCCGCCGGCAAGTACGCCTTCGTGACCCAGGGCTCCTGGATCGGCTCCTCCCTCACCAACCAGTACAAGGATCAGTACGCTGCCGCCGGCAACTTTGCGTGCGGCTACGTCCCCTACGCCTTCATTGAGGGCATCGACACCATCCTGACCAACGCTCCTTCCCACTGGGCAGTCTACAAGGACGGCAACGTCGCCGAGGCCGAAGAGTTCCTCAACTGGCTCGCCGGTCCCGACGGCCAGCAGATCATGGTTCAGGAAGCCGGCTGCGTCAGCCCCTTCAAGAGCTGCACCGTCGTCGCCAATGACCCGTTTGCGGGCCCCGTCTCCGAGTATGCCGCTGCCGGCAAGACCTCTTCCTGGCACTGGATGGGCCAGCCCTCCAACCTCGCCCAGGACTTCACCGGCGCCATCTTCCAGGATTACGCCATGGGTCTTGAAACTCCCGAGTCCTTCACTGAGGCTATGGAAGACATCATCGCCCAGAACGTCAAGTAATCTGACCCCTATTCCACCGCGTTAACCGTCAGGGGCGGCGGGCTTCTCCCCGTCGCCCCGTTTTTCTTTAGGAGAAAGCGGTCGTCTGCATGAACAGTTTTTTGCAGTCGGCTGTGGAGAAAAGTTACTGGAAAGGGAGCGTTTCGTGATATGACTGAATCCGCCTCCGGCAAGAAATCCTTGTCGATGACACTCCTGGCCCTGGGCATTGTGCTGCTGGTTGCCGCGCTGTACTTCGATATTACGAAGAACTACAGCGGCCTCGGCTCCATGCGCGGCGCGTTCCTTGTCTGCGGCGCGCTACTGGTTCTTGCGGGCATTTACTACATCCCGACTGTTCTGCACCACCGGGCCATCATCAATTTCATTTTCCTCTTCCCCCTGCTCTTTACCTTTGCCGTCACCGTCATCATTCCGATGTTCGTCGGCTTCTTCTATTCCTTTACCGACTGGAACGGCGTCAGCTTCACAAAAATGGTCGGTCTTGAAAACTATGCCGCCATGTTTAAGGAGCCCGCCTTTATCTGGTCCCTGCTGCTGACCTGTCTTTTCGTTATCATCAATATGATTCTGGTCAACCTGGTCGCGTTTCTGCTGGCCATGCTCTGCACCACCAAGATCAAGGGCGTCGGCTTCTTCCGCGCCGCCTACTTCCTCCCGAACCTGATCGGCGGCATCGTTCTGGGCTATATCTGGCAGTTCATTTTCTCCAATGTTCTGACCAAGATCCTCAACTCCCCGCACTCCGCCCTCGCCCAGACCAAAACGGCTTTCATCGCCATCATCGTCGTATATGTCTGGCAGTATGCCGGCTACATCATGCTGATCTACATCAACGGTCTGGCCACCGTCCCCAAGGACGTGCTGGAGGCCGCGCAGATCGACGGCGCAAGCGAAGTCAAGACGCTCTTCGCCATCAAGATTCCCATGATCGCCGCCACCTTCACCATCTGCACCTTCCTGACCCTGACCTCCGCGTTCAAACAGTTCGACGTCAACCTGGCCCTGACCAACGGCGTCGGCACGGTCAGAGGCTTCATGGGCACGCGGCTTTCAAACGGCACGCAGATGATCGCCCTGAACATCTACAACACCGCGTTTGCCCGCGACATGTACGGCTACGCCCAGGCCAAGGCCATCCTGTTCTTCATCATTCTGGCTACGGTGTCCCTCATCCAGGTCCGTATCTCCAATAAGAGGGAGGTTGAGATGTAATGAAAATGAAGACATCCAAGGCGATCATCCTCACGATCATCGCCGTTCTCCTCGCCTGTTACATTCTTTTCCCCTTCGCACTGGTGGTTCTGAACTCCTTTAAGACTCAGGCCGCTATTGTTCAGGACCCGATCTCCGCCGCGGGCGCAAGCTTCAAGCAGTTTACCGCCAACCTGAACGCCGTCGTCAACAACAAGAACTTCGTGTTCTGGCGCGCGTTTGGCTGCTCCACTCTTGTCACGGTGATCTCCCTCGTGCTGCTGGCTGTGTTCGGCGGCATGTCCGCGTGGGTCATCTGCCGCAACAAGGCCAAGTGGTCCACTGTGATCTACATGGTGTTCATCTCCTCCATGATCATCCCCTTCCAGGTCGTCATGCTCCCGCTGATCGCGACCTTCCGTGAGGTGGGCAAGTTCGTGGGTCTGGGCATGAACGGCACCCTGCCGGGCCTGATCTTCGCCTACTGCGGCTTCGGCGGCGCCATGACGGTCTTCATCCTCACCGGCTTCATCAAGGGCATCCCCTATGAGCTGGAGGAGGCCGCCGCCATCGACGGCTGCTCTCCTGAGGGTACCTTCTTCCGCATCATTTTCCCGCTGCTCAAGCCCACGATCGTCACGGTTACGATTCTCAACGGCATGTGGATCTGGAACGACTACCTGCTCCCCTCCATCCTGCTGGGCCAGAGCAATCCGAACAAGACCCTGCCCGTCGCTGTACAGGCCTTCGTCGGCTCCTTCGTGAAGTCCTGGGATATGATCCTTACGGCAGCTCTGCTCGCCATGGTTCCGATGATCGTGATCTTCCTGCTCGCGCAGAAGCACATCATGGACGGTATGGTTCAGGGCGCTATCAAGTAAATTCTTTCAGCATCAGAAAAGGGGTGCCGATCATGGCGCCCCTTTCTTTTATCTCTTTTGGGAGGTCAGCTTTATGAGATTCTTCGATCCGGAAGGCCCCTTGATGACAGCCCTCGGCAAGTTTGCCGATATCGTGCTGTGCAACCTGATGTTTGTCCTGTTCTGTCTTCCGATCTTCACGATCGGCGCGTCGCTGGCAGCGCTTTATACCTGCATGCTGCAGCTTGTCTATGAGGAGGATAAGGACAACGGGCTGATCTTTCGGGACTTCTGGCTGGCCTTCAGACGCAATTTCAAGCAGGCCACCGCGCTGTGGCTTGTGTGCCTTGTCATGATCCTGTTTCTCGCCGCCTATTACCGGGTCGTGCAGTCTTTGGGAGGCAGCTACGGGAAGATTTATCAGGTGACCTTCTACATGCTCGCCCTGGTGTTCCTGTTCGGCTTTCTCTATGTCTTTCCTCTCCAGGCGCGCTATGTAAACACCGTGCGCAATACGCTGCGCAACGCCTGGCTTCTGAGCGTCGCCGCCCTGCCCTGGACGGTGCTGAACATCCTGCTTGTCGCCGCGGCGGTCTACATCAGCTTTTTCATGAACCCCGGGGCGGTGGATCTGTTCGTCTATCTGTGGGGGGCGTGCGGTTTTGCCCTGATCGCGTATCTGCAGAGCTTTCTGTTTCGCCGGGCTTTTCAAAAGCTCGATCCTGCGGTCATGCAGCGCAAGACCCTGCGTGCCGAGGGTTCTGTTTTTACCGACGAAGAGCACCGGGACAGCGATCCCATGATACAGGAGAGCGTCTATTCCAACCCCAACTGGAACCGACGCGAGGACATCGTCGGTCCCGACAGGCCGCTGAAGCAAAGCAGAAGGCGGTAATCGGAAAGGCAGCGCTGTCGCGCTGCCTTTGCATTTATGTTTCGTTGTCCTTCAGTACCCCCTGGATCTTGACCAGCTCCTGCGCCGGGGGCGTGAGCTGCTCAATTGTGGGGATCTGACCGTCCACGTTTTCCACCAGCCAATCCATCATCAGGATCTGGTGCGGCGTAAGGATCTCACCCTCCGCAATACGGAGCTGACCTGCCTGATCATAGACAGGCCCGTCGAAGGGGCGAAAGCTGCTGTCCGCAATGCTCTGCCGCAGAAGTTTGACCAGTCTCGCTGTTTCCGCCGGTACTTTGTCCCCGATGCGAAGATCTACCACGCCCGTGGACAGGCCCCACCAGTAGTTGATCGTCTGCCCCGCGTCGCTGGTACTGTTGAGCGTATCCCAGGAGCCGTCCAGAACAGATTCGATAATCTTTTTATAAAAGACGCCCCAGTCCCAGAACGAGCCGCCCACATTGATCTGCCGATCCCCCTGCCAGAGGAAGAGTCCGGTCTTGCTCCGGCGCTCATCCCGGCTCAGGCTGTCCTGACCGGAGACGGCAGTTACCCCGTAATTTGCGAACATGCGGTCAACGTCGGCCCCCTGTATCGTCGACCATTCCAGCAGGACGCGGGCGCGGGGATTGACCATGCGCACACCCAGGGCAAAGGCGTTGATGGAGGCGGGCATGCTGTAGATCGGGTAATCGCAGACATAGCCGATCTTGCGCTGTTCGCTGAGTGCCCCGGCGATGACGCCGGTCAAAAATTTTGCCTCATACATTCTGGCGTAGTAGCAACGCAGGATCGGGTGGCTCACATTCAGGGAGCAGTTCAGAAATTTGATGTTCGGATAGGCAGCCGCCGCGGAGAGCGTCGACGCCAGCAGGCGCGGCGTAGTGCTGAAGACCATGTCCACACCCTTATCCGCCAGTTCCTTCATCACAGCGTCAAAATCCTGCTCCAGCATGTTGAAGCGGCTCTCCGTCTCCAGCGCCTCGCCCAGCGCCTCCTGCGCGGCGATGCGTCCCTGCTCATGGGCGTCCGTCCAATAGGAGCTGCCGGGTGCTTTATCGTGCAGAAAGGCGACACGCACCTTCTTCGCGCCCGGATGCACAATGCGGCTGATGATATTGCGGGGCTGCGCTTCCGCGGGATCGGTCAGCAAAACCGGTTCGCTCTCCTTCTCGACGCTGTGGAGCTCCGGTTCGATGGCGGCAAGGTCGGCCTTCATCTCCGTGGGCGTTCGGCTTGTGAGCCCCGCCTCGCCGAAGATCTCCAGATAGCGCAGCAGCGCCTCGTCCTGCGTAAGCGCGAGCGTGTGCGCGGAGGCAGCGTAGGCCTTTCGAAACCTTGTCACGCCGGAAAAGAAGCCGCGCCGCCTGTCTTCATCCCAGGGGGTCACATCATCCCCGCACAGCAGCTTGAGCAGCGCCGGATAAGCGCCGAGGCGGCTGAAGCGGATGTAATTGATGCGCGTGACTTTATAAAAATCGAGAAATTCGTAGTATACCGCGATTTCCGGATCATCGCTCTTCGGCGGGAGCAGCCGCTTGACCTCGGCGCGTACGGTGGCGGCGCCGAAAAAGCGCAGAACGGAGACGCGCTTGTGTCCCTCCACCACGTAAAAACGGTTGAGATACTCCACCGCAGTGATGGAATCGCGGATGCCCTCCTGCAGGTGGGACGCGGCAAGCGCCGACCATTTGGCCGCAAATTCGCTCCCCTCCTCCAGAAGTGGATAAAAAGAATGCGAAAAAGCCTCTCGACGGGCGGCGGTGCGGGTGCCGACAATCTGGTCAATATCAATGCGCGTGCTGCCGAGATCCTCTTCGTTCAGCCCGCTCATATGCGGGAGAAGCTCCTCCAGCGAGGGAAGATAGGGATCCTCATTCCGCGCCGCGCGCGTCTTCATTTCCTTGAGGCCCAGTCGCCGGGCCTGCAGATAAGAGATGTCTGCCATACATGATTTCCTTCCGCTTTTTGTTTGGGTGATTATAGCACAGGCTTCACCGGCGGGCAATAGCCCAATTTTCACATTTCTGTAAACATGTCGGCATCCGCGGTCAGCGCGCATCCGCAAGGCGTTCCATCCCGGTCAGGCCATCGGCAAGCAGGTCAAAATATTATCCATTTGTCAAAAAAATATGCTTGTGTTTCCGCCGTAACAGTGCTATCTTATCTTATAGAAACACTGTGCACGGCACACATAATAAAAGGGAGGATACACCATGGCTTCCATCAGCTTCAGAAACGTCACCAAGATCTATGACGGCGCGGACAGGCCTGTCGTCCCCAACCTCAATCTTGAGATCGCGGACAAGGAATTCATCATTCTGGTCGGCCCCTCCGGCTGCGGCAAATCCACCACCCTGCGCATGATCGCCGGTCTTGAGTCCATCTCCAGCGGCGAGCTTTACATCGGCGACCGTCTGGTCAACCAGGTTCCGCCCAAAGACCGCGACATCGCGATGGTTTTCCAGAACTACGCCCTGTACCCCCACATGACCGTTTACAAGAACATCGCCTTCGGTCTGACCCTGCGCAACGTCCCCAAGGACGAGATCGACAAGCGCGTCCACGAGGCCGCCAAGATCCTCGACCTGGAGCACCTGCTTGAGCGCAAGCCCAAGGCTCTGTCCGGCGGCCAGCGTCAGCGTGTCGCCCTCGGCCGCGCCATGGTCCGCAACCCGGCCGTCTTCCTTCTGGACGAGCCGCTCTCCAACCTGGACGCGAAGCTCCGTACCTCCATGCGCAGCGAGATCGCCCGCCTGCACCGCCGTCTGGACACCACCTTCGTCTATGTCACGCACGACCAGACCGAGGCCATGACCATGGGCGACCGCATCGTCGTCATGAAGGACGGCCTGATCCAGCAGTTCGACACCCCGAAGGTGCTCTACGATACCCCGTGCAACCTCTTCGTCGCCGGCTTCATCGGCTCTCCCCAGATGAACTTCCTGGACGTCAAGATTGTTGCCGAGGGCGGCAAGCTCTTCGCCATTCTCAACAACGACAAGCTGGAGATCCCCGCCTTCAAGCACGAGGCCCTCAAGCCCTATGTCGGCAAAACCGTCATCCTCGGTGTTCGTCCCGAGAATTTCCTCACCTTCGACAAGCTCACGCCCGCCAACGGTATCTCCGCGAAGGTCGACTTCTGTGAGCTGCTCGGCGCTGAGACCAACCTTTACGTCTTCGTTGGCGAGCAGAAGGTCATCGTCCGCATGGCTTCCTCCGTTGAGAATCCCAAGGAAGAGTTCGTCAAGATCCCCGTGGATATGGACAGGGCTCACTTCTTCGACAAGGAAACCGAGCTTGCGATCTGCCACTGATGCAGGTATTTGATAACCACAACGTTCAAGCCTTTCCATTGGAAGCTCCGGGAGATTTTCTCTCGGGGCTTCTGGCTGTTTCGGAGGCTTGCGTGCTCACCCTGCATTCCGGTGTGCTGGAGTTTCCCCCGCGCTGCGGCTGCTGGCGCGTTCTCGCTCCGCTGGAGGGCACTGTGCGGCTTGCCGCGGGTGAGGTCAGTCTGCCGCTTGCCGCGGGACAGGCTGCCGCCGTAAACGGCGAGGAGGAGCTCACGCTGCTCACCGGGGCAGACAGCCGGATATGTCTGATCACGCTCTGCGGCAGCGCGGCGGACCGGATTTTTCATGCGTGTACGGCACAGGGGGGGCTCTTTTTTGAACGCGGCGGCGCGGCTGTGGGGCGTATGCTGCGCGTCCTCTCCGCGCGGCGCAGGACTGTCCCCGCCCGGGAAGCGTCGGAGCTTGCCTACAGCCTGCTCATGGCGCTCTACGGTACATCCAGCGCCGGCCCGGCCGGAAAAAATACAATGCCGCCGGTGGTGGAAGCTGCGCTCGGCATCATCCGGAGGGACTACGCCTTTCTTGACGGAATCGCGGAGCTGGCAGAGCGGCTTGAGGTGAGTCAGGAATATCTGACGCGGTGCTTCTGCAAATATACCGGGGTGACCCCCGGAAAGTATCTCAATCAGATCCGGATCGAAAACGCAAAGCTTCTGCTCAGACAGGGCGGCCATTCGATTCAGTTTGTGTCCGACGCCTGCGGTTTTGCCAACGCCAACTATTTTGCCAGGGTATTTCGGACAAACGTCGGGGTAAACCCGCGGGAATACGCGCGTGCGCAGCAGACTCCCGCTGATTCAGACGACGCGGGGAGCAACCTGTATGTTTTGTAATTAATTTGTTAATTTTGTAATTATATTGTAAATTCTTCGCTTTTGCTTGCTTTTTTTCCCATTATCACATATAATGATACTAAGGATTGTGGTTATATCTTTTATGTAAACCCAAAATGTACGATTTGCTTCTCTTTTCTGAAAGGTGGGAAAACCATGAAGCGTGTGTTCTGTCTGCTTCTTGCCCTGGTGATGATTGTTTCTCTGGGCTCGCAGGCTTTCGCAGATGACGTCCTGTTCTGCAGGATATGCGGCAAACAGATCCCGGTTGACAGCAAGGTCTGCCCGTACTGCGGCGAAAAAGTGGTTCTTATCGGAGGCGCTTCCGAAACGCCGGATATGGCGGAATCAAAAACCGTTCCCCTGGAGCTCAAGCCGACACCTGCCGCTGTCGCTTCCGCGCCGGCAGCTTCCGACGCTTCCGCTCCCTCTGCGGCTGCCGTGCCGACTGCCGCGCCCGCTGACACCCAGACGGGAACGTCCGTATATCAGACTGCATCCGCCGAATCTTTTGCCGCCCCGGCCCCGGCGGCAGCCACAGACACGAAGCCTTATTCGTCGTCCGCCGCTTCCCCCGTTACTTCCGCCGCTGCCGTGGGCCCGTTCAACAGCGCGGCTCCCCTGACAAGCACGGCCGGTAAAGTGCGGATCACCAAAAACCCCACGAGCGAATCTGTCCCCTATGGCGGTTCGTGCACGTTCATCGCCCATGCCGCCAATGCCACCTCCGTCACATGGTACATGGCCAGCTCTGACAACAGTCTTGTTACGACAGCGGCCGAGGCTACCTCCATCGTTTCCGGTCTCTATGTTTCCGGCGCATATTCCGACACGCTTTCTCTCAGCGGCATTCCGTCCTGGATGAACGGCTGCAAGGTTCAGGCCTGCTTCAGCGGCGAAGGCGGCCCCGTATATTCGGAACCGGCGTGGATCTGGACCTATCAGCCCGCGCAGCAACAGTGCAATTCCCGCTGGACCTGGTGGGATTGCTTCCGCTACTATTGCTGCGGCGATCCCTGTTACTGGGATCATCCCCGGTTCTGGTATGATTATTGGTGCGATCATCCGCACTGTGCGCCCATCTGGTTTGATCCCGACCTGCCCTACGATCCGGGCTGGCCTCATATTCCCCTCGGTCCCGGCGGTCCCGGCGGTCCCGGTGGTCCCGGTGGTCCCGGTGGTCCCGGCGGTCCCGGCGGTCCCGGCGGTCCCGGTGGTCCCGGCGGTCCCGGTGGTCCCGGCGGATCAGGTTTGCCGCCGTTTATCTCCGATCTTCCGGCAATTCCGGAACCATCTGTTGATGAAGTGATCGAAACAGGCAGCGAACGTACTACTCTTTTTGCCGCCAGGCGGAATCCTGACGCCGTTCAGGATTTCTCGGAGTCCGATATGCCGGAGCCTTTCGCGATATTGGCAGGCCTCACATATCAGGATGGCTCGGAACAGCAGGATTATCATGAGCCCACGGATTCTTCCTCGGCGTTTTCCGGCTATTCTGCAGACGCCCTTGCGCCCCAAGGCGGTCAGGAACAGCAGAATTATGGCGAGTTCCAAGCTGTTTCTGCTCCGGAGCCTTCTCTTGATCAAGTCGGGTTCGATGGCGCCGGTCTTTCGGAGACGATGACCGTTTTCAATTCTCCCGCCGAACCGAATCCGATGTTCGCAGCGGACTCTCCTTCCGTTGCGGCGCCTCCTGCCGGTATATTTGGCAGTGCCGAATCGGATTTGCTTCCGCTTTTGTAATCAAAATTAACTCCCCCAACCTTTCGGTTCGTTGTCAGTAACGCGAGCAAAGACGAGGACACATAAGAAAATGAGCACATCGGAAACGATGTGCTCATTTTCATGAATATGGGCGGCGGAGGTCTGCCAAGGGGGGCGCTTCCTTATGTCTCCTGCTGCGGGGCAGAAATCGTGATCGTCACATCCCCGTTTCCGAGCAGCGATCTCAACGCTTCTGCGGATTGATCCGTGATCCTGCCCAGTCTGGTGTAGCTCCAGGAATTGGAGCCGTAAAAGATTACGATCTGATTGCCTGAATAAAGAACGATGTCCCCCGCCTGCGTTGTTGTCTGAACATCATCCCGCGGCAGGCTCATTCCGAGAGCGCCAACCTGCTCAAAACCGCCGTACATGGAAAGCGGAACGGTGAGCGGCGCGCTTCCGACAAGCTCTCTCAGCGCCTCTACGGAGGGGTTGTCTTCCCAGGAGACAGAAACTTCCGTTTCTCCTATATATAATTTCAGTGTTTTCTCCATGGATTCCTCTCCTGTTTCCCTGATCCATTGATGCAGATCCTCATTGCTGACGTCCGCTGCAAAACGCCTGCCCTGCAGCCAGTTTCCGCTTCCCGCCTGTTCTGCAAGCGTGTCGTCGCTTTGTCCTATGTCACTGCTGCCGGAGGTGCAGAACGGAACAACCGTGATGCCGGTAAAGTCATGGCTCTCCACAAAGGCGCTCATGATGCGCGGAGCCTGCCCCCACCAGATGGGATAACCGAGGTAGAGGGTGGTCACGTCGTCGAGGGAAATGTCGCCTGCGATCTCCGGGCGGGCATCGGGTGTATTCTGCTCCACGCTGGCGCGGGCCGAACCGTCGTTGTAATCGAGATCCTCCGCCGTGTAGGGCCGGGCCGGAACGAGATCCGCAAGCTCCGCGCCGGTGAGCGCCGCGATCTTCTCGGCGACGCCCTTCGTTGTGCCGGTGCAGGAGAAGACGACGATCAGGCTTTTGTTTTCCCCGGCCGGTTCATCGGTCTTCCCGGGTGCAGGGGCGGCTTCCGGCACCTGCGCGGGTGCCGGGGCGGCCTGTGCCGGGGCGCTGCCGCAGCCTACAGAGACAAGCGCCAGAGCAAGCAGAAGAAATACTGCAGCCAGTTTTTTCATTTTCAGTTCTCCGTTACGCCAACCGCAGACCGGCAATCCATCCGGTCAGTTCCCGCTCGGAGGCGCGGGCGGAAAAGCGTCTTCCGCTCAGCACCTTTGCGTTTTTCGCCAGTGCTTCGATCCGCTCCTGTCCTTCGCCCAGGTCGCTTCCGCCGGAGGTGAAAAACGGGACAATCGTCTTGCCGGAAAAATCGTAGGCATCGAGAAAGCTGTCTACGATGCTGGGCTCCCGGTACCACCAAATGGGAAAGCCCAAAAAGATCACATCTGCGTCGGCAAGCGGCGCGTCGACATCGGCCAGGGCCGGACGGCAGCTCTTGTCCTGCATTTCCAGCGTGCTGCGGGACTTCTTGTCCATCCAGTTCAGATCACGCCGTTCATAGGGTATGGCGGGACGGATCTCGTACAATTCGGCGTCAGCCGCTGCGGCGAGCGTTTTTGCAAGATTTGCAGTGCTGCCGCTCGCGCTGAAATAAGCAATCAGTATTTGTGACATGTTCATTCCTCCTGTTCCCTAAATCTTATTGCAGTCATTTTGTTCTTTCTCCCAAACCACTGTGGGAAAAGCGCACAAGGAATATATCGGCGGAACGTGAGCTGCCGCCGGCAGGGGACGCAGGCCATGTGAAGCATCATGAAAACGCTCTTCCAGCCGTTTTTTCGCCACCATCGGATTCCATCCGCAGTGCTCGCATCCCTTTCTGCGGCAGTTCACAGCCGGCATAAAGCGAAAGACGGATCCCGTAAAAGCATTCCGCCTCTCCACCTCGCACGGATAGTTGATCGCAGTCTCCGTTTTCATGCTTTTCCGCCCATGGGAAACGGCTTTTCCCTTCCCTGCGTCAGTCTCGGTTCTTTCAAATTCTATACCTCCCGAATCATCAGATACTTGAATTTGCGCATTCGCTGTGCTACAATGCACATGATAGCACCTAAAGTTTACTTTAGGTCAAGAGTTTTTTCGTGAGAGGTGTGAATTTTCTATGTACTCCATCGGTCAGATTTCAGAGATGTTCAATCTGCCCATCTCCACCCTTCGCTACTACGACAAGGAAGGTTTGTTTCCAAACATGCAGCGGCAGTCCGGCATTCGAAAATTCAGCGAGACGGAAGTCGATACGCTTCGCGTGATTGAGTGTCTCAAAGCATCTGGGCTGGAGATCAAAGATATCAAGCAGTTCATGGAATGGACTACCATGGGCAGCGCAACATACGCTCAGCGCAAGCAGCTTTTTGAAACGCGAAAGGCCGCCGTCGAGGAGGAGATACGGCAGCTCCAGAAGACGCTGGATATGCTGAAATACAAGTGCTGGTATTATGAAACGGCAATTCATGACGGAAGCACTGACAGGATAAGCGAGATGCTGCCCGATCGCTTGCCCCCGGAGGTTCAGAAATGGTATGATAACGGGCGCGCATTTGGACGGTAATTTTTATGGATGTTCTCTGTCACTATGCTTCCCCGCTCGGCGGCATCACGCTCGCCTGCGACGGGGCAGCCCTGACCGGGCTGTGGTTTGACGGTCAGAAATACTTCGGCGCGGGGATCGCAGGCGCGTTTGGGGAAAAGACGCTTCCCGTCCACCGGGAGGCCATGCGCTGGCTGGACGTGTATTTCTCGGGAAACAAGCCGGATTTCACCCCCGCTCTGCGTATGCTCGGGACGCCCTTTCGCCGCGCGGTCTGGGAGATTCTGCTGTCCATCCCCTACGGGAAAACGATGAGCTACGGGGAAATCGCCGCGATCCTGTCGAAGCGGCGGGGCGGCGCGCCCGTATCCGCGCGCTCTGTAGGCGGCGCGGTGGGACACAATCCCATCTCCCTTCTCATCCCCTGCCACCGGGTCATCGGCGCGGACGGCAGTCTCACCGGCTATGCGGGCGGGATCGAAAGGAAGAGACAATTGCTCGCGCTGGAAGGAATCGTATGATACGGATATAATGAATCCCGGCGGATTGTTTCCGCCGGGATTTTGTTCTTTACAGCAGATACGCTTCCTTGTCCGTGGGAAACGCCTCCTTGTTCTCAGGCTTGGTGTCACTATCCGCGGGCTTCGCGTCCTTGTCCGCGGATTTTACGTCCTTATTGTCGGGATTCGCGGCCCCGTCCGCCGGATCCGCTGTCTTGTCGGCGGGGGGCTCGTCCCCTTTTTTGAAGAAGTCGTCCTCTTCGGTGAGGTAGCCGTCGTCGTTTGCGGCCTCTTCGGGGTGTTTGCGCTCCCAGCGTCGGCGGCTCTGCTCCCGCACGAACTCGCGGCTCTTCCGTCTGGCCCCGGGCAGGACGTCCTGTTCCAGCTTCTTCTTGCCGTGCACGGCGCTGCGGATCAGCTCATAGATCAGCAGCGCGATGGGAAACGCCCCGGTGACAAGGGCGCAGGCGGCCCAGATCAGCGCCCGATCCTCCGCCGCGCGGGCGGCGTTTTCCCAATAGGGGAAATAGATCCCGCCCACCTGCATGGAGCGCGTGATCATATGCTTTGCAAGTGAAAGCAGGCGATCCGCCGTGAAGCGGTAGGTATTCTCCACGAACACCACGTTTTTGGCCGGGAACTTATCCGTCACCGAGCTGTAGGTGAAGCCCTTGACAGGCTCCGCCATCAGGATCTCATAGCACACCGCGGTCCTGAGCACCTCTTTTTGAAAGGAGCCGGTCACGGCGTCCGGAAAGAGATTCGTGATCACGCCCGCGATGCTGTTGTCCTGTACCTCGGTCTTGAGCGGGTTGAAGCGCTGATAGGCGGAAAAGCTCATATAAATATAATTTCCGCCGCCATAGGCGCTCTGGGAGAAGACGTCCTTCTCCTGCGCGTACACGCCCGCGACCACCATCGGCACGCCCTCCAGCGAAAAGCTCATACCGGCCACATCCCAGGCGCCGAATAGCAGCCACGCCGTGTCGCTGTCCAGAAGCACCCGGTCGTCCATCACGTCGTCCGGGCTCAGGTAATTGCCGCTGAGAAGGCGCAGCGGGTGAAAGTCGAAGAAATTGCCGCCCACCGCGACCAGCTGCACCTCGCCGCTCTGTCGGCCGGAGCTGACCTTCGCGGAGGCAAAGCCGCTCCATGCGTCGGCGTAGAGTCCCCTGTCGTTTTCAATGTCATAGCCCGCGCCCTTGAGCTTCTGGAGCATCTCACCGCGGAACTTGTAGATGTCGTCCAGAGTCATCTGTGCCAGCGGGGGCATGAGACAGGTCACCTGCGCATAGCTGCGCTCCCCCGTCCCCTGCCAGCGCCGGGCGGCCTTCTGGCTGTCGAGCAGGTTCGACACCGCCCAGAGCCGCCAGACGCAGAGCCCGCAGCAGAGAGCCAGCAGCGCCGCAAGCGTCAGCGGCCAGTGCTTCAGGAGCTTTCTCATGTCGGATTGTCCGCGATGCGCACCATGTCGCCGTTGGCGACCGGGGCGGAGCTGGTGGTGATCACATAGTCGCCGGCGGCTACGTCTGCCACCACGGCGGAGTTGTTGTCGTCGCTTGCCAGCACCTCCACGCTCACGCGCCTTGCGGTGTAGCGGTTGCCGAGGGGCGAGCTCTTGACGTCCACACGCAGGACGAATTTGCCGTTTGAGTCGCTCTTGACCGCGGAGTTCGGGACGATCAGGTCATAGCTGGCGCTCTTCTGTCCGACGGAGATGCTCATTTCCGCGCCGGTGGTCACCTCGCCCTCGAGATCGAAGGTCAGGATCTTGTTGGTCTGGGGGTTCTTGGGATCGGTGCGGATGTTGTTGAGCGTCGCGGTGACGCTGTTGCCCCAGTAGTAGTTGGAGACCGTGGCGGTATCGCCGATGCGCAGGCGCTGGGCCTGGTCGTTGGTGACGGAGAAGGAGAGGGTGTGGCCCATATCCGGCACCTCGATGGTGCAGAGGAGCTGGTCCTTGAGCACCGTGTCGCCCGCGGTGCAGTCGATGGTGTCTATCTTGCCGGAGACGTTTGCGGTGATGACGTTGCCCTCATCGCCGGCCAGGGACTTGATCTTCTCCTGCTGGACGCGGATGGCCTCGGCCTGCTCGGCAAGGCGCACGCCGGAGACCGCGACCTTCTGCTCAAAATCCTGATAGGCATATTCCCGCGAGGAGACCGCCGAATTGTACTCGACCTGGGCCTCATATACCGCGGACTCCGCCCTCTCCAGGTCATCCAGGTAGGGGGCGGTACTGGCCATCGAGAGGCTGTCGCGGTGGGCGTTCAGCGTCTCGTAGCGGTCCAGCAGCGCCTGGTGCTGACTCTGCAGGGATGAGAGATAGCTGTCGTTTTCAACGGAATAGAGATGCTCTTTTGCCTTCTCCAGAGCTATGTATTCATCACTGTCGAACGGATCACCGGACGAACTGCCGCCGACCACCTCTCCGTCCTCGCCGATAATGATTTCATCGCTGTTGTAGCCGTAGTATACGCTGTCAAACGCGGCCTGCGCGATCTCCACGCGCTCCCAGGCCTCCTGACGGCGGGCGTCGTAATCTCCCTGCGCGTCGTTGAGCTGCGCCACGATATAGTCGAGCTGGCGCTCAATCTCCTCAATTTCCCGGTTGACCGCCACCATATCGCCGCCGGTCTCCCTCTCCAGCGCGCGGTAATAGACCTCCGCGGCCCGGTCGCGCTCCCGCTCGGCCTTGAGAAGGCGTTCATACGCCAGATCCACATTCTTGTCCTCATAGGTGCCGTCATAGGTGGGCGCCTCCAGAGCCAGGCGCTGGTATTCGTACTGGAGCTTGCGCAGATTCTCCTTCGCCGTGTCCAGCGCGGTCTCATCCCCTTCGCCGAGGACAAAAAGCACGTCGCCCGCGTTGATCTCCTGTCCGACCTTGACCATGACCGAGCGGATGGTGCGCATATCCTTGGCCTTGACCTGGTTCTTGCCGGTGGCGGTGACGATGCCGCTGCCCCTGACCTTGGCGATGATGTTGCCGCTGGCGACCGCCGCGGTTGCGACCTCCGGCAGGCTGCGGTTCATGATTGTATTGGAAAAGAAGGTCAGCACAAGCAGCACCGCCAGAAAGATAATGGCGGCGTCCTTGACCCATTCCCGTTTTTTGACTGTGGTTTCCATATGAAGACCTCAAATCAACAATATGCGTTCTATAGCTCCCTCTCCGAGGGAGCTGTCACCAGTGCGCACACCGGTGACTGAGGGAGTTAACGCCGGTATTCTGAGCGCTCAAAAAGAAGCGCGTTGACTCCTTCCGTCACGGCGCTTGCGTGAGACGCGCCGTGCCACCTCCCTCAGAGAGGGAGGCAAGGCGGGGTTCCATAGCTCCCTCTCCGAGGGAGCTGTCACCAGTGCGCACACCGGTGACTGAGGGAGTTAACGCCGGTATACTGTGCGCTCAAAAAGAAGCGCGTTGACTCCTTCCGTCACGGCGCTTGCGTGAGACGCGCCGTGACACCTCCCTCAAAGAGGGAGGCAAGGCAGCAAAGCCGTTTATCCCTTCACGCTTCCCGAATTCGCGATGCCCTCTACCAGGTATTCCTCACCGTGGAGGAAGAGGAGCAGGCACGGGATCATGTAGATCGTCGCCATCGCAAAGGCAAGGCCGATCTCCCCCTCGTTGACCTTGGAGAGAAAAACGCTCAGCGGCTGGGAATCCGCGTCCTGCAGGAGGATGAGCGGCTGCTCGACCATGTTCCAGTAGTCGATAAAGACGAGGATCGCGATGGAATACAAAGCCGAGCGGCACTGGGGCAGGCACACGCGGGTGAAAATCTCCCACTCCCCCGCCCCGTCGACCTTGGCGGCCTCGATGAGCGAATAGGGAATGCGGCGCATGAATTTGGTCAGCAGGAAGACCGAGAACGGCGCAAAGATGCCGGGCAGGATGATCGCCCAAGGCTTATTGAGAATGCCCAGCCACTCGCTGACCAGATAGTTCGGCACCAGCGTGACCTGGTAGGGCATGAGCATCAGGATCACATAGAAGAAGAAAATGCCGCTGCGGATCCTGCCGCGCCAGCGGGTAAAGCTGTAGGCCGCCACCGACGCAAGGCTCACCTGCCCGATCACGATGGGCACCACCAGCAGGATGCTGTTCCAGAGCTTCAACAAATATTCCGGAGACTTGATAAGACCGGTTATGTACTGCGAGAGCGTCACCTTGTCCGGGATGAACTTGAGGTTGACGGTCTTCGACACGAAGCCGCCCGAGGTGGTGGAAAAGACCATGCCGTAGTTGGACTTGATCTCCGCCTCGGACATGAAGGAGTTGGTGATGGTCAGCACCGTCGGCAGCAGGAAGAGCACGGAGAAGATCAGGCAGAGCAGGAACATGACCGTGCGGCCGAAGAGATGCCGCTTTCTTCCCCTGCGGGGCGCTTTCGGACGGTTTTCGTTCATCCTTCCACGTCCTTTCCGAATTTGTCCTCAATCCAGAACAGAAGCGCAATGAGCACCACCATCACCAGCGCCATGACCACCGCCGCTGCCGACAGCTTCTGATAGTCCAGCGACCGGAAGGTATTGTTCATAAAATGCTGCAGCATGTACAGACTCTCGTACGGATAATCCCCCGTCAGCAGATAGACCTCACGGAAGACCTTGAAGGAGTTGATGAGCGAGAGGATGGTCACGAACAGCACCGTCGGCGACAGGTAGCGCAGCTTGATATTGAAAAACTTGTAAAAGGGCGAGGCGCCCTCCACATCACAGACCTCCAGCAGCTCCTTCGGGATGTTGGCAAGGCCCGCCATAAACAGAATCATGTTGTAGCCGAGATTCTTCCACAGAAACAGCAGCAGCACCACGATCATGCTGTACTCGGACTGGAGCCAGTCGATCCTCTTCGCGCCGAAGAGCATCAGAAACTCGTTGACCGTGCCGTTGTAGTTGAAGAGCACCTGCCAGATCAGCACCACCGAGGCCACCGGCACCATCATGGGACTGAGGAAAAAGGTGCGGAACTGGCTTTTCATCGGGATGCGGCACTCCAGCATCAGGGCCAGCACGATCGCCAGCACCACCGCCAGCGGCACCGCCATGGCCGAGAATTTGAGCGTATTGATCGAGGAGAGCTTGAAGGCGGAATTCTGGAACAGCTTCCGGAAATTCTCCAGCGCCACGAAGTTTCGCGACGCCACACCGTCGATCATGGAGTAATAGACCACCACGCCGAAGGGCAGGATAAAAAACACGCCCACGCCCAGCAGACTCGGCATCAAAAAGCACAGGCTGCGCAGAAAGTCGGCCCGTCTCTTTTTTCGGATTTCTCTGCTTTTGTTCATGCCTCTGCCTTTCAGGACTTTCAACATAATGCGGTCTACATAAAATATTCGATGTATTATAACACAGCTCTTGTGCAAATGCAAGAAAATAGCCCCGGCGTTTTCACGTCGGGGCTGAATAATCTTTAGCGCTGCTCGTTGACGTAGATGTTGGCCTTGCTCTGAACGAGCTTGGAGACCTCCTCGGCGGTCTTCTGTCCGGCGAAGAAGGGCGCGGCCTGCTCCTTGACAATGTCCAGGATCTCCTGATTGTAGTCGGCGATCTTGGTGGTGGTCAGGATGAGCTCGCGGATCTGCTGGACCTGATCCTCGGTGAGGGCGTAGATCTCCTCGGTCTGCTGGGTGTCCTTGTTCCAGATGGTGCTGCGCACGACGGGGATCTTCTCGCCGTCGTCGTCCAGGAGGTACTGGCCCTCGCTGTTCTTCTGGTACTGGACGGTGCAGGCGGCCTCGGCCTTTTCGTCGAACACGTCAAGGCGGCTGGGCAGGGAGTAGACATTCTCGGACTGGTAATCTTTGGTGAGGAAGCCGCGCAGGAACTGCCAGATGGCGTCCTTGTACGGGCTCTTGCTGCTCATGGCGTAGCCGGCGTCCCCGGCGAAGCTGATCATGTTGCCGGTGCCGTTGGCGGTGGGATAGCCGATATAGGTGACCTTGCCGCCCATGAACGGGGCATAGTTGTTGTAGAAGATATCCTCCACGCTGTAGGCGCTGGTCTGGACGAGCATCTGCTTGCCCTGGGAAAGCCGCTCCTCCGTGCTCTCCTCACGGGACCAGTCGTAGTTCTCCCAGTCGAATTCCGTGGGGAAGGAGTTGGCGAAATTCAGCAGGCGGATAAATTCAGGGCTGTCGAAGCGCACCGTGCCGCTGCCCCAGTCCACATAGTCCGCCATGTCCAGAGCCAGGCAGGTGGTGAGGATGTTGTCGCGGGTGACATATTGGTCGAAGGCGGTGCAGCCCTCCGGCATGGAGGCCAGGGCCTCGTTGAACTCGTCATAGGTCCAGCCCGGCTCGTCGCCGACGACGGAGGCCGCGCCGACGGCGGAGTTGATGAAGAAGCTGGTAATCGTGCAGCAGAGCTTGCCGTCCACCTCAAGCGCCTTGAGTACGTTGGGGAAGAAGTCGGAGCGGTTGAGTTCGGGATCTGCGTCGATGAAGGGGTAGAGATCCTCCAGAATGCCCTTGTTGGCAAGCTGGCGGTAGTTCAGGCCGTTGAGGCTGATGATGTCGGGGACCGTGCCGGAGAGGATCTCGGTGTTGAGCTTGGTCTCACCCAGGTTCTTGCCGTCGGGATCGGTGCCGTACTCGGAGTAATCGGCGACCTCAATGCGGTACCGGTCATTGCGGCGGTTGAAGTCGATGATCATGTCCTGCACGCTGTAGTCCAGATACATGACGGCCATGGTGATGGGCTGCTTGTGGGGTACGGAGTCATAGGGCACCTTCTTGATCCTGACAAGCTCGCTGCTGTATTTCTCGGTGTTCGCGTCATAATCCATCAGGCTGCCGGTGACGACGCCGTCGTCGGCCACATGCAGCACCTGGATGCGGCTGCCGTTGACGTCGCAGCCGATCCAGTTGAAGAGCCTGGTCGGCTCCTTGTCGCCCAGCTTGTAGCCGTAGAAGTAAGCGCCGTTGGTGTAGTAGAGATCATACTCCGCGTTGCCGGTGACGGCGCTGTAGAGATCCAGATCGGAGATCGGCACGCCGTCCACCAGCTTGCCGTTCTCGGAATCGAGCAGGCACAGCATCTCTCCGTTGTCGCCGGTGACGGCGACGCCGATGCGGCCGCCGGGCAGGCCCACAACTGCGCTGACGCTGCCGTTGACGCTGATCTCATAGGCGTCCTGCCCGTCAAGGCCGATGGCGCGCAGGCCCTGATTGCAGGCGACGACGGCGTTGCCCTTGTCGTCGAGCTGCATGCGGTAGGCCTCCAGCCAGGCGCCGTCCGGCACCTCGATGGGGGCGCTGGTCAGCTCATGGCCGTTGCGGTCGAAGGAGCGGATGTAATACTGCTGGATGAATTTCTGGTGCTGGAAATACTCCTCGCTGTACATGGCGTAGCTGCCGTCGCCGTCGTTCCAGGAGGAATAGGCCATCTCAATGGTCACAAAGCCTTCGGGCGTAAAGCTGATGCCGCTCAGGTCGCTGCCGGAATAGAACTCCTTGAGTCCCTGGTCGTTGACGGGCGCATCGACGGTCTTGTAGTTTTCCAGACGGGTGGTATTGCCGTCCTTGTCCAGATAGTAAAGGAAGGTCTCATACACGTCGTACTGTCCCTCGTACTGGGGCTTGACGCCCTCGGGGATATTCTCGCCGACCTTCTCCCAGCTGCTGTAATAGATCCCGTCGTCGCTGTAGCTGCGGATATCGATAAAGTTGTCGCTGTTTTCTATCAGCTTTTCAAACTCGGAAACGTAGGTAAATTCGGGCGCCGCGCTGGGCTCGGGGGTGCTGCCGCCGGAAGGCGCCGCAGCCTTGTCTGCGCCGCCGGAGCCGCAGGCCGTGAGCCCCAGGCACATGGCGATCGCCAGAAGCACGCAGACGATGTTCTTCATTTTCTTCATATCGGAATCCTCCTGTGTATATTGCTGATGCCGAATGGCATGTCTCTGTCACGCGGGCAATTATACCATGACTTTCTTAAAAAATGTCTTAAGCTTTCTTAAACAATCCAAAAGATGTTTGTCAGTTATCCCCTGCGGTGGTATACTGTAGCCATCAAAACCGCGAGGTGATAACATGGACGAACGCTCTGTGATCCTGATCGTGGACGACGATCCCGATATCCGCAAGGTGCTGTACCTGCTGCTGCGGGACGATTATACCGTGGCGGAGGCTTCCGGCGGCGAGGCGGCGCTGAAGTATATCGAGGCGCACCCGGAGACCGATCTGGTGGTGCTGGACGTGATGATGCCCGGCATGGACGGCTTTGAGACCTGCGACCGCATCCGCGCCCTGTCAAACGTACCCATCCTGTTTCTGACCGCCAAATCCGCCGAGGCCGACCGCATCTCCGCCTACGGCAGCGGCGGGGACGATTTCCTGTCCAAGCCCTTCTCCCAGGGGGAATTTCTGGCGAAGGTCTCCTCCCTGCTGCGCCGCTACAAGCAGTACCGGGGCAAGCCCGCCTCCGCGCTGACGCTGGAGGGGCTAGAGGTGGATCTGGCCGGCCGCAGCGTGAAGAGCAACGGGAAGGAGATCACGCTCACGGACACGGAATTTGCCATTCTGGAGCATCTGCTGAAAAACCGGGGCAAGACCGTCACCGCTGCCGATATGTACGAGGCCGTGTGGAATGAGCGCTTCCTGCCCGGCTCGGCCAACACGGTGATGGTGCATGTGCTGAACCTGCGGCGGAAGATTGAGGAAAACCCCTCCAGCCCGCGCATCATCCGCACCGTCTGGGGAAAGGGATATCAAATTGATTAAGAAGCTGACGCAGTCCGGCTCCCTGCGCGCGCAGGTGCTGCGCGTGACGCTGATGGGGCTGGTGCTGGGCGTGCTGGTCTTCTTCGCGCTCAGCGAGATCGGCGGCGTTCTGATCCGCGACGTGTATATGAGCCCCGAGAATGTCAACCGCCGCAAGGCGCGCATTTACGCGGATTTCAGCTCCTACGTTGCATCCCAGGGCGTCAGCGGGAGGGACACCGCCGCCGTCGCCCGCTGGACGGCTTCGCACGAGTATGTGACGCTGTTTCTCTTCGGCACCGGGCGGGAGCAGCAGCTCTATTCCGGCGGCAAGCTGGACGCGGGCACGGGCGGCTATGACCCGCAGATCCACGGCAGGCTCTATCCCATCCGCTTTGCCGACGGGCTGTACCAGGTCGCCATCGGAGACAACTCCCAGGTACGGCAGCGGCAGCTTGTAAACATTGTGTCCTTCGCCCTGGCGAGTTTAAGCTTTCTGCTGCTGTTCATGTGGTATACGGGCAGGCTCACCGGGCGAATCATCGCGCTGTCGCAGGAGGCCGCCGCGGTCACGGCCGGGGATCTGGAGCGCAGCATCATCGCCGACGGCAGCGACGAGCTGACCGCCCTGGCCCAGTCCATGGACGAGATGCGCCGCTCCGTCATTGAGCGCATGGGCAACGAGAAGCGCGCCTGGGAGGCCAATACCGAGCTTATCACCGCCATCTCCCACGACATCCGCACCCCCATGACCGCCATGATCGGCTATCTGGGGCTTCTGTGCGGCGGGACGGAGGATGAATCCACAAAGGCGCAGCTTGCATCCTCGGCCTACGTCAAGGCGATGGAGCTCAAGGATCTGACGGATCAGCTCTTCCGCTATTTTCTGGTCTACGGCAAGGCAGAACTGGAGATGGAGAAGGAGCGCTTCGACGCAAGGCTTCTGTTCGGCCAGCTTCTGGGCGAGATGGAATTTGATCTCAACGACGCGGGCTATACCCTTCGGCGTCAGGATTTTGAGGGCGAGTGCTTCATCACCGTCGACCCGCTGTTTCTCAAGCGGGTGCTGGACAATCTGCTGTCCAACATCAAAAAATACGCAGACCCCGCCGAGCCGGTGGAGGTCTGCATGATGCTGGAAAACGGCCGGCTTACCCTCCGGGTCTCAAATGCGGTGGCGGTTTTGCAGACAAGAAAGGACAGCACCAAGATCGGCCTGCGCACCTGCGAGAAGATCATGACCGCTTCAGGCGGCGAATTCAAAACCGAAAACGACGGCAAACGCTTCACCGCCGAGCTCTGGCTCCCGGCAGAAGCCGCGGCAGAATAAAGGCGCGCTGCAAAATGCATAACCACGCGAAATCGTAGGGGCCTATGCCCTCATCGGCCCGCTGTTTTACGACAATGTGCGTAATGCAGCGGGTCGATCCGGGGATCGACTCCTACGGTTTTGGTTCAACACGCATTTTGCAGCGCGTATGCTTTATTCTTCTTTCTCCTTCGCGCACACGATGTTCAGCAAAATCTCCACCACCGTGTCCATATCCTCGGCGGCGATATGCTCGCTGGGGCCGTGGAAGGCATAGCCGCCGGTGCCGAGATTCGGGCAGGGCAGGCCGCGGAAGGAAAGCTGCGCCCCGTCCGTGCCGCCGCGGACCGCTGCGCGCACGGGATTGAGTCCCGCAAGGCGGATGGCGTTTTCCGCCCGCTCCACGATCTCCATGTGGCCGGTGAGGATCTCCGCCATGTTGCGGTACTGCTGCTTGACGCTCAAAACAGCGGTGCCGGGGCCGTACTCGGCGTTGATGGCGTGCTCGATCGCCCAAAGCCGGTCGCAGCGCACCTGGAAGCGCTCCGCGTCGTGGTCGCGGATGATGTAGCGAAGCTCCGCCTCCTGCACGTCGCCGCGCATTTCGATAAGATGATAGAAGCCCTCGTGCCCTTCGGTCTGCGAAGGGATCTCTTTTTTCGGGAGCATGGCGTTGATGCGCATGGCGAGAAGCGAGGCGTTGACCATCACGCCCTTGGCCGAGCCGGGGTGAACACTCACGCCGTGGATCAGGAAGCTTGCGGAGGCCGCGTTGAAGGTCTCGAAATTGATCTCCTCCGCGGGACCGCCGTCCACCGTGTAAGCAAAATCCGCGCCGAAGCGCTCCAGCTCCAGAAGATTCGCCCCGTGGCCGATCTCCTCGTCCGGGGTGAAGCAGACGGCAACGGCGCAGTGCGGCCTGCCGCTGCGGATCAGGCGCTCGCAAACGGTCATGATCTCCGCCACGCCCGCCTTGTCGTCCGCGCCCAGGAGGGTCGTCCCGTCGGTTGTGATCAGCGTTTTTCCCACAGCGCGCTTCAGGTCGGGGAAATCTTCCGGGCTCAGGGCACGGCCGCTCCTGCCGAGCTTGATTGCCTTTCCGCTGTAGCGCCGGTGAAGCAGCGGCCTGACGCCTTCTCCGCTGAAAGCCGGGGACGTGTCGATATGGGCGATGAGGCCGATCACCGGCTCGTTCTCCATGCCGGGGCTTGCAGGCAGAAAGGCGTAGGTATAGGCGTGGGGATCGGTATAGACCCGCGTCATGCCAAGATCCTGCAGCTCATTGCGCAGGAGCCAGGCGAAGGCGTACTGCTTCTCCGTGCTGGGGACGGTCTCCGCCCCCTCCCTGCTCTGCGTATCCACCGCTGCATACCGCAGCAGCCGTTCATAAGCTCTCATCTGTACATCGTCTCTTTATTCAATAAAGATTCATCGGGCGTCATTTCTTCCCTGCTTTCGCCGGATGATCGCCCTGTCAATACTTGTTTAGCTTACCACGGCTCTGTACCCACCGTCAAGTTTTTTTCGCCGCATACCGGGCGCACCTTTCGTCAGATTACACAGACGTTTGCCGCTGCTGTTTTCTGTATCGTTCCGCCCGCCGCGGCGTCAAATCCGCCGTGTCGCCGTCGTAGTGCATGTTAAAAAAATGTCCCGAAAAAGCGCAGTTTTTCTATTGACATTTCCATATATCCGGCGGTAAAATATCGGCCGTAAAAAATGGAAGCCTGTTGTTTCCATAATTTTAAGGAAAGAAAGGAAATCATGATGAATAAAAAAATACTTGCACTTCTTCTCGGCGCATGCCTGATCTTTGCTCTGGCCGGCTGCAGTGTTTCTCACAGCAGCTCCAGCACCTCCACCGTCAGCTCTACCGTAAACGGCGAGACCACCACGACTACCACGACCACCGAGAACGGCGAGACCCACACGGAGACTACCACAACTACCGCCGACGGCAACACGGCCACCACGGTCGACGGTCAGGTCGTTGAGAGCAGCGAGTCCGCCCCCGCCGAGGCTGCCGACCCCAACGATCCCACCGGCTTGCGTGCCAAGTGGCATGACACCTTCACCGGCGGTGCCGAGGGCACCAATGACGACGGCGAACACTTCTACTTCATTTTCGACAATCCCGATTCCCTCGGTCTGGCGGCCATGATGATCACGAGCGCCGACGGCAAGACCCTGAGCGTCTATGACTACGGCAAGGTTCTCAAGGACGAGAACGACAAGCCCTATATCGAGGATGTGGAAGGCAGCAGCACCCTCCCCTTTGAGATCGTCGAGACCAATGACAACGGCTTTGTGTTCGGCTTCCAGAACGGTGTGCAGACCCAGTTCAACTTCGTTGATCTTGACACCATCATCAACGACATGATCACCATCTGGGAAGGCGTCCAGAACGGCGGCATCGCTTACAGCGCCTGATTTTTCCTTACATACGCGCACCGGGGATCACGGAAAACCGTGATCCCCGGTGTTTTTTGTTGAACGCCAAACTATTGATAGAGCTCCGCCGTGACGAACAGCCGCCCTTTTCGGGAGCTGCCGCCGATCTCGGCGATTCTCCCCTTCCCCGCGCCGCGCAGGGAGAGCACGTCCCCCTCCCTGACCGGCGCGTCGGGCTTGAGGCACTCGCCGTAATTGAGCGCCAGCGCCCCCAGGGCGATCTGCCGCGCCGTCTCCGTGCGGGACAGGTGAAAAAGCCCCGCTGCCACCGCGTCCAACCGCGGCGACATGACCGTGAAGCGGCGCTCCTCCGTTTTCCGTTCCCGCTCCGGGATCGCGTCCAGCGGCACTTCCTCCGCCTTGACCCCACAGCGGCCTACCTTCTCTATAGAAAGGAGATGGCGCAGGACACTCGGCTGACAGAAGACGATTGCCTCCGAGCCGTTTACCAGGATATCGCCGACCCACTCGCGCCCGACGCCCATGCCGAGGATCGCGCCCATGTAGTCCCTGTGCCCCGGTTCTCCGAAGGCGGCGGTGAGACGGATGGCGCGGATATGCTCACTCAACGCAAGCATTTCCGGCTCCATCCAGTCGGGCAGGAAAAAGGCGATGGCGCGCTCGGCGTCCGCGGTTCCGCCGTGAAAGAGCATCCGCGCGCCGCGCAGGGCCGGGTCATGCTCCAGCGCATAGCGCTCCGCCGGGGTGACAAAGCCGGTGTTCGTCGGCACACCCCGCCGCTCGCAGCGCCGGGCCAGATCCTCGGCGCGTTTAAGAATCTCTGCGTGTTCCATCGATCATCCTCGTCTTGTGGGCGTTGAAGTTCGTTTTTTTCAGGACCTCTTCGATCTGGGCCAGCACCCATTCCGCTTCGCCCTTAAACTCCCCCGACGAGCAGCGCAGCACGCCGGAGCGCAGGGCCGACACGCGGATCAGGTTGTCGCTGGTGACGACGCGGACCGCGTAGTTTTTGCCGATCTCGTTTACCAGGCGCTCGATATAGGCGTCGCCGGTCTCCCCGTCCTTTGTGAAGGCAACCGAGATGTTGTGGTACTCCGTACGGGAGCCGGGGTTTCCCGGCGTGCGGAAGCCGTCGAACACCAACACCAGCTTTGCCCCGGTAAAGCCCGCGTAGCCGGAGAGGATGTCCATGAGCCGCTCCCGCGCGAGATCGAGCCGTTCCGCCGCCAGCGCCTTCAGCTCGTCCCAGGCGAAGATGAGGTTGTAGCCGTCTACGATGATATATTCTTTCCGGTTGGAGATCTGCGAGACCTCGTTCACGGCGGCGTTCACCTGCCGGGCCCGGTATTCCGGGCGGCGGATGGGGCCGAACTCCCGCTCCATGATGGCCTCCAGCTCCCGCTCGTCGATGCTCAGGCTGCGCCAGCGCCGCACCGGCTGCGGGGCGCTGTCCTCCTGCCTGGGCTTCAGGACGCTTTCGAGGTGCATATACGCCGGCACCTCGTTCCAGCGGATGTTCACGCCCGCGCCGTGGGAACAGAAGACGGAGTCGGCGGGGTTCGCTTCGTCCCGCTCGGGCTCGTAGCCGATCTCCTCCACGATGCGTTTCTGCTCCGCGCAGGGGCGGTAGCCGCAGGGGGTGAGACTCAGCCGCCCGCGGCCGTGGGACCAGGCTACCAGCTCTTCCATATAATTCGTGAGCTTCGCGGCAGGGGCGGCACCCTCGAGACGCAGATATTCGCCGTGCTCCTCCGGGGAGGAAAAGGTGCCGTTCATGGCGCGCACGTCCGTGATGGCCCTGCCGATCTGTTCGGCCGGAACCTCCAGGGCGAAGCTGTACCACGGCTCCAGCAGGACGCTCTCCGCCTGCATAAGCCCCTGCCGTACGGCGCGGTAGGTGGCCTGGCGGAAGTCCCCGCCCTCGGTGTGTTTGAGGTGGGCCTTGCCCGCGGCGAGGGTGATGCGCATATCGGTAATCGGCGCGCCGGTGAGCACGCCCCGGTGCTGCTTTTCGGCCAGGTGCGTGAGGATCAGGCGCTGCCAGTTGCGATCCAGCGCGTCCTCGGGCACGATGCTGTCAAAGCTCAGGCCGCTCCCGGCGGGCAGAGGCTCCAGCAGCAAATGCACCTCGGCATAGTGTCGCAGGGGCTCAAAGTGCCCGACGCCCTCCACGGTGTTTTTGATCGTCTCCCGGTATAAAATATGTCCGGCGTCAAGCTCGATCTCGGTATCGAAGCGGTCTTTGACCAGGCTTTTGAAGATCTCGGCCTGGATCTTTCCCATGAGCTGGACGCTGATCTCCCCGGCCTGGTCGTTCCAGACCACATGGAGCTGCGGGTCCTCCTGGTCGAGCTGCATGAGCTTCGGCAGCAGGAACATGGGGTCTGTCCCCTTTTCAAGGCGCAGGCGGTAGCTCATCACCGGTTCCAGAACCGCGGCCTCCGCGTCCGCCTCCGCGCCCAGCCCCTGTCCGGGGCGTGTCGCGCTCAGTCCCAGGGCGGCGCAGACCCAGCCCGCGCCGATCTCCTCGGCCGTCTCGAACTTCGTACCGGAGTAGAGGCGAAGCTGGCTGATTTTTTCCTCCGCCGTCTCCCCGGCGGCGTCCGAATAGCGCAGAAGGCTTCGTACCTTCAGGCTCCCGCCCGTGACCTTGAGCCAGGTCAGGCGGTTCCCCTGGGCGTCCCGGGAGATCTTGTAGACCCGCGCGGCAAAATCGGGGCCGTATTCCGGCCGGGGCGCGTATTGCTCCAGCGCGTCCAGCAGCTCCCGAACGCCCTCGGTCCTGAGTCCGGAACCGAAGAAGCAGGGAAAAAGCTTCCGGCCTGCCATCAGGGCGCGGATCGTCTCATCGCCGATCACGCCGTCGGCCAGGTATTCCTCCATGGCCGCCTCATCACAGAGGGCGACGTTCTCCAAGCGCGCATCCTCCGGCGCGCCGAAGTCGACGCAATGCTCGGAGAGGCGGGCTGTCAGTTCTCCCATCAGCGCCTCCTTGCCGGGGCCCGGAAGATCCATCTTGGTAATAAAAAGGAAGGTCGGCACCCGGTAGCGCTCCAAAAGCTTCCAGAGCGTCTCCGTGTGCGCCTGGACGCCGTCGGTGCCGGAAATGACCAGCACCGCGCAGTCGAGCACGCTTAACGTGCGCTCGGCCTCGGCAGAGAAATCCACATGGCCCGGGGTGTCCAGCAGGGTCAGGCTCCCCTCCCCCAGCGGCAGGATCGCCTGCTTGGAGAAGATGGTGATGCCCCGCTGCCGCTCCAGGCTGTGGGTATCCAGGAAGCTGTCGCGGTGATCGACCCTTCCCAGCGTTTTCAGTTTTCCCGAGAGGTAGAGCATCGCCTCGGACAGCGTGGTTTTGCCCGCGTCCACATGGGCCAGGATGCCCAGCACCGTGTTCTTGTCATTCATCATAGGCGCATTTTAACAGCTTTTTTCCAAAGAATCAATGTTATTGATGTGCCAATTTAATTTTTGAATCAAGACGCAGCATTTCTCCGGCACATCAATAACGATTAAATTGCCGTTTCGCTCGCCCCTAAACGGGGCAACCGCGAAACATGGCAAAATTGCTCCCCAAAAATTCAAGAATTGATTGGGGGAGCAATAAAACAAGCGGAATCGTGGTGTTATGTAACCCTTTGCACATTGCATGTAAAAGGAAATACAATTTTCTGAAACTTTGTCTATTATTTTTGTAGAAACCATGTTATAATTAGAAGGTATATTGCAATCTCATTTTTGATTCTGTTTCCATTTATCAGATAAAGGGGTATTTTAAATATGAAAAAGATTCTCGTTTTAGAGGATGAGTCCAATATTCGCAGCTTCGTGGTCATCAATCTGCGCCGCAGCGGCTTTGAGCCCATCGAGGCCGGCAGCGGCGAAGAAGCGCTGGAGAAGCTGAAGGTCAATCCCGATATCTGCCTTGCCCTGCTGGACGTGATGCTGCCGGATATCGACGGGTTTGAGGTCTGCCGCCGCATCCGCGCCTCCGGCTCGAAAATGGGGATCATCATGCTTACGGCCAAGAATCAGGAGATCGACAAGGTGACCGGCCTCATGACCGGCGCCGACGACTACGTGACCAAGCCCTTCTCCCCCGCCGAGCTCACCGCAAGGGTCGACGCGCTGATCCGCCGCCTGGGCGTGGACGAGGATGAGAAGTCCTCCTCCGAGATTGTGAGCGGTCCCTTCCTGCTCAACACCCGCAACCGCACGCTGGAGAAAGACGGACAGCGTCTCAAGCTCACGCAGATCGAATACATGCTCATCAAGCTCTTTATGGAGAATCCCGGCAAGGCCATGAGCCGTGAGGATATTCTCTCCGCCGTCTGGGGCAGCGACTTCACCGGCGAGCTCAAGACCGTCGACGTGAATATCCGCCGTCTGCGTATCAAGATCGAGGCCGACCCCACCGAGCCGGAGTATCTGACGACGGTATGGGGCTACGGATATAAGTGGGGATACTGAGCTTCGCTTCGTCGAAATGAAAACATTTCAACGAGTATTCAGCTCTCTGCGCGCACTGCGTCGGCACAAGCTCCGATTTTTCGCTTCCGTCAGGCACGACGAAAGCTCACGCACTCCGCTGTGCCTCCTTCTGACTGCAAAGCACAGGCTTTGCAGTTAAGAGGAAAACGGAGGGAGCAGAGTGCAGTTTTCGCTCAAAAGCGGAAACGGAATGACGCGAGCTTCGTTTGACGCCGCTCGCACACTTGAGAGCTGCAAAGTGTGATTTCCGAGGTACACGCCCCCGGAAATCACGGATCAGATTTCTTTTTCGCATATGCGAAAAACTCTGCGAGGCTTTGGCCTGGCAAATACTTTAGGAAGTAACTACATGTTTGGCAACTTACGAACACAGCTGCTGCTGTCGAGCATTGCGGCCCTGGCGCTTCTGCTGATGGGCGCCTGGGCGTCCACCCACGGGCTGATGACCTGGGCGACAGCCATCTATATCGCGGTCTGCGTCTACGTGCTGGCGATCAATATCTGGTTCAGGTTCTGCGTGGCCTCGCCGCTTCAGAAGCTGCGCGCCTTCGCAAAACGCATCGCCACCGGCAGCTACGGCATCAAGACCGAGGACTTTGAAGAGGACGAGATCGGCTATCTTGCCGAGGAGATCAACAGCATCTCCGAAAAGACCGCCCTCGCCGAGAAGACCAGGACGGAGTTTATCTCCCAGGTCTCCCATGAGCTGCGCACCCCTCTGACCGCCATCACCGGCTGGGCCGAGACCATCGCCTACGACCCCGCGGTGCAGGGCGACTCGCTCAAGGGCATCCAGATCATCTCCAAGGAGGCCGAAAGGCTCACCAATATGGTGACGGAGCTGTTGGAATTCACCCGCATTCAGGACGGACGCTTCAACCTGCGCATTGAGCTCATCGACATCGCCGCCGAGCTGGAGGACGCCCTGTTTACATACGGGGAGCTCATGAAGCAGGCCGGCATGAAGGTCAAGTACAGCGGCCCGAAGACCGAGATCCCGCTCATCCCCGGCGACTCCGAGCGCCTCAAGCAGGTGTTTCTGAACCTGCTGGACAACGCCATGAAGCACGGCGGCGACGGCGGCAAGATCGACGTCATGCTCCGGCAGGAGGAGGGCATCGTGCGCATCAGCGTGCGCGACTACGGCCACGGCGTCCCGGAGGCGGAGCTGCCCCATGTCAAGGAGAAGTTCTACAAGGGCAGCAGCAAGAACCGCGGCACGGGCATCGGCCTTGCCGTCTGCGACGAGATCATCACCCGCCACGGCGGCACGCTCACCATCACCAACGCTCCGGACAAGGAGGGCGGCTGTCTGGTCATCATCACGCTCCCCATCGGGGCTGCAAAGTAGTATACAAAGAGGAGAATTACCTTGAAAAACGCTAAATCCTGCAATTTCAAAACCTCCATCGGCGGTCAGGCGCTCATTGAGGGCATCCTGATGCGCGGGCCGAAGAAGCAGGCCATCGTCTGCCGCACGGCGGACGGGCTTGTGGAAAAGATCGAAGACCTCAAATTCATCAAGGACCGCTATCCCATTCTGGGCTGGCCGCTCATCCGCGGCTGCGCCATCTTCCTCAGCTCCATGATCAACGGCATGCAGGCCCTGACCTATTCGGCAAGCCTCGTCCCCCTCGAGGAGCAGGGCGAGCCAGACAAGCTCGACCAGTGGATCGAAAAGCACTTTTCCGAGGAGAAAGCCAAGGACATCATCATTGGCGTGGCAGTCGTGCTCGGCATCGCGCTGAGCCTGTTCCTGTTCATCTTCCTGCCCGCATTGATTGTGAGCCTTATCAAGCCCCTGACGGAGAGTCTGTTTGTCCGCAACATCGCGGAGGGTCTGACCCGCGTCATTATCCTGCTGGCCTACATGAAGCTCGTCACCCTCACCCCGGATGTGAAGCGCCTCTTCTCCTACCACGGGGCAGAGCACAAGACCATCTTCTGCTATGAGCACGGCAAGCCCCTCACGGTGGAGAACGTGCGGCCCGAATCCCGCTTCCACCCCCGCTGCGGCACCAGCTTTCTGCTGGTCGTGGTGGTGGTGAGTATCCTGGTCAACTCCGTGGTGCGCGTGGAAAACACCTGGGCCCGTATGGGCTTCCATCTGCTGCTCCTGCCCGTGGTGGTGGGCATCAGCTATGAGATCAACCGCTGGTGCGGCCTGCATGACAACTGGCTGTCCGCGGCCCTGTCCGCGCCGGGCAAGTGGCTGCAGCGCATCACCACCAACGAGCCGGATGACAGCATGATTGAGGTCGCCATCCGCGCCATCGAGCTGGTCATTCCCGAAGAACAGGGCAGCGACGCCTGGGGGAGCTGATACCATTTGAAAACCTATAACGAACTGTATATCAACACCCGCAACACCCTCAAGCGCAGCGGCGTCGAGGCCTACGCGCTGGAGGCGCGGGTTCTGGTCGCCTCTGCCGCGGGCAAAACCGTGCCGCAGCTTCTGCGGGATCTGAGCCTTTACACCACCGAGCCGGTGGAGGAAAAGGTCGCCGAGTATACCGAGCGCCGCCTGCAGGGGGAGCCGGTGGCCTACATCACCGGCGACTGGGAGTTTTACGGCCTGCCCATCAAGGTGACAAAGGACGTGCTCATCCCCCGCAGCGACACGGAGCTGCTGGTCGATCTTGCCAAGGAGGCGCTGACCGGCTGGCGCATGGACGCCCGGGTGCTGGATCTCTGCTGCGGCAGCGGCTGCATCACCTGCGCCATCGGGCATGAGCTGCCGGCGACGAAGCTTGTGGCGGTCGATCTCAGCGCAAGCGCTTTGGAGGTCTGCCGCGCAAACGTCAATCTCAATCGCCTGACCACCCGCGTCATCTGCATGCAGGCGGACGCCACCTCCTCACCCCCGCTGGGGATCGGGAGCTTTGACCTGATCGTATCGAATCCCCCATATATCGAGAGCGGCGAGATTCAGAAGCTCGACCGTTCGGTGAAGGATTATGAGCCGATGTGGGCGCTCGACGGCGGGAAGGACGGTCTGCGCTTTTACAAGGCGATCATCAAGCACTGGAAATCCCTCCTGCGCCCCGAGGGCCTGCTGATCTTCGAGGTGGGCGAGGGTCAGGCCGAGACGGTGGCCGACATGCTGATGGCCGCGGGCTTTGCCGCGACCAGCATCCACCAGGACGCAAGAGGCGCGGATCGCGCCGTTGTCGGGCGGATGTGAGACAGTGTGGAGTTTTTCGTCTTTTTAGTGTGGAATTTGGAGAGTGGAAAGTGAAGTTAAAGAGCGCCTTCGGCGCGATTGAATTTGGCTCTGCCCTCGGAGATGTATCTTTCCTTCTTTGCAAGAACATGCCTCGAAATTTCAATCCGTCCCCCGCAGGGGGACACCACGACTCAGCTCTCCACGGCAGATCGGAGAAAAAACATGGCTGAAAAGAAAAAGGTTCCCGCGGTTGTCGCGCCGGTCAATGCCGACAAGAAAAAGGCGCTGGAGACCGCGATCGCGAAGATTGAAAAGGATTACGGCAAGGGCACCATCATGCGCCTGGGCGACGATATCTCCGTAAACGTGGAGGCGCTGTCCACGGGTTCTCTGTCTCTCGACCTTGCGCTCGGCATTGGCGGCATCCCCAAGGGCCGCATCGTGGAGATCTACGGCCCCGAAGCAAGCGGCAAAACCACCCTCGCCCTGCACGCGGTGGCCTCCGCCCAGAAGGCCGGGGGCGACGCCGCCTACATCGACGTGGAGCACGCGCTGGAGCCCGCCTACGCCCGCGCCTTGGGCGTGGACATCGACAGCCTGCTGATCTCCCAGCCCGACACCGGCGAGCAGGCGCTGGATATCGCCGAGTCCCTGGTGCGCTCCGGCGCGGTGGACGTGGTCGTTGTTGACTCCGTTGCGGCACTCATCCCGCGCGTAGAACTGGAGGGCGAGGTCGGCGACACCGTCGTCGGCGCGCTGGCAAGGCTTATGAGCCAGGCCATGCGTCGTCTTGCGGGCGCCATCTCCAAAAACAACTGCACCGTCATTTTCATCAACCAGCTCCGCCAGAAGATCGGCGTCATGTACGGCAACCCCGAGACCACGCCGGGCGGACTGGCTCTCAAATACTACGCCTCCGTGCGCATCGACGTGCGCCGCATCGAGACCCTGAAGGTCGGCGGCGAAATGGTTGGCAACCGCACCCGCGCCAAGGTCGTCAAGAACAAGGTCGCGCCCCCCTTCCGGGAGGCGGAGTTCGACATCATGTACGGCGAGGGCATCTCCAAGATCGGCGAGATCGTCGACCTCGGCGTGAAGCTGGAGATCATCGACAAGGCGGGCGCGTGGTTCACCGTGAACGGGCAGCGCATTCAGGGCCGCGACAGCGTCAAGGCCTACCTGCAGGAGAATCCCGAGATCTGCGATCAGATTGAGCAGCAGATCCGCGACAACGCCCACAAGCTCATGAGCCCCCAGGCCATGAAGGCCGCCCAGGCCGCCGGCCGCGCCAATATCCCCGCGGTGGACGTGAGCGCGGCGGACTTTGAGGAGGACTGAGCCTCCCTTGCGCATCACATCCCTGAAACAGACCTCACCCAGCCGCGTCACGGTCTGTCTGGACGACGGCGCGGAGGTAAAATCCACCCTTTCAGCGGTGACGGAGCTGCGGCTTTTCACCGGGAAGGAGCTGGACGAGAAGGCGCTGGAAGAGCTGGGCCGCGAATCCCGGCGCGCCCTCGGACGCGAGAAAGCGCTGGAGCTTGTTTCCCAGCGGCAGATGTCGGCAAAGGAGCTCACCCGAAAGCTGCGGGACAAGGGTTTCGACGAGGAGACGGCGGATTACTGTACAGACTGGATCTCGGCACGCGGCTTCCTTGACGAGGAGCGCTACGCCGCCGCCATCGTCCGCCACTATGCCGCCAAGGGCTACGGCGAAGGCCGCGTCCGGCAGGAGCTTATCCGCCGCGGCGTGCCGCGGGAACTTTGGGAGGACGCCCTCTCCGCCATGCCGGAGGACACGTCGAAGCTCGACCGCTTTATCGCCTCGCGCCTGAAAGATCCCGGGGACCGGGACGAGGTGCGGAAGCTCTCGGCTTCCCTGTTTCGCCGCGGCTATGCGGCGGAGGAGATCCGCAGCGCGCTGGAACGCGCCCGCGCGGCGTATGAATACGAGGATTGAACCATGGAAAAAAGCTTTGCAATGATCTCGCTGGGGTGCGCCAAGAATCTGGTCAACAGTGAGCAGATGCTTTATTTAATGAGCGAGGCGGGCTTCACGCTCCTGCCCGACCCCGACGGCGCGGATCTGGTGATCGTGAATACCTGCGGCTTTATCGACGCCGCCAAATCCGAGGCCATCGACAACATCCTCGAAATGGCGGAGCTCAAGAAGGCGGGCAGACTCGGCGGGCTGATCGTCACCGGCTGTCTGGCCGAGCGCTACAAGGACTCCATCCTCGCGGAGCTGCCGGAGATCGACGCGGTGCTCGGCGTGGGCAGCTTCAAGGATATTGTCGCCGCCGCAAACGCCGTCATGGAGCGCCGCACGCTCAGCCTTTTCGGCGATCAGAGCGCCCCGATCGACGAGCTGCCCCGCGTGGTCACCACCGGCCCGGGCTGGGCCTGGCTGCGCATCGCGGAGGGCTGCGACAATTTCTGCGCCTTCTGCGCCATCCCCTTCATCCGGGGCAGGTATCGCTCCCGGACGATGGAGAACATTCTGGAGGAAGCGCGGGATCTCGCTGCCCACGGGGCGAAGGAGCTCATTGTCATCGCCCAGGACATCACCCGCTACGGCACCGATCTCTACGGAAAGCGGATGCTGGCCGAGCTGTGCAGACGTCTCTCGGAGATTGAGGGCGTCCGGTGGCTGCGGCTGCACTACCTCTACCCCGACCAGTTTGACGACGAGCTGATCGAAGAGATCGCGTCAAACGACAAAATCGTCAAGTATCTGGACATTCCGATCCAGCATATCAATGATACGATTCTCAAACGCATGAACCGCCGCGGCACCGGCGGGGAGATCCGCGCGCTCTTTAAAAAGCTGCGCGAGCGCATCCCCGGCCTTGTCCTGCGCACAAGCCTGATTGCGGGACTTCCCGGCGAGGGCGAGGCGGAGTTTGAGGAGCTGTGCGAGTTTCTCCGCGAGGCCCGCATCGAGCGCGCCGGGGTCTTCCCCTTCTCCCCGGAGGAGGGGACGCCCGCAGCGAAGATGGATCATGTGGACTTTGAAGAGGCACGGCGCCGCGCCGACCTGATCCTCGAGCTGCAGGCCCCGATCATGGATGCCTTCTGCGAAGGCTTTGTGGGCAAGACCCTTGATGTGCTGTGCGAAGGCTATGACGAGGAAAGCGGCATGTACTGCGGCCGCAGCTACGCCGACTCCCCGGAGATCGACGGTCAGGTGCTCTTTGACGGGCCGGGCCGCGAGGGGGAGATTCAGCCTGTTTATATTGAAAGCACGGAGGACGGTCTGCTCTGCGGGCATCTGAAGGAGGGTGAATAATGAATACTACAGCCAGCAAAATCACCATGCTGCGCGTCGCCATGATCCCCGTGTTCCTGGTGCTTGCCTACACGGATCACCGCATCATCGCGACAGTTGTCTTTATTCTCGCCAGCCTGAGCGACCTGCTGGACGGCTACGTCGCCCGACACTACAACCAGGTCTCCAACTTCGGCAAGTTCATGGATCCGCTTGCGGACAAGATCCTGGTGTTGTCGGCCATGTGCTTTCTCGTTGAGAAGGGGCAGATGCCCGGCTGGGTCGTCGCGATCATCCTGTTTCGGGAATTCGCGGTATCCGGTCTGCGCCTCGTCGCGGCGGAAAAGCAGCGCGTCATCGCCGCCGCCTGGTCCGGCAAGGTCAAGACCACCTGCACCATGGTGGGCCTGTGCTTCATGCTGGTCTTCACCCAGTATCCGTGGCTCAACATGCTCGTCTCCGCCGTCATTCTGATCACCACCGTATATTCCGGCGTCGAATACTTTATGAAGAATAAGGATGTATTGAAAGACGCCGACTGATACAATCACGCAGGGGTCGATCCCCGGATCGGCCCGAAAAACAGCCTGTTCGTAAATCTATGGGCCGATGAGGGCATCGGCCTCTACGGTATAACGGATTCACTACCGCACAAAAGGAGTTAATATCTATGATCCTGTACAATTCCGCATCCCGTAAACGGGAGGAGTTCGTCCCCAACCACCCCGACATCGTCAAGATGTACACCTGCGGCCCCACGGTCTACCACTTCGCGCACATCGGCAATCTCCGCTCCTACATCATGGAGGATATTCTGGAGAAATACCTGCGCTACACGGGCTACAATGTCAAGCGCGTCATGAATATTACCGACGTCGGCCACCTCACCTCCGACGCCGACGAGGGCGAGGACAAGATGCTCAAGGGCGCAAAGCGCGAGCACAAAACCGTCATGGAGATCGCGCAGTTTTACACCGACGCCTTCTTCGACGACTGCCGCAAGCTCAACATCAAGACGCCCGACGTGGTGGAGCCCGCCACCCATTGCATCGACGAGTACATCAAGATCATCACGAAGCTCATGGACACCGGCTACGCTTACTTTGCCGGCGGCAACGTGTATTTCGACACCTCGAAGCTGGAGCGCTACTACATCTTCAACGACTTCAAGGAAGAGGATCTGAACGTCGGCGTGCGCGAGGGCGTGGAGGAGGACACCAACAAGCGCAACAAGAACGACTTTGTGCTGTGGTTCACCAAGTCCAAGTTCGAGGATCAGGCCCTCAAGTGGGACTCTCCCTGGGGCGTGGGCTATCCCGGCTGGCACATTGAATGCTCCGGCATCTCCATGAAGCACCTGGGCGAGGATCTGGATATCCACTGCGGCGGCATAGACAACGCTTTCCCCCACCACACCAATGAAATTGCCCAGTCCGAGTCCTATCTCGGCCACCCCTGGTGCAAGTATTGGATGCACGTCCTCCACTTGAACACCACTTCCGGCAAGATGAGCAAATCCAGCGGCGAGTTTCTGACCGTCTCTCTGCTGGAGCAGAAGGGCTATGATCCCCTCGCCTACCGCTTCTTCTGCCTGCAGAGCCACTACCGCAAGAGCCTTGTCTTCACCTGGGAGAACCTCGACAACGCTCAGGGGGCTTACAACAAGCTCATCGCCCGCGTCGCGGCTCTCAAGCCCGACGACGGCGAGGTCGATCAGGCCGCCTTCGACGAGCTGGACGCAAAATTCCGCGCCGCCATGGACAACGACCTCAACTCCTCCCTCGCGGTCACGGCGCTCTATGACGTTCTGAAAGCCAAAACCAACGATGCCACCAAGCTCAAGGCCATCGGCGCGTTCGACACCGTGCTGGGGCTGAGCCTTCTGGAAAAGGCTGCCGTCAAGCGTGAGGAGCTCAAGAAGGAGCAGCTTGCAGCCGGGGCGTTCACCATCCTCTCCGAGTCCGGCGAGGTCGATCCTGAGATTGAGGCAAAGATTCAGGCCCGCCAGGACGCGAAGAAGGCCAAAAACTTTGCCGAGGCCGACCGCATCCGCGACGAGCTCAAGGCCGCCGGGATCGAAGTCACCGACATCCCCCACGGAGCCAAGTGGAAGAGATTGTAATCGTATAGAGACAGAAGCAGCGCCGCACGGTTTCGTGCGGCGCTGAGATATTGTGTCATTTTGAGCGTCAGCGAAAATTTTCATTTCCTCATGCCGATGGGGGAAAATCCTTCGCTTCGCTCAGGATGACACAATTGCTTATCCCCCGTACGGATAGGTCGACTGCCGATTCAGGGGGTAATAGGTATAGTTGCTGTTTGTCGGGCGTTCTCCCCTGCCGAGGGCCCAGTCGATCATGCCGTATTCGATGGCGTCGGTGATGATGCCGTAATGCCCGCCGCCCGCGCATTCCACGATGGTGACGTCGTTTCCGTGGGCGACCATGAGGGCGATGGCGGGCTTGTTCATGCCCACGCCGCCGAACTCAAACAGATAAAAATGCGTCCCGGCCTTCACCGTGCTGTCGCACTGTTCGGGCGTCATGACATGGCTCTCCACCTCCCAGTGCATGCCGGCGTCAAAGGTCAGCACCTTGTCCGTTTTGACGCCGTAGTTTTCATAGAGGATCGCCGCACCCTGGCAGGCGGTATAGGCGCCCATGCTGGCCCCGCAGAGGACCAGATTGTGGAGGAAGACGTTGTTCTCCAGCGCGGCCTGCTCCAGTGTGCGCCAGGAGTCCTCCACCTTGTCCGCTACATGGCCGTAGCCGTTGGCGTAGCATAGAAGCATGATGGCGTTGGGGGGATCGGGCGCGTAGACATACTCGGTGAGGTAGTTGTTCGCCAGCGCTTCGTCATAGCCGCCGGGGTAAAAGATCATGCAGCTCGTCTCCGGCCCCGCGTCCTTCGGGACGTAGATCAGGCCCAGCCGGTGATAGTACAGGATTCCCTTCCCGAGATCCGTGCCCGCGTACTCGGAGTATCGCACAGGCTCGTCCGTCCCCTCCGCCATGGCGACAATGCGGTCGAGACAACGCCGCTTCAGGCTCTCGCTGTCACGGTAGTCGCCCAGCTCGTTCCAGCGCTTTACCGCCTCGTCCATGCGGCAGGCATAGGTTGCCTCCAGCGCGCGGTCATAGAGCATGTCGCGGTATTCGATTACCCGCTCCGCCGAGCCGGGATAGTCCGACAGCGTCCCCAGCAGGGAGATCGCCTCCGTGTATCGCCCCTGCTTCGCGTAGTCCTCCGCCCTGCGAAAGTCGCATTCCTGCGCGCGCAAAGAAGCGTCGCCGTAATCACCGAGGGCGAGAAAGGCCTCCTTCGCGCCAAGAAAATCGCCGCTCTGAAGCTGTGCTTCCGCCGCCCCGTAGTCTTCCTCATTTTTCAGGCGCAGCAGCTGTGCGTCGCAGGCGCGTGCCTCGTCTTCAAGGCCGAGTGCGTCAAACGCCTCCCGTGCCTTGACGTACTCTCCGGCCGCGTAAAGAATCTTTGCATTTTCAACTGCCGTCTGAAGCTGCCGCTCTTTCCGGATCTCCCAGCCCTTGATACCACCGAGCACAATCAGTGCAAGCGCCGTCAGCGTCAGCACGACAGCCAAAATCCGTTTGATTGTTCCGCTCAAGCTCTGCCTCCCTGTTCCGGAAGGACTGGCTGTCGGGCTTCTGTGTCCGGGAATGGCTCCAACCGGCATGTCCTCCATGAACATAATATTGTTAACATAATCTTTATTCTTTTTTGCCGCTGGCTGCCGCAGATTCTGTTCCGCAGGCGGCTTATGGACGTTTATTGTACAGCCCTGCGCCCTGTAATGCAAGCTTTTCTTTCTATCTGCGGCTCCACGGGATTGAGAACGCCCCGTGAAGCTCCCGGAGAAGCCATAGCAGGAAACCCGCTTTTTTCCGATGGCTTTTCCTATTTTGCATAGCTTATTAAAAAATAAATAAAAAAACAGAGCATAAAACAGAAGCTCGACGCTTGTTTTTTGTTTTTCACTATGCTATACTGTTACGGTCTGATACTGTAATAGTTTTTTACTGTCGATCAGAGCTCATATTTCGATAGTATATTGGAGATATGCACATGTGGGAATCGAATAGAACAAAAGTTATCATAGGCAACATTTTACTATTTCTTGCAATTGTTGCGATTGTGGCAGGTCTTGTCTATGCCATGTTTCGAATCCGCGAGATCAACAGAGTGCAGGATGAGGAACTGACAGAGCTGTACATTCAGCAAAAGCAGGTTCAGAATGAGCAGCGTCAGGAACCGACTGTCTCGATCCAGGCGGAATATGAAAAGGATCTCGCAACGATTGAGGAGTATATGCCGGGTATTGTCTGCTGGGGCGACGGCACCACGGCGGCCGCCTCCGTTTCCCTGAACTACCCCTACGTTCTGCAGACCTATATCGACACCTATATCTGCGATATCTATGATTTCAGCAGTACGATCGAAAATGCGGCGGAGCTTCCCCGCTTCAACTGGGATGATTATAAGGTGAGCATTCCGGTCGTGAACATGGGTGCCGGCAAAGAATCTACCTATACGATTCTCGGCCGCGCAGGCGTAATCCCCTATGTCGTCGGTGCTGAGCTTGTCATCCCTGCGGATACCGAATCCGTCCCGATTACTTTGTGGTCGGCAGTGCGTGATTATACCTATGTTACACCGCTGACCGGAGGCGACTTTGGCGTCAACCCTGTTGTTATCGACGGGATTGAGGGGCGCCTGTCCATCAATTCCGAGGATTATAACTACAACGGCACGCTCAACTACTTCTTTACCCGCAGTACACCCGGCGAGGAAAAGTCCATCCCCGCGGGTACTGTTGTCACCACCGCGGGCACCAACATGTATAAGGATTACATTCACGTCATTTTGATGGGCGTCTACGGCGAGTATCAGGGCGCGGACGATCTCGTTCAGCAGACAAAGGCGCTTGTTGAGCGGCAGGTCAAAAACAGCGAGCGCTTTATCGTCCTGGGTCCCTACATCAACGCGAAGTACGGCGCCTCCACGTTCGAACTCGACGCGATCGACTCGGCCATGCTGCAGGCCTTCGGCAACCGCTACATCAGCATCCGCAAGTATCTTGCGGGCGACGGCTACGCGGACGCCGGAATCACTCCTACCAATGAAGACAAGTATTATATCTCCCAGAACATTGTGCCCCCGAGCTTCAAGGTCTCATCCTACAGCGAGGAGCTCAACAGCCGGGCGCACAAGCTGATCGGCAAGCTTGTTTTCAACCGCATGCAGAGTCTCGGCTACTTTGACGAGATCAATGATGAGCTGAACATCAGCGAGACGACAAAGCGTATCCTGAAGGATGATCCCTCCTACTTCGAGCGGATCATCAGCAACGTCCTGAATTAGTACCCGTATCATACCGGAAAAGCAGGAGGATCTATGAATACCACACAGAAAGATTTTGAAATTGATTTATTCAAGCTGGCCAGAGTTCTCTTCACTAAGTCGCTTGTCATCATTCTGGTCGCTTTGTTGGTCGGTTCTCTGGTGTTTGTGGCAACTTTCTTCTTAATTACTCCCACCTATCAGGCGACGGCTTCCATCTACGTCAACAACAGTTCGGTTTCTCTGGGCGCAACAAGGCTGACGATCAGCAACTCGGAACTCAATGCCTCCAACAACCTGGTTTCTACCTATATTTACATTCTGCAATCCAGGACAACGTTGGAAGACGTCATTGAACAGGCAGCGCTTCCCTACACGTTCAAGGAGCTGGGTAAAATGATCAAAGCGACGGCCGTCCCCAATACCGCCGCGTTTAACGTGGACGTTACAAGCGAAAGTCCGACGGAGGCGGAGCTGATCGCCAATACGATCGCAAAAGTGCTGCCCGAACGTATTTCTGAAATCGTCGACGGCAGTAATGTCAGGATTATCGATTATGCGATTGTTCCTTCCGGCCGCTCCGCTCCCAGCTATACGAAGAATACTTTGATCGGCTGCATCATCGGCGCTTTTCTCGCAGTTATGATTATTACAATCAGATTCCTGATCGCCGAGCAGAATGACGTGGTTATCCACTCTGCTGACGAACTGCGCGAAATGTACCCCGATCTTTCCATTCTCACCCTGATACCGGATATGCGCCTGTCTGAGAAGAAAGGCTATTATTACTCCTCCTATTACGGAGGGGATAAAAAGAAAAAGGAGGCCTGAGCGTAAATGGACGAAAACAAAAACAAAAAACGCGCGTCCTCCGGGAAAAAGGGTCTCGTAGGAGAAAATCTGAGTTTTTCCGCGAAAGAAGCTTTCAAGCGTCTTCGCACCAATGTCATACAGCGTTTTCCCGACGGCGATGAGCCCGGACATATCATCGGCATTACAAGCGCTCAGCCCTCCGAAGGCAAGAGCACCGTTGCGCTGAATCTTGCGTATTCTCTTGCCGAGCTTGGCAAGCGCGTACTTCTCGTTGACGCGGATATGCGCCGATCTTCCATTCATATAAAGCTTGCTATGGAGAAGGATCCCGGACTGAGCGATTTGATGGCGGGTGCAAACGATATCAACGCTTCAATCCGGAAATATCAGAGCAGCAGCTCTTCTGCCGCATTTGACGTCATTCCCGGCGGTACGCTCCCCTCCAACCCTTCGGAGATTCTCACCTCCAAGCGCATGGAGACCTTTTTGGTTACCCTGACCGGCGCCTATGATTACGTTATTCTCGATCTGCCGCCCGTCGGCGTCGTGACGGACGCGGTTACCATCGCGCCGCAGACCGACGGTATCATCTTTGTCGTCCGTGAAAACAACTGCCCGCGCGGTCTGCTTACAGACTGCGTCAACCAGCTCCGCGACGCCAAGTCCAACATTCTCGGCTTTGTCATGAACGGCGCGCTTGAGGGCTCCGGCAAAAAGTACGGCTACGGCAAAAACTATGGCGGGTATTACGGAAGCTACGGCGGATATTATGGGAATTAATTCATGATTGATTTTCATTCGCATTTTCTTCCAGAAATCGACGACGGGGCCGACAGTCTTGACACCAGTCTTTCCATGCTGCGTGAAAGTCGGAACCAGGGTGTTGATCTGATTTTTGCCACGCCGCACTTTTACGCGGATATGGATGACCCCGCAAGCTTTCTCGCCCGTCGGAATCAGGCATACTCGCGGTTGAAGCAGGCAATGGCCGAAGACGGGGGGATTTTTCCACAGATCCTGCTCGGCGCAGAGATTCTGTTTTTCCCCGGAATGAGTGTGGCTGAAGAACTTTATGATATGCGAATGGGCCAGTCTCCTCTTCTGCTGATTGAACCCCCCATGCTGCCATGGAGTAATACCATGCTTGATGAAATCGAGCAAACAGGGAAAAATCTCAACTGCATTCCGGTTATCGCTCATGTGGATCGGTATGCGCGTATGCTGGGTGACGACACGCTTTTTGACAGGGCCTTGGACCGACATTTTTTGATTCAGGTCAATGCGAGTTTCTTTATTTACTCCGGTTCGTCAGAGCTTGCGCTGCAATATCTCGCGGAAGATCGCATTCACTTTATCGGATCAGATTGTCATGACATGGAGCAGCGTGCGCCGAATATGGGGCCCGCTTCCGTTATCATCGGGAAAAACGGTCTCGAAAAGCAGCACATCATGCTGGATTCCAGGCTGCGAAGCTTTCTGTCTATGACAATAAAATAAGAGGAGCTTCATCAGATTCCTCTTTTAACTTTGGAAAAAAGAAACGCTAAAGAACCGTCCGAGATTTGGCTTCGGACGGTTCTTTTGATTTGTATTCGTATTACTTCGCGATACCGTATTCCTCCGCGAGCTTGCGAAAGACGGGCAGGGAGCGTTCGATCACGTCCCGGCTGACGCAGTAGGCCAGGCGGACATAGCCGGGGGTCCCAAAGCTGTCGCCGGGAACGACCAGAAGATTTTCCTTCATGGCGCGACGGCAGAAGGCCTCGGCGTCCGGCACCGGCGTCTTCATGAAGAGGTAGAAGGCACCGTCCGGATGGACACAGGTATAGGCCATCTCCGTCAGCGCGCCGTACAGCAGATCGCGGTTGCCCTTGTAAATTGAAATATCGCTCGTCGCGCCCAGGCAGTCGATCGCCACGCGCTGCCACATGCTCGACACGCAGATATAGCCGAAGGCGCGGATAACGGCCATCACCGCGGAGGAGATGTCATCGTAGTCGTCAAGCTCCGGCGGCAGAGCCATGAAACCGACGCGCTCCCCCGGGAGGGAGACGGATTTGCTGAACGAATAGCAATAGATCGTGTTTTTATAGATAGACGGCAGGAAGACGACCTCCTGTCCGTCATAGACCAGATCGCGGTAGGGCTCGTCCGCGACGATGTAGATCGGGTGGCCGTATTCCTTCTGCTTGCGCTCCAGAAGCTTTGCCAGCGCCTCCAGCCCCTCGCGCCGCAGGACGACGCCGGAGGGGTTATTCGGGGAGTTCATGACGATCAGCATGGTATCGCTCGTCAGCGCCTTCTCTGCCGCATCCAGATCGAGCTGGAAGGTGTACGGATCGGTCGGGCACTCCGTCAGCGTGGAGCCGACAGACTCCGCATAGTACTTGTAGTCCATGAAATAGGGCGTGAAGGTCATGGCCCGTCCGCCGCCGGAGAGCAGGACCCGTGTCAACACCGCAAGACAGGTAGACGTGCCGCAGGTGATAATCACATCCTGGGTGCGGTACGGAACGCCGAAGCAGCGCCGCAGATACGCCGCCGCCTTCTCGCGTACCTCGGGAAAACCCGCGGCGGGCGCGTAGGTATGGAGCTGTGCCGGGGACATAGAGGCCCTCAGCTCGTCCATTTTTTCAAAGATGCATGCCGGCGGGTCAATGCTCGGCGAACCGATGGTAAAGTTGTAGACGTTCTCCGCGCCCACGATCCTGGCCTGCTCCGCGCCGTACTCCGCAATCTCGCGGATGATGTTCCCGCTGCGTCCCCAGGCAACCAGTTTTTGATCGATCATCGCTTGTCACTCCTCTTTCATCATGATGCGGAAAGTATAGCATAAATCATTCGCTTTGTAAAACAGAAAAGCCCGCCGCAGACTGCCTGCGTATTTTGGGTCTTATTATATGACCGCGGCTGGTCCGGCGCCGCTCTTTTTCGGTTTCGGCGCGGGCAATTCTTTATAAATGGCCTCAACCAGTTCCCGCAGGAATTCTTTGTCCTCCACCTTGTCCACCAGCAGCATCTCCTTCGCGCCTTCGTACGGAAGCTCCCTCGCCGCGTCAGGCATCATGGACACAGCGGATTTCACGGGTTTTACCAGAAAACGGTCGTCATAAATACCGCCGAATACTTTGCCGCGAACATACAGGATATACTCCCCCATCATCGGGCGATAAGAAATGCCTTCCAGTTCGGAGAGCTGCTCCAGAATAAAGTCCAGATATTCTTTGCTCGACGCCATGTTCAGTTCCCTCCCCCATCGATTACGGATGCAGCGGCACAGCGGCGGAAAGCCTCCGGCAGCAGGCAGATCAGATCCGAGGGCGTCACAGAGTATTCCCCCAGCTCCGCCGCAGCGAGATCCCCCGCGAGACCGTGCAGATACGCAGCGCAGCGGGCCGAGAACCACGGATCGAAGCCCTGGGCAAGCAGCGCGCAGAGAATGCCGCACAGCACGTCGCCGGAACCGCCCTTGGCCATCGCCGGGCCGCCGCTCGGATTGACCGCGATCTCACCGCCCCGGCACACCAGCGTGCCATAGCCCTTCAACAGCAGGATCGCATTCGGGTACGCCCAGGCGAAGCGCAGCGCGCCCGCGAGGCGTCCGTTTGCCAGCTCCCCGCCCAGGCGTTTAAACTCGCCCGTATGCGGCGTAAGGATCAGGGGCTCGCGGCAGGAGGAAAGCAGGTCCGGCTCCCCGGCACATACGGTCAGCGCGTCCGCGTCCAGTACCAGCGGGCAGACCGCCTCCCGCAGCACGGCCTCCACAATGGCTTTGGAATCCGCCCCCGTGCCGAAGCCGGGCCCGATCACACAGGCGTCGGCTTTTTTCAAGGCCTCCAGAATCTCCGGCAGGGCGTCTGCGCAGATGTGCCCGTCCCTTGACGAAAGCGGCGTCACGACTGCTCCGTCGCATTTTGCGGCGGCAATGCTGTAGATGCTGTCCGGGATCATCAGGTGCGTCAGCCCCGCGCCGCTGCGCTCACAGGCGTTTGCCGCCAGCACCGGCGCGCCGGAAAAGCCGCGCGAGCCGGCAATCACCAGCGCCCGCCCATAGCTGTATTTGTGGCTGATGGGTTTTCTCTTCGGCAGCAGGACGTCGGCCGCCTCCGTCTCATGCAGGCGGATGCACAGTCCGCCCGCATCCGCCGTGTCAAAATACTTTTCTGCGTATTGCGGAAAGCTCAGCTCTCTCATGATAAATTCAGCTCCGATACTCCGGGAAATGATACTCCCCGTCGAGCCAGCCCAGGAGGAAGGCTCTGGCGAGGCTGTTCGGCTTGACAGCTTCCCGCGCCTCCTCCACGCCGAACCAGCGCCAGGCATCCACCTCATGATTGGGATGGGCTTCCACACTCTTCACCGTGACGGTAAAATTCAGCATGAGCGTGTTGCTCGGCGGGAAGTAGCGGCTGCGGTTGAAGCGGATGCTCTCTGCCGTAAGCCCCAGCTCCTCCATCAGCTCCCGGCGGGCGGCGTCCTCCGCGTCCTCTCCTTGGTTTACATAACCTGCAACCAGAATATAGTGCGGCCTTCCGTACTGACGGATGAGGAGCACCTGCTCCCGCAGCTCATCCGTGACGATCAGACTGACGGCCGTGTTGAACACCGGGTAGCGAAACGCGGCGCAGGTCTCGCAGTACGGGACAGGCCCCTCATCCCCGTGATCCTTGATGTGCAGCGGGCTTCCGCACTCCATACAGTAGTTCATTTTCATGATGCAGTCTCCAGTATTCTGTTTGTTATCATTTGCATTATTTTCATTTCAGCTCTTCCACGTAACGCGCTCTCTCGCCGCCGATGAATTTTGGGCGCGTCCTCGCGCATACCAGATTTGCCTGCCCGATCCGCTTCATGCTGAGCCTCACTGGAACGGCGACCTCTTTCAGGTGCATGCCGATCAGCGTGTCGCCGATATCCATACCCGCGGAGGCACGGATATGCTCAACCGCGACGGGACACTCCATATGCTCCCAAACCGTTGTGGCAAAGGAGCCGCCTGCGTGCGCCCAGGGCCGGACGTTCACCGGCTCATATCCGAACTTTTCGGCGGTGCTGCGCTCCACGATCAGCGCGCGGTTGAGATGCTCACAGCACTGCGCGGCAAGCAGTATACCATGATCGTGCAAAACGGGCGCAATCCCGGCGTAGACGGCCTCCGCCGCCTCCACGCTGGAGCCTTTGCCGATCCGCTCCCCCACGATTTCGCTGGAGGAACAGCCGATGACCAGCAGATCGCCCGGACCCAGCATTGCGGCGGACAGCAGTTCGGCAGCGGCTGCTTCCGCCTGTTTTTTTATTTCTTCGAGCATTTTGATCTCACTCTTTTCCTGTACTTCTTTTTCACTTCCGGCAGCTCCCGGTGTAATCCTTGAAATTGTACCAGATCAAGGCCGCTTTCGTCAATCGTTCGGCAGCAGGCGATCATCTTGTTTTTTCGATATTGCCGACAGCCGCCCCTCTTTCAAGGGACGGCTGCCGTTATGATTATTATTGTTTTTTCAGAGGTCGCTTTTTGAGCCGGTCTCTATTCTTATCTCAGATCAATCGGTTTTCCATGGGAAAATACCGTGATCGGTTCTCCGGAGAGAAGCCTGTATTCCGCACCGTCGGCATGAACGGTGACCTGCACGGTGCTGCCGCGGTAACCTACGCAGAAAGAATAGCCCTTCCACTGGGGCGGGCACACCGGTGCGAAGCTCAGCTTCCCATCCTTGCAGCGCATACCGCCGAAGCCGCGCACAAGGCCTGTCCAGGTGCCCGCCATATTTGCCATGTGCAGGCCGTCCTTGGTATTGTGGTGCATGTCGTCCAGATCCAGCCGCGCCGAGGACATGAAGTAGTCGTAGCCGATGCCGACCTCGCCGATCTCGTTTGCCAGTATGGAGAAGACCGCCATGGAGAGACTGGAATCGTGGGTGGTAACGCCGTCGTAGAAGGCGAAGTTTTTCTTTTTCTCCTCCGGCGTCCAGCGATCGCCGTACTGGGTCATGGCGAGGATCAGGTCTGCCTGCTTGCAGACCATGTGCCGGTAGATCGTCAGGCCGTGGTAGTGGATCAGCAGCGGATGCTTGTCCGCCGGGATGCTGCTCAGCGGCCAGGGCTTGCGGTTGAGGAAATCGTCGTCCTGCGGGTAGATGCCGTCCTGCGGGGCCGGATAATACATGCGATCCGCCGCCGTGAGCCACAGCTCCGCCTCGGAGGGCTCAAAAGCGAGCGCCTTGCAGAGTCGGTCATAATCCTCCGGTCTCCGGGCTGCCAGCAGAGCCATCGCCTCGGCCGCGCTGCGGAAGTTCTCTTCGGCCACGCAGTTGGTGTAGACGTTGTTGTTGACCATGACGTTATATTCGTCCGGCCCGGTTACACAGTTGAGGACAAAACGGCCGTCCTTCGCGGCGCTGAAAAAGCCGAGGTCATAGTAAAGCCGCGCCGTCTCCACCAGGATCTCCGCGCCGAATCCGGCGAGAAAATCCAGATCCCGGGTGGCGTCATAATACTCGCAGACGGCGTGGGCGATGTCGCCGTTGATATGATACTGGGCGGTGCCCGCCGGGAAATAGGCGCTGCACTCCTCGCCGTCGATGGTGCGCCAGGCGTAGAGCGCGCCCTTTTCGTGTCCCAGCTCCCGCGCGCGCTCCCGCGCCTTCGGCAGAATGGCATAGCGGTATTCCAGCAGCTTCCGGGCAAGGGCAGGATCGGTGTGGATAAACACCGGGAGGATGTACGCCTCGGTGTCCCAGAAGGTATGCCCCTCGTAGCCCTCACCCGTCAGGCCCTTGGCGGCAATGTTGCGTTTGCCGTCGCGCCCGGCGGACTGATAGATATGGAAGAGGTTGAAGCGCAGCCCCTGCAAAAGCGCGTCGTCCCCCTCGATGCTCAGGCCGGCGCCGTTCCAGAAGGCGTCGAGGCTCGCGCGCTGCTCCATGAGAAGCGTATCGAAATTCGGGGCCGCTTTGCATCCGTCAAGCGTTTTCTCCCAGAGCTTCGGCTCCTCGTCAAAGCGGGCGGCCATGTAGCAGATGCTCTTGTCCAGGCGGAAGCTCTCTCCTGCCTGAAGCCTGGTCTCCGCCTTCCACAGGGCCGCGTTTTCACATTTTTCCGATCTGCCTTCCGCGCCGCGGTGCTCCACCGCGCAGCAGATGGTGAAGCCGCTGTTTTTGGTCTTCTGCTCCATGGCGATGAGCGCGCCCCCGGCGAACACACGCCCGCTCAGAAGGCTGCGGTCCTTTCCCGCAGCGTTGCGGGGATCGTTGGGGTCCCCCTCCGCGATGACGGCGGGGGCGACGGCGCTCTCAGCAGCAAGCGTGCAGGCGCCCTCCAGGCACTTCACATCAAGCCGCGCCGCGGCAAGCTCCTGCCGAGTAAAGCTCACAAGGCGGATCATTTCGACCTCCAGCACCGCGCCGCCTTTGGTATGCCATGTGAATCCCCTGCACAGGACGCCCGCGCGCATGTCCAGCACACGCCGGTGATCGCGCACGTCGGAAAGGCCCATGTCCAGCCTCTCTCCGTCGGCAAAAAGCACCAGGCTCTTCGCGTCCATGACGTTGCAGATGGTCTCATGGTTTTTGGCATAACCGTAGGCCTTCTCGCCGTAGACGATCGGCTCGGAATCGAAAACGCCGTTTAAAAAGCTGCCCTGGATCGTGTCGGCACCCGTGGCGCTCCCCTCCTCGAGATTGCCGCGCATACCGATGAAGCCGTTGCCGAGGGCAAAGACGGATTCATTCTCCCGCAGATCTTTGGCGGAAAAGCCGCGTTCCGTGATCTCCCAGGGCTGATAGGGAAATTTTGCCTCCATGTCAATCCTCCTTAATCTTTTACGCAGTCGATCAGATCGGAAAAGCGCGTGAGATTGTAAGTCGCCAGGCCGCAGGAGACCGCGTCCCCGATGGCGGCGGCGTCCATCCCGGCGGCCAGCGCAGCCTCCACGCCCGCCTTCGCATCCTCCACCACAAGGCAGTCCTTCGGCTCAAGCCCCAGAAACGCGGCGGCCTTAAGGAAAACCTCGGGGTCGGGCTTGGAGCGGGTGATGTTCGTGCCGTCGGAGATTTTGTCGAAGTAGTCCCCCAGGCCGATCCGCTCCAGAATGAATTTTGTGTTTTTGCTGGAGGAGCCGATGCCCAGCAGCAGCCCCTGCGCGCGCAGCCAGTCGAGCGCCGCCTTGACCTCCGGCGCCAGATCCGCCGGGGACATCTGCTTCAAAAGTTCCCGATACGTGCTGTTCTTCTCCTCGGCCGCGGCGAGCTTCTCTTCCTCAGAAAGCTGCCCGTCATAGCGCTCGAGCACGATGTCGAGGCTTGCCATGCGCGACACGCCGCGCAGGCGGTTGTTGATCGTCTCGTCAAAGTACGCGCCGAGCCTGTCGGCCAGCGCTTTCCATGCCAGATAGTGATAATGGTCGGTGGAGCAGATCACGCCGTCCAGGTCAAAAATAATGCCTTTATACTTCATCGTATTTCCTCCGCAGTCTTTTTGTCTTCTTCACAGCGGCGCAATCACCGCCTCTCCCGTATGATTATACCAGCCCCCGCGCAGGCATGCAAGCTTCTCTTGCCCACAATTCGGATATCCTTCGCCGTTTGGCAAACGAAGGAAAAAGCAGGAATTTTCCTTGCCATTTTCTGTTTCTTGCTGTATTATATAGGATTAGAAGGATATAGTTTTTTATCAAATATTGCTTTTTGCATATTATGCCCATTGTGACTATACAGAAGTCTGTCATTTCCGCGCGCAGACGCGGATAAGGGTCGGGCACGGCATACCAGCAAACCGCTGACATTCAGCGGCTTCAGGAGGCAGCCATGATTCAGTCGAAAAAACTGCAGCGCCGCCGTCAGGTATTGGTGGTTGAGGATCAGGAGCTCAACCGCGATATTCTCGGCATGATTCTGGAGGATGATTACGACGTCCTCTTTGCCGAGAACGGTGCGATCGCCATGGAGATCATCCAGGCCAATGTGCAGACACTGTCCATTGTCCTTCTTGATCTGATGATGCCGGTGATGGACGGTTTTGAGGTCCTCCGGCGCGTGAAGGCGGACGAGGAGATGCGGCGCATCCCCGTCATCGTGCTGACCGCCGATAAATCGGCGGAGCTGCAGGCACTGCAGATGGGCGCGGCGGACTTCATCACCAAGCCCTATGACATGCACGAGGTAATCCTCGCCCGCGTCGGCAGGATTATTGAGCTCAGCGAAGGCATCCAGCTCATCCGCGCAGCGGAGCGCGACCCGCTTACAAACCTGTATAACCGCGGCTTCTTTCTTGAGTACGCCGATCAGATCCACCGCTATCACCCCCAGTGGCGCATGGACGCGATCGTCATCAATATAGAACGCTTCCACTCCGTCAACGAGCTCAACGGGCGGGCCTTCGGCAACAGCGTCCTGCGCGCGCTGGGCAGCGCGATCCAGGATTATCTCGCCGGAACCGACGGCATTGCCTGCCGCATGGAGGCCGATCAGTTCTGCATCTATTGTCTGCACTGTGAGGATTACCACGCCGTTTTCAGCCGCTTTCAGCAGGCGCTGAACGATCTGTCGATCAGCGTCGCGATCCGCCTGCGCATGGGCGTCTGTCCGGGGGATGACAACGCCTCGCCCGCCGTTCTGTTTGACCGGGCGCGAACCGCCTGCAACATGGTGCGCGGCAGTTACAAGACCCACCTGATGGTCTACGACGAAGACATCCGCAGGAAGGAGCTTTATTCACAGCGGCTGCTCAACGACCTGCGCCGGGCGGTGGAGGAAAAGCAGTTCGTGGTGTTTTATCAGCCCAAGTACGATATTCAGTGTCATCCGCCGCGCCTGAACAGCGCGGAGGCGCTGGTGCGCTGGAAGCATCCGGAGCTGGGCATGGTCTCCCCCGGCGACTTTATCCCGCTCTTTGAGCAAAACGGCCTGATCCACGTGGTCGACGAATACGTATGGGAGACGGCAGCGCACCAGATCGCGGTCTGGTGCGGGAAATACGGCATTACGCTGCCGCTGTCGGTCAACCTTTCCCGGACGGAGGTCTTTGACCCGGAGCTGGAAAAGACGCTTCTTCACCTGATCAGCAGCAACGCGCTGAATGCGAAGGATCTGAAGCTGGAGGTCACGGAGTCTGCGTACACGGACGACTCCGAACAGCTCGTCGCCGTCATTCAGCGCCTGCGCGACCTGGGCTTTGAAATCGAGATGGACGACTTCGGCTCCGGCTACTCCTCCCTCAACACCATTTCGAGTCTGCCCATCGACGTATTGAAGATGGATATGAAATTCATCCAGAATGTCGATGAGAATACCCGCAACTTCCGCCTGATCGAGCTGATTCTCGACATTGCCGGATATCTCGGCGTGCCGGTGGTCGCGGAAGGCGTGGAGACCGCGCACCAGATGAATCTTCTGAAGGCTGCGGGCTGTGATTATGTGCAGGGCTATTACTTCTCCCGCCCCCTTCCGGCGGAGGAATTTGAAAAACTGATTATAAAAGAACTTGAAGCATCAAAGGAGAGAAAATCATGACTTTACAGGAATTATACGCGAGCATTGACGGAAACTACGACCACGCCGTGCAGATCATGCGCATGGAAAAGCTGATCAACCGCTACCTCTCGAAGTTCCCCAACAGCGGCGTCTACGAGTCGCTGGCCGCCGCCGGCGAGAGCATGGACCCCACCGCCCTCTTTGAGAGCGCCCACGCCATGAAGGGTGTGTGCGCCAATATGGGCTTTGACAAGATGGCCGCCGCAGCCGGAGAGATCACCGAGGAGTTTCGCCCCGGCAACACCCGCTCGCTTTCCGACGACGAGGTCAAGGCAAGGATCGCCGATATCGGCGTCATGTATCGGCACACCGTCGACGGTATCCGGCAGTATGAACAGGGCTGACGGCGCGGGATTCTGCTCCGGATACTTTCAAAAGGACCTGATTTCACATGAACACAGCCTCCAAACCCGTTAAGGAAGGCGCAAAGCCGGCCGGCAGCGTAACCCCGCTCGGCGCGTGGGCGCTTTCCTTCGGCTGTGCTGTCGGCTGGGGTGCCTTCATGATGCCCGGCAACAGCTTTCTTCCGGTAGCCGGCCCGCTGGGGACGGCGCTCGGCTTTCTGATCGGCGCCCTGATCATGCTGATCGTGGGCGTCAACTACCATTACATGATGAAGCTCTATCCCGACGACGGCGGCGCGCTCAGCTTTGTGCGCAACACCTTCGACGCGGATCACGGCTTCGTTGCGGCGTGGTTTATTCTGCTCACCTACGTCGCCATCGTCTGGGCCAACGCCACCGCCCTGCCGCTGATCGGCCGCTTCCTGCTGGGAAACGTCTTCCAGTTTGGGCTGCATTATGAGGTCGCCGGCTTTGACATCTATTTGGGCGAGCTGCTGCTTGCCATCGGTGCGCTGATTCTCTTCAGCCTGCTTTGTACCCGCGGGAAGGTTATCCTCACTGTGCAGATCGCGATGGCGCTGCTTCTGTGCGCGGGCGTGCTTATTTGCGCCACGGCGGTCTTTAGGAATCATGAGGGCGGCCTTGCCTCCTACGCGCCCGCCTTCGCCCCCGGCAGGAAGCCCTGGGTAGGCGTGTTTACCATCATCGCGATGGGCCCCTGGGCCTTTGTGGGCTTTGAGTCCATCTCCCACTCCACCGGGGAATTCCGTTTCTCGGTGAAAAGGGCGCTGCCCATCATGGGCCTGGCGCTTGTCACCGGCACACTCGCCTATGTGTCGCTGTCCATCGTCGCGGCCTCCGTTCTCCCTGCAGGCTTTGACAACTGGGCGGAGTACATTGCGGCGAAGGACAGTCTGGACGGTCTTCAGGGCGCGCCTGTCTTCTATGCCGTGACGAGCACGCTGGGGCCGATCGGGACGCCGATTCTGGTCTTTACCATTCTGGGCGCTGTCATCACCGGCATTGTGGGCAATACCATTGCCGCCAGCCGCCTGATCTACTCCATGGCGCTGGAGGGCATGATGCCCGCCCCGCTCGGCAGGCTCAACAAGCGCGGTATTCCGGAAAACGCCATCCTTCTCATCATGGGGATCTCCGTCTTCATCCCGCTTTTCGGCCGCACGGCAGTCGGCTGGATCGTGGACGTGACAACGGTCGGCGCGGCGGTCGCCTACGCCTATGTCTCCGCCTCCGCGCTGAAAACCGCGCGGAAGATGAACAACCGGATCGTGAAAATCACCGGTCTGATCGGCGTGTCCTTCTCGCTGATCCTGCTGCTGTATTATCTGGTGCCGAACCTGCTGGCCGTCACCGCGCTGTCGCATGAGTCCTATCTTATCCTCGCGCTGTGGAGCGTGCTGGGCCTGATCGCCTTCCGCTTCCTGCTGCTGCGGGATCAGACGAAGCACATGGGCCGTTCCACCATCGTGTGGGTCGTCATGCTGTCGCTGACGCTGTTCTGCTCCCTCGTCTGGATGCGCCAGTCCTCCAACACCACAGCGACGGAGGCCGTCAACAACATCCACGAGTACTATGTGGAATTTCTCGAGGAAAACGGCATTCCCCATTCCGACGACATGCACCACAGCTCGGAGCAGATGATCGATGAACAGATTCACAGGCTCAATGATTCCTTCACCAAGAACAGCCTCGTCCAGATCGCCTTTGTGGTGGTCGCGATGGTCACGCTGTTCAACATCTCCGCGATCATCCACCGCCGCGAAAAGCAGATCGAGCGCGAAAAGATCCTCGCCGAGGAATCCAGCCGCGCCAAGACCAGCTTTCTGTCCAACATGAGCCACGAGATCCGCACCCCCATGAACGCCATCATCGGCCTGGACAACATTGCCCTGAAGGATCCGGACCTCTCGCCCCGTACCAGGGAGCAGCTTGAGAAAATCGGCTCCAGCGCCAAGCATCTGCTGGGCCTCATCAACGATATCCTGGATATGAGCCGCATCGAGTCCGGCAGAATGGCGCTGAAGGAAGAGGAATTCTCCTTCCGTGTGTTCCTGGATCAGATCAACGTCATCATCAACGGCCAGTGCGCGGACAAGGGGCTGCACTATGACTGCCGCATCATCGGCCATGTAAACGACTACTATATCGGCGACGATATGAAGCTCAAGCAGGTGCTGATCAACATTCTCGGCAATGCCGTCAAGTTCACCCCCGAGGGCGGCAGCGTCTCCCTGACGGTCGAACAGGCCACCAGGTTTGACGACTACTGCATGATGCGCTTTGTCATCAAGGACACCGGCATCGGTATGAGCAAGGAATACATTCCGAAGATCTTTGAGGCCTTTTCCCAGGAGAACTCCGGCGCGGCCAACCGTTACGGCAGCACCGGCCTCGGCATGGCCATCACCAAGAATCTGGTGGAAATGATGAACGGCGATATCGCCGTGGAAAGCGAGAAGGGCTTCGGCACCACCTTTACCGTCACGGTCACGCTCAAATCCTCCAGCCGCACCGTAAGCCAGGCCGACACCGTCACGCTGCCCAAGGGTCTGCGTGTTATGGTCGTGGACGACAACGAGGTCGAGCTTGAGCATGCGCAGCTCATCCTGCGGGATATCGGCATTGCTTCCGACGCTTCCCTCAGCGCGGAGGACGCGCTCAAACGCATCCGTGAAAAATGGGATGCGGGTATGCCCTATCAGTTCCTGATGACGGATTACCGTATGCCCGGCATGACCGGCTTGGAGCTTACGCGTGCCATCCGCGAATTCGACGGCGGCAAGACCTCCGTCATTCTTCTGACCGGTTACAACTGGGACGATCTGCGGGATGAGGTTGAGGCCCTGGGGATTGTGGGCGTCATGTCCAAGCCGCTCTTCACGGACAACGTCATGCGCCAGCTGCACACGATTCTGCTCAATACCGGCGATATTCAGCCTGTCGAAGCAGAGGCGGAGCCTGAAGCCGCGGCCGCGGAGGATGAGGTCTCGCTGGAAGGTCTGTGCGTGCTGATGGCGGAGGATATCGACCTCAACGCCGAGATCCTCACCGACCTTCTGGATATGGAGGGCGTCAAAGCGGAGCGCGCCGAGAACGGTCAAGCTGCCGTCGACATGTTCCTGGATCACGATATCGGCTACTACAACGCGATCCTCATGGATGTGCGCATGCCGGTGATGGACGGTCTTGAGGCCACTGCTGCGATCCGCGCCCTGGAGCGCCCCGACGCGCAGCAGATTCCCATTATCGCCATGACCGCCAACGCCTTTGACGAAGATGTACAGCGTTCGCTCCAGGCGGGCATGAACGCGCATCTGTCCAAGCCCATCGAGCCTGATCGCCTGTATGAAACGCTGCACAGGCTGGCTGTAAAGTCCGATAAATAATACCGCATGAGAGACTGTGCGCCGCAGCATTGCGGCGTACAGCTCCGCAGAGCAAGCAAACCTGCGCACCTAATCGGCAGCGCAGCTGCAATCTTCTTTCCCAAGGCGGTGAATGCCATTGAAAATACGAAAACATCACAGTCTGACGACACGTTACGTGATTATTGTCGGTCTGCTGCTGTTTGCGGCGAACATCATTCTCGGCCTCGTCATGCTGAACCAGTCCAAATCCATGATGAAGACGATGATCATAAAAAACATGCTGGATATCTCCAACACGGCGGCTGATCTTCTTGACGGCGACGTGATGGAGGCACTCACCGAGGACGACGTGGGTACGCCGGTATTTCAGGCGATCTCGGATATGCTCTTTGTCTTCATGAACAACGCCGATATTGAGTTTATCTATGCCGTCAGGCAGGTAGACAAGGATACATACGTCTTTACCGTCGACCCCGATCCCGTCGACCCGGGTGAATTCGGCGAGGAGATCCTCGTCACAAACGCCCTCGTCCAGGCGGCAAAAGGCATCGCCACCGTTGACGACGCGCCTGCCGCCGACCGCTGGGGCAACTTCTACAGCGCGTACAGCCCGATCTTCAACTCCAAAGGCGAAGTCGCGGGCGTGGTCGGCCTCGACTTCAGCGCCCAGTGGTATGAGGAGCAGATCCGTCAGCACACGTTTTCCATCACGATCATTTCGATGCTCTCCGTTCTGGTCGGCGCCGCTGTTATGATCCTCATTACCAGCAAGGTGCGCCGCAAATTCGAGGAGCTTGACAGCGGGCTGTCCGATCTTGCCAAAAACTTGGACGCTCTGGCGGAAGAGATATCCTCCGATCCCGGCTATAAGCAGAGCGTCGCGGACGCTCCTTCCCCCGCCAAGGCCACGGAAGCGGTCGTGGAAGACGAAATGGAAGCGCTGGGTCTGAAGATCCGCACCATGCAGCATGAGATGGAGCGCTATCTCGACTATGTCCACGCGCAGGCCTTTACCGATCCCCTGACCCATGTCGGCAACACCAACGCCTATCAGGAGGAGATCCGCCGTCTGGATGAGCAGATCAAAAACGGGAACGCCGATTTCTGCGCGGTGATTTTCGATATCGACAATCTCAAGATCGTCAACGACTGCTTCGGCCATAGCTGCGGCGACCGCATTATCCGCGGAGCAGGCACGGCGATTGCGGGCGTGTTCGGCAGGGACCGCACCTTCCGCATCGGCGGCGACGAGTTCATCGCGATCCCCCTCGGCCTGACAGAGGCGCAGGCAAACGCGAAGCTCTCCTCCGTTGATGCTGCGGTCAAGTCCTTCAATACCACGCCCGTCCATCCGGACGCCGCGCTCTCGCTCTCTTACGGCGTCGCCGCCTGTCGGGAGGATGACAAGCGCTTCCGCGATGTTTTCGTTCGCGCGGATGAGGCCATGTACAAAACCAAGGGCGAGCATCACCGCCGCGGCGCCGAGACAGTCAAAAATGAATCATGACAATGGGAGGCCCGACGGCCTCCCATGTTCTTTCTTTTTTACTTTGTTTTCTTATTGCTCCGCGGGGGTGAAATCCTCCCTGCCGTGCTTGCACAACGGGCAGACATAATCGGCGGGCAGCTCGCCGTCGCAGGGCTCAAAGTGGCCGCAGATGTTGCAGACGTAGCCCTTCACCTTCTTCTTTGCTTCGGGCACGACATGCTCAAAGTCGTCCGGGCCGTGCTTGCACAGCGGGCAGACGAAGTCCGCGGGCAGCTCCGCGCCCTCGTAGACGTAGCCGCAGACCTTGCAGACCCAGCACTCCTTCTGTTCGGGCGCGGGGTTCTTCTTGGGCTTGATGTGGGCATGGTAGTAGGCGTAGGTGCAGGACGGCGCGTTGGAGAGCACCTTTGCCGCCGTCACGTCCGCGATAAAGAGGACGGAGGTATCGAGATCACGCACCTCCGTGACCTTGCAGGAGAGGACGGCATTGGTGTACTCCGGGATATAGCGCACCCCGTCGGGCGTGCGGGCGTCATAGTCAACGTCCGCGAACTTGTCCACATCGCGCCCGCTCTGGAAGCCGAAGCGCTGGAAGAGGCTGTAGGGCGCGTCCTCGGTCAGGATGGAGAGGTTGAAGACCCCGGCTTTCGCCACCATGTCGGCGGTGTAGTTCTTCTTGATAACGGAGATCGCAACCTTCTTGGGATCGCCGGACGCGACCTGATAAGCGCTGTTGATGATGCAGCCGTAATCCCTGCCGTCGGCGCGGGTGGTCAGCACCTGCACACCGTAGCAGAATTTGTTGAAGGCCTTTTTATCCACGTTCTCGGGCTTGTATTCCGCGGCGGGCGCTTCGGTGAAGGCAGTCTCAACGGGCCTGGGCGCAAGCTCGTCCGCGATGGCCTGGGCCAGCGCCTCCAGCTCGTCCAGCTGCCCCTCGGTGAGGGCGGACTTGAGAGAGACCTTCTGCTCATAGAACTCGAAACCTTTGAGCCCGGAGAGGATATCGGCCATGACCTTGCCGCTGGTGGCAGCCCAGGAGCCGTTCTCGATCAAGGCGACCTTGCGGTTCTGGAGATTGTGGGCGGCAATGTCGTGCAGGAGGTTTTCCATAGTCACGAAAACGCCAGCGTTATAGGTCGTGGCGGCAAAGACCAGATGGCTGCAGCGGAAGGCGTCGGAGACGATATAGCTTGCGGGCGTGACGGAGGTGTCATACATGCGGACCTTCACGCCCTTCTCGCAGAGCTTCGCCGCGAGGATGTTGGCGGCGTTCTCGGTGTGGCCGTAGACGGAGGCGTAGGCCAGCATGACACTCTTTTCCTCGGGCACATAACTGGACCACTGCAGGTACTTCTCCACGAAATCGCCGAAGTGGCTGCGCCAGACAAAACCGTGCAGCGGGCAGACGTACGCGATATCGAGCGAAGCCGCCTTCTTCAGCACAGCCTGCACCTGCGGGCCGTACTTGCCCACGATGTTGGTGTAGTAGCGGCGCGCCTCATCCACGCACTCGGAGAAGAAGTCCACCTCGTCGGCGAAGAGTCTGCCGTTGAGCGCACCGAAGCTGCCGAAGGCGTCGGCGGTGAAGAGGATCTTGTCCGTCGTGTCATAGGTCATCATGACTTCGGGCCAGTGGACCATGGGGGCCATGACAAAGGTGAGGCTGTGGCGGCCGGAGCTAAAGACATCCCCTTCCTTCACGAGCCGGACGCGGTTTGTCAGATCCATCGGGAAGAACTGGGCGAGCATGGTCTTGATCTTGGCGTTGCAGATCACCGTCGCCTCAGGGTAGCGCTGCAGCACCAGCTCCAGCGTTGCGGCGTGGTCGGGCTCCATGTGGTGGACGACGAGGTAATCGAGGGGCCGACCGTTCAGCTCGTGCGCCAGATTTTCGAGGAAGACGCCGTAAACGGCCTTGTCCACGGTATCGAAGAGCACCGTCTTCTCGTCCAGCAGCAGATAGGAGTTATAGGAAACGCCGTCGGGCACGCCGTAGACGCCCTCGAAAAAAGGCAGGCGACGGTCGTCCGCGCCGACCCAGATCAGATCGTCCAGAACTTTTCTTGTGCAGTACATAGGTATATCTCCTTTATAAAAAATTGGGGACAGCATATTCAGCTCTTCCATTATACTTGTGAAAACGTCGGCTTGCAAGAGCAAATAGAGCGGCGCGCGCGATTTCCTTGCAATTCCCGCCGGGGTGTATTATACTATTTTTTAATAGAAATCGCAAAGTCTTTTCGGCAAAATTTGTGCCAACCTTCGTTGGAGCCCTTGCAAATATATCTCCATTATTTGCTGCGGGCTCCGCCTTGTCTGGCGCAAATTTTGCTCGGAAATCCTTATGCTCTTCATATTAAGGAATAGTATTAAAATGAGGAAAACAATGTGAAGGAGCCGTCTCTATGAAACTGCTGATCATCCGCCACGGCGACCCCGATTATCCGAACGACGGCCTGACCGAGACCGGCAAACGCGAGGCCGCGCTTCTGGCTGAGCGCATCGCGCCGATGGAGATCCGGGAGTATTTCGTCTCCCCCCTCGGACGGGCGAAGGCCACCGCCGCGCCGACGCTCAAAAAGGCCGGGCGCACGGCAATCGAATACGACTGGCTCAAGGAGTTCTCCATCCCCATCGACCGCCCGGACGTCGACGGGATGAGCCGCGTCCCCTGGGACTGGCTGCCGCAGGACTGGCTCTCTGACCCGCGGCTCCTGTCGGCGGAGCACTGGAAAGAAAACGAGATCTTCCGCGCCGCCAACATCGGTGAGGCTTACGATCACATCATCGCGGAGTTTGATGCGCTGCTGGCCCGCTACGGCTACGAGAGGGACGGGCTTCTCTACCGCGCGGTACGGCCCAACACGGACACGCTGGCGTTTTTCTGTCATCTCGGCCTCGGCTGCCTGCTGATGAGTCATCTGATGAACTGCTCCCCCATGGTGCTGTGGCAGGGTACGGCGCTGGCCCCCACCTCCGTGTCGGTTCTCTATACGGAGGAGCGCCGCCCCGGCTTCGCCGTCTTCCGCGCCCAGTCCATCGGGGATATCTCACACCTGTACGCTGCCGGCGCGGAGCCGTCCTTCGCCGCCCGCTTCTGCGAGGTCTACGGCAACGGGGACAGGGTGGATTAAGAGGCAGTTTATCCTGTCTCCCCCTGTGGGGGAGCATTCTGACGCGCGGGAAGCGTGCGACATTCAAAGCTTGCTTTCTGACGCGCGGGAAGCGTGCGACATTCAATGACTGTTGTCGCGGCGCGTCTCACGCAAGCACGGCGACTGAGAGGGCTTACGCGGGTTTTTCCCCTCTCAGTCGCTGCGCGCCAGCTCTCCCCCTCGCCATCGCGGGGGAGAGCCAGGCAAGCGCCTCGTATATAGTGAAGATTATTTCAAAGGCATCGGAGGAACCGTCATGGCGACAGTCAGTTTACATAATGTGAAAAAGGTCTATCCCTACACCACCGTGATGGAGCGGCGCAGGGAGCGCAACGCCCGCGGCGAAGCTCCGGGACGCGCCAATCTTCAGATCACGGAGGAGGGCGTGGTGGCGGTACAGGCCTTCAACATCGACATTGCGGATCAGGAATTCATCGTGCTGGTCGGGCCCTCCGGCTGCGGCAAGTCCACGACGCTGCGCATGATCGCGGGGCTGGAGGAAATCTCCGACGGGGAGCTCTACATCGACGGCAAGCTCATGAACTATGTCGACTCCAAGGAGCGGGACATCTCCATGGTCTTCCAGAACTACGCCCTGTTCCCCCACATGACCGTTTACGAGAACATGGCCTTCCCCCTCACCCTGCGGCATGAGCGGCGTGATTCCATCGACCGCAAGGTGCGGCAGGCGGCGCAGATCCTGGACATCACGGAATACCTTGACCGCAAGCCGAAGGCGCTCTCCGGCGGCCAGAGACAGCGCGTCGCCATCGGAAGGGCCATCGTCCGCGCCCCGAAGGTCATGCTCATGGACGAGCCCTTATCCAACCTCGACGCGAAGCTCCGCAACGAGATGCGCGCCGAGATCATCAAGCTCCGCAAGCGGATCAAGACCACCTTTATTTACGTCACGCACGACCAGACCGAGGCCATGACCCTCGGCGACCGGATCGTCATCATGCGCGACGGCTATATCCAGCAGATCGGCACCCCGCAGGAGGTGTTCAACCACCCGGCCAACCTCTTTGTCGCGGGCTTCATCGGTATGCCCGTCATGAACTTCTTCGATGCGCAGCTCATCCGCGACGGGGAGAAATACTATGTGGAGCTTGAGGGCTGGCGCGTACCCCTGAGCGAGAAAAAGTGCGGGCGGCTGCTTCAGAACGACGTGCCGGGCCGCCCCGTCACCCTCGGCGTCCGGCCCGAGCATACGCTTCTCTGGCAGGAGGGCGGCGTGGAGGCCCATGTGGACGTGCGCGAGATGATGGGCTCGTCGGTTCATCTGCACGTCAGAGCTGCGGGAAAGGACGCAATCATTGTCGTGCCGATCCTCGACTCCGAGGAAAGCTACGACGGCGGCGACACGGTACGCTTCCGCTTCGCCGGTTCCTCCGCCCATCTCTTTGACCCGGAGACGGGGAAAAATCTGGAATGGTGAACTGCCTCCCTTTGCGCCGGATGTATGGCAAAAAACAGCATTCTTCCGCCGGGCGATTCGTGAATCGCCCCTACGATGAAAAAGTTTACGCTGCCAAAACACTGTAGGGGCCGTTCACGAACGGCCCGCGCGGCGAAAACTTTAACATACAGAAACGTCCCGGCGAATACGAAAGCCGCAGCCTCCCGCCGTAGGGGCCGACGCCCTCGGCGGCACGGCGCGTCTCACGCAAGCGCCGCGACAGCTCCCTCAGGGAGGGAGACATTGCGCGCTGCGAAAATCTAACAACAAAAACCTTTGGGCGGATACGAAACCGAGATGGCTTCGTATCCGCCCATAACAATTCTAAACATATTTTATTTCCTGCAATACACCGTGATCTCCCTCGCCATATCCCCGCAGCGCACGGTCAGCTTGCAGGTCTGCGGGAGACTGCCGTCGTCCACGCAGGAGACCAGCGCCGTGTCCGCGCCGGTCTTTTCAACCGCGAGCACGGACGGGCGATCGGATTTCCACTCGACCTCCATCCCCGGCCCGAGCTCGGGCTGGAGCCGGACGTGCAGCTCAACAGGGTCGCCGGGCCAGAGCGTGCAATCGGTCTTGATTTCGGTCTCATAGAACATCACCCGCAGGAGGGGCATCGGCGTGGGTGGGACAGAGAGCCCCTCCTTGTACTGATACAGGGGTCCGTCGACGCTGATGCAGGTGAGCCTGAGATCGTCCGCGCTGCTCAGCGTATCGCTGGCGCAGGCCATGGCCAGACGGTGCGCACAGAAGGTGCTGCCGAAGATCGACTGTCCATAGGAGTCAAGCTCTGCATTCTCGATCAGCCTGTAAAACTCGGGCGTGAAAAGAAGCTCGTGCACCATCGCCAGAAAATCCGACGGATTGTCTATCACATAGTTAGTGTTTGCGCTGAACACCTGCAGCGGATAGCTGATCTTTGCCGAGAGTTTGACCCAGTCGTGATTTGTAAACAGGCGCTGGACCTCCCGTGCAAATGTAAGCTGGGGCGAGCCCTCCACAAAGGGAATCGGCTGTTCGTTGTCAAAAGGATTCTCCGGTATGCCTGGGGAGGTGAGATAGGGCGTCAGCGTCTCCAGACCGCGCTGATCCCCGGCCACACGGCTGGCGGTGAGAAGCAGGGCCGAGACCCTGGGCCCGCCCTCTGGGTAGGTGTTGAAGCACAGGGCGTCGTCCAGTGCCTTATAGCCCCAGATTGTGAGGTAAAAGTCTCCCATCCCCGCGTTTAACACATAACGGCGGTAATCCTCGTCCAGAATCTTGTCCAGATCCAACGCGAGCAGACTTTCCGCGTCCGGGATATGGGCGAAGGCGCGGTCGCGCTCACCGGGGAAAATGACCGTGAGGGGATAGGCACAGTTTGCGGCCAGAGTCTCCCAATCGCCGTTTACAATGCTCTCCTGCATGGCACGCACGAAGTCGTATTCCGCCTGCACCGCGGCCATGGCGTAGCCGACAGCCTCGGGGGGAGCGCACGCTGCCAGCGCGCCGTTTTCGTCCACATCGTACTTCCCGTCGAGACCGATGATCGCCTCGCCGTTCCAGAGCTTGTCGCCGCTCTCGTTAAAGCGCAGGGCGGGAGACGGCACGTCATGGATGCTGCAGTCGGCAAAGCGGATGCCGTCGCACTGGAAGAAGTCCGCGCCGCCCTGGCTGCACTCGTAGATCTCCGTGCGCAGAATGTTGAGCGTCGCGCACTGGAAAGCCTGGATGCCGAGGACGCCGCAGCCGTAGAGCCGCATTTTCTCAAGCGTGACCTGGCTGCAGTTCTGTAAATTCAACACCCCGCCGGAGCAGGAGCCGGGCTCCTTTGTGTGTCCTGCCGTGAAGCCGCCGAGGGTGAGGTTCTCGCAGTTTCTAAAGCTCAATACATCAGCATAGCGCGGGATGGCGGCGAGCGTCGTCGCCCCGGAGGACGTGTCCTTCGCGTAGATCGTGAGACCGTTTACATCGTGGATCACCAGCTCCGGCCCGTCGTAATCCTCCGCCCAGTAATAGCAGTCCGTTCCGATCCCGCCGTAGTTGGAGGCCGTCGAGAGGTCGAAGAGCGCCCCGTCAAGGATGATCGTCCGGTCGGGCCCCAGGGCCTCCAGAAACTCGTCCACGCTTGTGACTGTGACCTTGCCGCCCGCGGGCAGGTCGAGGGCTCCGGAGGGCGGCACAGGCGGCAGCACGTTGTCCGGGTCAATGTCGCGCAGCGTCATCTCTCCGAACAGCGCGGCCTCCAGTGTCTCGCCGCTCACATTCGCGGCGTAGACCCCGCCGCTGCCGCTGTACCAGCCGCCGCGCACATCGTTGCCTTCAAAGACGCAGCCGTCCACGGTGATGCCGTAGCCCTCGAGGTCAAAAACGCCGGTGGCAAAGGCGCTGCCGCGCAGTTCGTTGGAGAGGAAGAGGACGCGCCGCGCGTAATCACTGTTCAGCATGACCTGGGCGCGGTTGTCGTGGATGCGGTTTTTATGGATCGTGACGCCTTCGCTGTAGTTCACATCGAAGAGGAACATGGCGTCGCCCTGGCCTGCGCGGGTGCCGTGGTCGTGGATGTCGCAGTCCTCCACCGTCACATCGCGGCAGGAGCCGACGGACACCGCGCCGTAGCTGCATTCGTAAATCTCGGTGGATTTGACCGTGATACCGTTGCATTCCCGTGCCTGAACGCCGATGGTGCCGCAGCCGTAGAGACCGCAGTTTTCAATGCGCACGTCGTCCGTCATTTCAAAAAGCACAACACCGCCCATGCACCAGCCGGGTTCTGTCGTGTGGCCGGCGGTGAGATTTTCAAGCGCCACGTTCCGGCAATTGCTGATTTTCAGGACGTTCGCGTACCGCGGGACGGCGGCCAGAACGGTACTCCCCTTCCCCGCGCCGCGGATCGTGAGATTCTGTGCGTCATGCAGATTCAGCTCAAAGCCGTCATAGGTCTCGTTCCAGCTGTAATAAGAACTGTGGGTATCCTGGCCGTAGTCTGAGGCAGCGGAGAGGTCGTAGGTGCCCGGCGCAAGCTCGATTGTGGTATCGGGCGCGATGGCGGACAGGAATTCGTCCACGTTCGAGACCCTGACCGTGCTGCCCGCATTATCCGCAGCGCTCGCCCTTGGGCCCGCGGCAGCGCCGCAGCTGAGGATCAGCGCCAGGGTCAGCACAGCGGCGAAGAGGCGCGCCCTGCTTCGTTTGTATTTCATGATCTGCTCCAATCTCTCTTTCAGATTTCGCTTCTCGGTGGAGAAGGTGGTGGCGACCACGCCCGCGGGCAGCGAGGCGGAGGCGGCCATGCTCAAAAGCGTGTTGCCGTAGGAGAGTTTGCCCGCCCTGTCCATATTCCGGAGCAGCAGCTCGTCGCAGCTCAATTCACAGGCGCGGTTTACTTCCCGGCGGATGAGGTATGACAGCGGGTTGAACCACTGGGTACTCAGCACCGCCACGGCAAACCATTTATAGAGCGTGTCCCGCCGCCGGTAGTGCAGCAGCTCATGCCGCAGGATGTTGGTCAGCAGCTCCTCGTCATATTCCCGCTCCGGCAGGGTGATGAGCGGGCGGAAGACGCCGAACATCAGCGGCGTCCGGAAGGCTGCGCAGCGGCAGAGGCGCGGCTTGCGCCCCGGCAGCATGCGGTAAACGCGCCGGTCCTCTATTGTTGCCGGGCTCAGACTCCGCCGCACGCGGACGGTGAAGAGCTTGTAGCTGACGACGGTTGCCATGAGGCTGATTCCCGCGCCGACCGCCCAGACGGTAAGCCAGAGTTCCGGGGATTTTAGGTTTACATAATTCTTTTTCGCTGTGACAGACTGCGCAGCATTGTTTCCCATCTCCTGCGGCTCAGGCTGCGGGGCGGCGGGATTCATGAGCGGGACAAAGCCCCCTGTCGGGGGTATGTTGACGGTCGTCTCCATCTGCTCCTGTCTCGGCAGCGGAGTGACGACGGCGGCGGATGCGGGATTTTCTCGAAGCCCTGTCGGCACAAGTCCAGGAAGCGGCAGGATAAAGCGCAGCAGCACCAGCAGCCACGCGTAGTAATAGACCGTGCTGGGCATCTTCTTCAGGATCAGATAACGCAGCGCCAGCAGCAGAAGCGCCAGGACGCTTCCGCTCAGGGTCAGGCCCAGGAGAATCCGCATCAGCTCTCACCTTCGATCCGGAAGAAATCGCGCAGCTCTTCAAGGTCGCTTTTCGTCAGACCGTCGGAGCGGGCAAGGGCGGCGACGAGATCCCTGGCCGAGCCGTGATAGACCCGGCTGATCAGGTCGTGGGTGGCCCAGTCGTTGTACGCGGCCTCGGTGATGAGCGGCGTGTAATAAAACACCCCGCGCTTTTCCTGTTTCAATACGCCCTTGCTGACAAGGCGCGACACCAGCGTTTTAACCGTCGTGGCCTCCCAGCCCCGGCTTTTTTGCAGGGTCTCGCGTATCTCGGTGACGGGCAGGGCGTCCCCCGCGCGCCAGAGGACGCGCATGACCTCCAGCTCGGAATCGGAAATCTTCGGCGCAAGCTCGTTGACCATCATACTGCCTCCTTATGCAGATTACACGTGTAGTCTTGATGGGTGCAGTATAGCACGTGAGACTACAGTTGTCAACCAGTCAACGGAAATATTGGTAAGATCTGGCTCCCTCTCCGAGGGAGCTGTCACCAGTGCGCACACTGGTGACTGAGGGAGTTAACGCCGGTATACCGAGCGATCAAAAAGGGCATCGTTGACTCCTTCCGTCACGGCGCTTGCGTGAGACGCGCCGTGCCACCTCCCTCAGGGAGGGAGGTAAGGCGGTTTTCCTTGGCTCCCTCTCCGAGGGAGCTGTCACCAGTGCGTACACTGGTGACTGAGGGAGTTAATGCCGCTATACTGAGCGCTCAAAAAGGGCATCGTTGACTCCTTCCGTCATGGCGCTTGCGTGAGACGCGCCGTGCCACTTCCCTCAGGGAGGGAGGTGAAAAAATCGGGCAGGGCCTTGCGGCCCTGCCCTGTTTCGTATCAGCTCCCGATCGTACCTGTAACCGTAAGCGTCGCCGTGCCGGGCCGGATGCTCCATGTCCCGTCCGGATTTTGGGTGCAGCTTGCGGCGGGCACCGTGATCTGGCCGGGCAGCGTGGCGAAGGCGCCGGTCGCTTCGTCATAGCTGTACTGGACGCCCCGCGCCCACTTTGCGCCGTCAAAGCTGGCGGTGAGATTCGTGAGGCTCGGATCAAAGGTGTCGCTGACGACCACTTCGTCCGCGGCCCCGGCTTCGCTGTTGCCGATGTTGCTGATCTCAAAGGTATAGCTCAGCTCCCCGTTGGCCGGAACCGCCGCCGGGTTGAGGGCTTTGGTGATATTAAGCACGGCGGCGTCGCTGACGGGAACCGTCGCGCTTGCGCTCACGTCGACGCCGCTGCCCGAAACGCTGACCGTGTTGGTGATCTCCGATCCCACCGCGACAGGCGCGTATTCCGTGACCGCTGCCTCATAGACCACAACGGCGCTGCCGCCCGCCGGGATGTCGATTCCGCCGAATGTGAGGGGCGGCCCGGCTGTGGCCGCGGGCGCGGGCTGCAAAACGCCGTTTACGAACAGGCGCGCCGAACCGTCCACATACGAAAGCGGATAAAGCGTAACGCCGTCGAGCTCATACGCGCCGAGATCGTCCGACAGCGTGAGACCCGTCACGTCGGTCGTGCCGCTGTTTGCAAGGCCCACCGCGTAGCTCAGGGTATCGCCGTCGCTGTAGCTCCCGCTCACGGCGGTTTTTTCCACGGAGACGGTCTCCAGAATCTCTCCTGTGACGGTGTTGGAGCGGAGCGTCCCGCCCCTATAAGAAAGCGTGGCAAAGTTTGTAAATTCTGCCATCCTGCAGACCTCCAAAAAAATAGCGTGAAGCAATCGCTTCACGCCATTCTATGCGGGGAAAAAGCTATTTGCCCATCAGTAAATCACCTGGCACTCCGGGAGGGCAAAGCACAGGGCGTTGATTTCCGCGACGCTCAGAGGGTTGCCGGTGATGCGAAGGCTGCGCAGCGTATTGAGCATCATGAGCGCCTGGAGCGAGGTGATCTGGTTGTAGGACAGATCCAGATACTCGATGGAGCTGAGCATGGACAGCGGCGTCAGATCCGAAATCATGTTGCTGCTCAGGTTCAAACTGGTGATATGATCGCGGCAGTCCGCGAAGATGAGCGGGTAGATATTGCTGATATTGTTGACGCTCAGATCCACGCGTTTCAGCTCCGGCAGCTGCTGAATGCCGCTGATGTCTGAGATATTCTGCCCGACAAGGCGCAGCTCCTCCGTATCGCTGGACACCGGATGCCCGTCGATGTTCACGTCCACGCTGAGAACGGAGTGGGAAACCGTACAGGCCGGAAGACTCCGCTTGAGCATGTCCACCCCCATGCCGGTAAGGCCGGGGTTGTCCGTGATGTTGAGCGTGCGGAGGGTCTGGAGCTCCTGCAGATAGAGCAGGTCGGAATCCTGCATCCCCGTCGTGCAGAGGCCAAGCTCCGTAATGCTTCTGAGCCGCCGCAGACCGGAGAAGTCCCGGATGGGATTTCCGTCCAGATAGAGCGTCGTCAGCCCGTTCATCATCGTAAAGGCGGAAGTGGAGCTGACCGCGTTGCCGGAGGCGTTCAGAAAATACAGGGAGCCGATGCCCATGAGGGGCTTCAGATCGCTTACACTGTTGTTGGAGATATCCAGCCATTGGAGATACGGCAGATTCATCAGCGGGCTCAGATCGCTGATGTTGTTCCCGCTGAGATTGAGCCTTGTGATGTACTGGCAGCCTGCGAGGGCGGAGATATCCCACACGCCCATGTCGCTCAAATCCAGATCCGTCACGTCGGTGGCGAAGGTCACGCCGCCGAAGCTGATATCCTGCATCGACTGCTGGGCCTTCTCGCTGTGGATAGCGCAGCTCGGCAGAGCCTTCGACAGCTCGGCAAGCTGATCTTCCGTGATCTCTATGCCCTTGATGCTCAGACTCTTGAGATTTTGCAGGTAATACAAGGGGCTGAAATCCCGGATGGGATTGTTGTCAAGATACAGGTTGCGCAGCCCCTGCAGCGCAGCGAGGGGCGAGAGATCCATGATCTCATTCCCGCTGAGGTTCAGCGAGACCAGCCCGCCCAGCACGGAAAGGCGGGAGATGTCGCGCAGGGTATTGTCCGCCATGGAGAGGCTGTCGAGGGCATAGAGCTGCGTCACCTCGTAGAGTGACGCGTCCCCCAGGTTCGCGCCGTCCAGCACCAGCCGCGTGGTCGTCACCGGATAGTCCTTGCCCGCGATGCGCACGGTCTCCGCCGCGCCCTGGTTTCTGCGCAGAGCCTCAACCTCGTCGATGCGGGAGGCGACAGAGGGCTTGTTGATGTCCATCATGCGCAGGACTTCCAGCGTCTTGGTATAATTGCCCTGGTTCTGATAGCAGTCCGCCATGAGATTCAGACATTCCTCCGTCTTCTCGATGGAGGCCGCCTTGCGCAGGACGGCGAGCGCCCCGTCATAGTCCTTGTTGTAATACAGCTCCTGCGCCTGGTTCATGTAGTCGTTGTAGCTGCGGTTGTCGGAGACGCTCATCAGCACGACCGCCATCGCCAGGACAAACACGGCCGCAAGAATCATGATGACCAGAACGGCGCGCTTTCTATTCGGTTTTCTCCGCACCGCCGTCCGGGCCGCGGCGTAGTGTCTGCCGCTGTGATTATCCATTCTTTCTCTCGTCGGTCTTCTCCGCGTCGGCAGACCCCGTCTCAAGCGGCTTGGGATCCAGCGTGAGCACCGGCGTATACGGCTCATCCGAGAGGATGGCGCTCATTTCGGGCGTGGTCCCGATCACCGTGGGCTGAGATGCCGGCTCCTTTTCGGCGGGAGCGGGTTCGGCCGCGGCGGGAGCGGCGGGAGCAGTCTGAGCTGCCGGGGCCGCGGGAGCAGCCTCAGGCTGGGCCGCCGGGGCCGTCTCCTTCTTCTCGGCGGGCGCGGCAGCGGGACGCTTGCGCAGGGCCATCGCAACGCAGAACATGCCGGCCAGGATGCCGAGGATGCTCAGCTCCTGCATACCGGTGGAAAACAGCACCGGCTCCGCCTTGTTTGAGAGGGCGGGGATGTCGATCACGCTCACGCGATAGAGAAAAGGCAGGGCAAACATCGGAACCAGCAGCCATTTGGTGGGGATCCAGCCGAACACCGTCCCCGTATAGATCACGGCCACCGCGAGATTATATACCACGCAGATCACCGTATTGACCCAGCTCGGATAATACAGGGCCTTCCAGATGAAGAAGACCATGCCCAGCATTACCGGGATGACGGACAGGAAGAAGCCCTTTCTGCCGAAGAGGATGATGCACAGCGTCATCAGCAGGCAGCAGAAGATCGGCAGCAGGGTAAGCATGACGTACTCGCCCTTGTTCTCCCACATTCCCCAGCAGCCGAAGAAGCGAAACACTGCGGCAAGCACGAGGAAGATCATCGCGCTTTCGGCGAAGAAGCCGGTCTTATCAAGATAAAATCTGGTTTTTTCATTATTATTCATGGATTATTCCGCCTTTCATAAAACACGGCAGATACCGTATACTGATACAGTTTAAGATTGTATCACAATTCGTTCCGTTTCGCAAGTGCGGGAGGACGCTTGCAATCGGGGCGGCGAGCGGATATAATGTCAGCTATCTATTCCTTATAATGATCATCGCATGGCGAAATCAATTAAACATTATGAAACGGAGCGAGGATTTATGACGGATCATGTCAGCAGATTCTTTGAGCAATACGAGCGGGATCCCGCACTGAAAGCCCGCGTGGAGGAGGCGGTCGCCTGCTACCCCGGCAGTCTGGAGATCCGGGAGTCGCTGGTGGAGGCGGTGCTGCTGCCCATCGCGGCGGAGATGGGTCTCCCCTTCACGGTGGACGAGCTGCGCGCCTACGAGACGCGGAAAAAGCTCAGCCGCGTCAAGCCCGACGTGCCCATCGAGGAGGGAGATGAGGACGAGGACGCGGATTTTGAGGGCTACTGGCTGCTCGACCGCGGCTGGGAAAACGATGAGTCAATCTTCCGGCGGTAGGGGCGTCTCATACTGTTCCTTAATAGAAATCGCAGGGGCCGATACCCTCATCGGCCCGCCGTTTTACGACAATGTGCGTAATGCGACGGGTCGATCCGGGGAATCGGCCCCTGCGCTCATGGTTCGATATGCGTTTTGAGGCAGTTTTTACTTTTGGGGTCCCTGGGAGCCGAAGGGGAGGATCGGGATATAGGCGTCGTTGTCGGAGACGTGCTTGATGAGCCGGTTGGCGACGAGGAACATCACGATCACGAAGCCGAAGAAAACCAGGCTCGACGACTCGGTGGACCGGCTTGCGATAAAATCATACAGGCCGTGCAGCAGGGCCGGAACCAGCAGTGCGCCCACGCGGAATTTTTTGGAGCCCGCAAAATCCTCCATGCCCTCGCGCCGCTTGGCCATGCCGTACCATGCGCCCATGAAGACGCCGAAGCAGGCGTGACCGGGCACGGCGGTGACGGCGCGGATCAGCGCAACGGAGAGGCCGAAGCTCGCCACATAGCCGATGTTCTCCCACAGCGCAAAGCCCAGCGAGACAAACACACCGTAGACCACGCCGTCAAATTGGCAGTTGAACTCGGGATTTTTCCAGGTGCGCCGCTTGAGCAGGACGTATTTTGCACCCTCCTCCGCGAACGCGACGATGCCGAAATACAAAAGCACGTCGTACAAAACCGTCTCTTCCTCGAAAAACATATCGAGCACGGTAATGCCGATCATCTCCAGAACCTCGGCGATGGCTGTGGAGATGATGCCGAAAAGAACCAGCGAGGCAAGCAGCCGGGGGCTTTCTTTTTCCAGACGGTCGGCCTTTTCGATCCGGATCAGCAGGATGATTGCCGGGATCACCGCCGCGGCGATCAGAATGGGATTGATTTGAAAAACGGGTATCGACATGGACATGCCCTCTCTTTTCTATGGAAGCGCTGATGAAATCGACGTGTGCAGACTGACGAGCAGATCTTTGTCTGACCAAGCCTGAAAAGCGATGGAATACTTTGTGTATTTCGAGCTTTTCAGGCAAAGTCAGGCGGAAAATCCGCCGTCAGGATGTGCGCGGGGATTTATTCAGCGGTTCCCTTTGGATAGCATGAGAGAATGATAGCATTTTATGCAGAAGAAATCAAGAAAAAAGCGCGCCGACGCTTGTGCGTGTTCCGTTCCTGTGTTACTATTGCTTTACCGGACACGGATAAAACACAAAGGAGGAAACGGATATGGCAAATACGGTTGGACCGCTTATTAAAGAGGCGCGCACCAGGGCAAAGCTCAGCCAGGAGGCGCTGGCAGGCAAGATCGAGGGCTTGAGCGCTTCCGATCTCGGCAAGGCGGAACGCGGGGAAAAGGAGCTGTCCCAGGCTACGCTGAAGCAGATCGCAAAGCTCACGGGCGTGACGCAGAGCTCGCTCATCAACGCGGCGAAGGAGAGCACCTACGGCCCTGCGAAGAAAACCGCCGCGTCCACCACGAAAAAGCCCGCCGAAAAGACGGCGAGCGCCGCGAAGAAAACAAGCGCAAGCACCAAAAAGCCGGCTGCGAGCGCGAAGAAGGACGCTTTCGAGCTCACCGCCGCCGAGAAGAAGCTCGTGGAGCTCTACCGCGAGGCCGACAGCGAGACGAAGAAAAAAGCCGTTGCCGTGCTCAAGGGCGAGGGGGGCGACGCTTCCGGCATTCTCGCCGGTCTTCTCGGCGACCAGGCCGGAAACGGCGACCTTCTGGGCAATATCATCGGCACCGCGATGGACATGCTGGGGAAGAAGTAATGTCGCACGCTTCGCGCGCGTCAGAATTCACCCCCACAGGGGAAGCCTGGTTAGGGCTTTTTCCGCACATTGACCGGGGAGGGCATGACGCGCCCTCCCCGGTCATATTATTGATGTGCCAATTTAATCTTGAATCAAGACGGTACCGAATGCAGGCACAACAATCATGATTGTATTGCCGTTTCGCTCGCCGCTGGCGCGGCAACCGCAAAACACGGTGAAATTGCTCGGCAAATTCAAGAAATTAATCAGCGGAGCATTATTCTCTCACCAGCAAAACAAAATCGTTTCCGCCGCAGCGGCGGCAGCGGAGCCTCTTTCCCCGGCCGCGCAGCATCAGGTCCACCGTTCTGCCGCGCCGGATGTAGCGGCTCTCCGCCCCGCAGCCCTGGCAGCGAATGATGTACTTGACCTTTTGCTGCCGCAGCTCCGCCGCCCTCCCCTGCTCCGGGGCGAGACGTTTGGGATCGCAGCCCACACGGCGGCACATGTCGCGCCAGGCCTGATCGTGTCCGTGCTTCTGGCCGGGGTACAGCAGATAGACCGCGGCATGGGCGTACTCATGCCTCACGGTGTCCCAGAACTGCTCATCGTCATCCAGGATCAGCGCCGACAGCGTGATGCGCAGCGGTCCCCTCCCCCGCGTCGGGGAGCGAAAGGAGCCTAACTGCCGCACGGCGCGCTTGGAAATTTTCAGTTCAATCATTCTTGTGTCGATCCCGATCAGCCGGTCGAGACGGTCATATTCGGCTCTGACCTCCTGCAATGTATGCATGTCTCAGCCCTCCAGTCTGCTCAGGATCAGCGCAAGCATCCCGCTGTCAAACGAGATGCGCGCATCCGTGACGAAGGCGTTGCTCTGCCCGAGGGTCGTCGGTTTTTGAAGCGTTACGCCCTCAACCTCGTACTTTGTGCCGCGGATCGTGAGATTCTCCACCCGCTCCGTCAGGGCGATCAGGGAGAGGCTCCGGCACGGTTGACACGGCACATGATATGCGCCCGCACGCAGTATGCGGATCAGGTTGTTTTCGTCCGCAGCCTCCGCCTCCATGCCCAGCGCCGCCGCGTAATGCAGGGTCTCCACATTGGACAGCAAATGATCCAGTCGTCCCCCGAAGGCGCAGCAGAGGCGCACCGCGTCAAAGCCGTGCTCATGCGCCCAGCGCACCGCGAGCATGGCGTCCGTGTCGTCTTTTTCCACAGGATAGCGCAGCACCGGGATCTCCTTCGGCAGCGCGCCGGGATAGGAGTCAAAATCTCCCAAAATGAGATTGGGCACAATCCCCTCGCGCGCACACCAGGCATAGCCTCGGTCACAGGCGAGGACAAAATCATCCTTCTCAACCGGGCCGATCGGGGCATAATCGCCCCCTGCGATAATCAGACAGCGTTTCATGGCAGCCTCCGCGCACTATAATTATTACAAAGCTACCACAGTCCCGGCAAATTTGCAAGCTGCCGGCTATTGTTTTTATATCGCGGACACTTGTCTTTTGTGACAATTTAACAGATTAAAGGTGGAAAGCAAATCCGTTCTCCATCACATCGCCGATTTGCCTAAAAAGGCTTGCGCCGCGCTGTTTTGGATGCTATATTGTTGAAGTCAAATACATACTCCCGTTGACGCCGCCAGGATTCCGATGCGGAAAACTGCCGGTCGAGGGACTCTGGAGAAGCTCTCTGCGCCATGCGGCATCGGGGAGTGCCGAAGGTGCAAGGCCGCAAGGCCGAATCTCTCAGGCAAAAGGACAGAGCGTTCAGCCCCCGCCGTGTGGGTTCGGACATCTGTCATCGCTGAGAGATCAGCGTTTTTTTATTTGACCGTCCGGAGAAAGAACAACACGGTATTTCATAAGGGAGGAATACACATGACATTGAGCCAAATTATTTCAACCATTGACGACATAGCCTGGGGTCCCGTCATGCTTCTGCTGCTGGTCGGCACGGGCTTCTACCTCAGCCTTCGGATGGGCTTCCTGCAGTTCAGCCACATCCCCTACTGGTGGAAGAATACCGCGGGCAAGCTCTTTGACAAGCACCAGGCCGGCAAAGGCGAGGTCACGCCCTTCCAGGCGCTGACCACTGCCCTCGCCGCCACCGTCGGCACCGGCAACATTGCGGGCGTCACAGGCGCCATCTTCATCGGCGGCCCCGGCGCGGTCTTCTGGATGTGGGTCGCGGCCCTCGTGGGCATGATGACCAAGTACTCTGAGGTGCTGCTCGCCGTCAAGTATCGTGAGCGCAACGCCAAGGGCGACTGGGTCGGCGGCCCGATGTACTATATCAAGAACGGCCTGGGCAAGAACTGGGCATGGCTCGGCAGCGTGTTTGCCGTCCTCGCCGCCCTCGCCGCCTTCGGCATCGGCAACGCCACCCAGGTTCAGTCCATCGCGGACGCGATCAACAACGCCATCGACAGCTTCACGCCCAACGCGGCCTCCACCTTCTCCTTCCTCGGCAGTGACGTGCGCGTGAGCACCTTTGTCATCGGCTGCATCGTCGCCGCTTTCGTGGCGCTGGTCATCCTCGGCGGCATCAAGCGCATCGGCCAGGTCACGGAAAAGCTGGTTCCCTTCATGGCTGTCGTTTACATCATTGCGGCCCTGATCGTCATCTTTGTGAACATCTCCCACATCGGCAAGGTTTTCGCGATGATCTTCCAGGGCGCCTTCAATCCCACCGCCGCAGTCGGCGGTGCCATCGGCATTACGATCATGACCAGCATGAAGAAGGGCGTCGGCCGCGGCTGCTTCTCCAATGAGGCCGGTCTCGGCTCCGCCCCCATCGCTCACGCCGCGACCTCCGAGACCGATCCTGTCAAGCAGGGCCTGTACGGCATCTTTGAGGTCTTCATGGACACCATCGTGATCTGCACCCTTACGAGCCTGACCGTTCTCTCCGCCTACTGCGCGGGAAGCATCGACATCACCTGGGGTTCCGGCGGCAACGGCTCGAACGTCGCGGCGGCCATGAGCTCGGTGCTCGGCAGCAAGCTCGGCGCCCTGATCATCGCGGTCTGCCTCAGCCTGTTCGCCCTGTCCACGATCCTGAGCTGGTCCCTCTACGGCACCCGCTGCTGCGAGTATATCTTCGGCCACAAGTCCGTGCGGGTCTATCAGGTTCTGTTTATCTGCTTCATCATCATCGGCGCGACCATGAGCCTTGCCGACGCCTGGAACCTGGCGGACGCCCTCAACGGCTTCATGGCCATCCCGAACCTGATCGCCCTGCTGGCCCTGTCCGGCGTGACCATCAAGCTCACCAAAGAGCACATGGGTGCCAACGCGAAGAAGTAAACGCAGCGTCGCAGCTCTCACGGCGCGGAGAAGGGGTCTTCCCCTCTCCGCGCTGTTTCTGTGCTCCCACTCTCGTATTTCAAATTTCCTGCTGAAATCCGAAAATTTTTCTTGACTTTATCTGAACCGCGCTTTATAATAAGCAAGCTGACAAGTTGATAAAAGTTTTTCGGGCAACACGGAGATGTCGCGTAGTTGGTCGAGCGCGCACGATTGGAAATCGTGTAGGGGTCAAAAGCTCCTCGAGAGTTCGAATCTCTCCATCTCCGCCACATTAGCACGGTAATTTTGATAGAATTGCCGTGCTATTTTATTTATTGCTAAGCTAGTATGTATATGTTATGATTCAATTAACATGATGTATTGGAGGCAATTGCCGTGGCCGATGCGTTAGGTAATTTCAAAAGTCTTGTGAAAAGAATGCACCTTTTTCTCAAAGAACAAGGGCTCCCGTTTAAAAAAGATGGGTTCACTTTGCGATGGATCGATGATAGTACCACTCCTAAAATTGCAAGGATCGTCAATTTCCAGCGGAGTATGTACGGTACAAAAGACTGCATCAGCTTTACAATAAATCTTGGCTTGTTGAAAGAATACAGTGACAGACCGATCTCGCCAAAGCTGAAAGAATGTGAATGCCCCATTCGGAAGCGCCCCGCCTCGTGGACCCCAAAGTACCCTTGCGACAAATGGTGGGATGTTACTGAAACAACTGATATGGAACTGCTATATCAAGAGTTACGTGACTTGACGAAGGAAAGCATAATCCCATTCTTTACGAACAATCAGTAATGCATATAGTCTCAATCGTTCACTTTGAACCCTCTTTTTGAAAGTGAATCCCCCGCGGACCCGGTTGAACCCCCCTAAAAGGCAGGTGAACCCCCCTCCGGGAAAATCTATCAAAACAGTGAAACAAATCCAGAATAGGATTGCTATTATAACAGTAGCAATCCTATCGTTTTTATGATATCATATAAAAAGATTAAGATCAGAGGAAAGCGTATGGTTTATGGTGTGATTGACAAAGAGAGCAGCCGCTATTATACCTATCTCAAATCTGTTCTCGACGCTATTGAAAACAGGCAGGTTGAGTACAATTGGCTGATTACAGACACCGAAATCGTTGCCCATA
>ONVI01000080.1 GCA_900321275.1 uncultured Eubacteriales bacterium | reverse complement strand
GCGGCCGCTGGGGCGGCGAGGAGTTTATGATCCTTCTGCCCGGTCTGGACAAGGCGGCTGCGGCTGTCTTTGCGGAAAAGCTTCGCGCAGAGATCGAAAAGCTAAGCTTCCCCAAATGCGGCGGCGAGACCGCCAGCTTCGGCGTGGCGCAGGCCCTGCCGGACGAGTCGGCGGATCATCTCACATCCCGCGCCGATGCTGCGCTCTATGCGGCCAAGAATGCGGGAAAAAACCGCGTCTACATGGCGGAAGAATAAAAAATATAAAGAAATCGAAAAACAGCAGGCCGATCAAACGATCGGCCTGCAATTTATTTCGGATAGTATCAGTTGATCTTCAGCGTCTCCCACAGAGAGTTTACATAATCCAAGGTCTCCTGCTCGAGATTGCGGTAGGCGTACTTGTTGTACAGCTCACCGAACTTGTCAACCTGGGAGTAGAGAATTTCCATGGTCTCCTCGCCCATCTCTTCAATATAGCCCTCGTCGGTGTAGACGGCGGAGTTGGGGGAGGCGTAGTAGATAAACGAGGCGTTCGCGATGGCGGGCTCGGGAGAGAGCATGTAGTTGATGAAGCGCTCGGCGAGCTCCTTGTTCTGGCAGCAGGAGGGGATGCACATCGCGTCGACAAAATAGTTGGTGCTTTCGGGATAGTAGAACTTCAGATCCACATTCTCGGCCTGCGCGTCGATCATGGTGAAGTAGTCGCCTGCGTAGTAACAGCCGATGGCGGCTTCGCCGGACTCCATCATGTTGTAGATCTCGTCCATGACATAGCTCTTGACCAGGGGAGCCTGCTTCTTGAGCTCAGCCAGCGCCTGATCCCATTCGGCATGGTCGGTGCTGTTTACGTCGATCCCCAGCTTATACTGGGCGGTGCCGAAAGCGTCGCGCGAGTTGTTGAACTGGAGGATATTGCCCTTGTACTTCTCGTTCCACAGCAGATCCCAGCCGCCGGTATCCGCCGCGTCCACGACATTGGCGTCATAGATCACGCCGACCACGCCGTAGGTATAAGGCACGGAATACTTGTTGTCGGGATCATAATAGAGATTGCGGAAGGTCTCACCGATGTTTTTGTAGTTGGGGATATTGTTGAAGTCCAGCTCGAGCAGCATATTCTCCTTGAGCATGCGGGAGATCATGTAGTCGGAGGGGATGACCACGTCGAAGCTGACAGCGCCGCTGGCGAGCTTGGCGTACATGTCTTCGTTGCTGGCATAGGTGGTGTAGTTGACCTTGACCTTCTGCTTGTAGGTTTCCTCATACCACTTCTCAAACTCGCGGACGGTATCGAAGGAATCCTCCGAGCCGTCGGAGATATATTCGCCCCAGTTGTAGACATTGAGCGTCAGGGTCTTGGAGCTTCCGCCTCCGCCGCAGCCGGTGAGGAATACGGTGCACAGCAGCATTGCGGCAAGCGCGAGTGCAATGGATCTTTTCATGTTTTTGCCTCCTTGGCCTGTTTTTTGTTGAGTTTCTTTTCCCTGCGCTTTTGAACCATTTCCTCGTCGTAGAGATTGGAGATCAGCAGCAGCGTCAGGATCACAAAGAAGATGATGGTCGCGAGGGCGTACATCTTCGGGGTGACGGTTTTCTTGGTCATGTTGTAGATGCGGATGGGCAGGGTCTGGAAGCCGTTGCCCGAAGTGAAGTAGCTGATGACGAAATCGTCGAGGGAGAGGGTGAAGGCCATGATCATGCCGGTGATGACGCCGGGCATGATCTCCGGCAGCTCCGCCTTGAAGAAGGCTCTCAGCGGGGTGCAGCCCAGATCCATCGCCGCCTCCGGCAGGGCCTTGTCCATCTGCTGGAGCTTGGGCAGCACCTGCAGAATCACATAGGGCAGACAAAAGGTGATATGGGAGATAAGCATGGTGCCGAAGTTCAGACTGGTCGCCGCGCCGAAGAGACGGCCGACGAACACGAACATGAGCATGAGGGAGATGCCGGTGATGATATCGGGGTTGATCATGGGGATATTGGTAAGGCTGTCGAGGGCGGTGCGCAAGTATTTGTTGCGCAGCTTGTTCATGCCGACGGCGGCGGCGGTGCCCATGACAGTGGAGATCAGCGCCGCGGCGACCGCCAGGATCAGCGTATTGCGCACGGCCTTGAGGGTCTCGGTATCGCGGAAGAGCTCCCGGTACCACTTGAGGGAGAAGCCGGAGAAGACCGAAAGGCTCTTGGCCTCATTGAAGGAGAAGACCAGCAAAATCGCGATGGGCGCGAAGAGGAAGATCATCATGAGCGCGGTGTAGATTTTCGATGCACGTTTCATATCCGCCCCTCCTTACGCCACAATGATTTTCCGGTTGGCAAGCTTCGTAAACAGCGCCATGCAGACCAGCAGGATCACCATCAGGATGAAGGCGATGGCCGCCGCGAAGTGGAGGTTGTTTGCCACATATTGGCCCTCAATGGCGTCGCCGATGAGGAAGAACTTGCCGTTGCCCAGCTTCTGGGAGATATAGAAGGTGCTGATCGAGGGGATGAGCACCATGGTGATCCCGGACAGCACGCCGGGGAGGCTCAGGGGCCAGATCACGCGGCGCAGGACGCTGACGGCGGGACAGCCGAGATCGCTTGCCGCCTCCAAAAGCTTCACGTCAAGCTTGGCCATGATCGAATAGATCGGCAGCACCATGTAGGGGAAATAGTCATAGACCATGCCGATCACGACGGCAGACTCGGTGCCGATGATATGGATGCGCGGCAGATGCAGCACGGACAGAAAGCCGTTGAGAATGCCGGTGTCCTGCAGAATGGTCATCCACGCGTAGGTGCGGATCAAAAAGTTCATCCACATGGGGATCATGATGAGCGTCAGCAGGATGTTCTGCGTCCTGCTCTCGGCGCGGGCCATGATGTAAGCCAGGGGATAGCCCATCAGCAGGCAGAAAAAGGTGGAGATGATTGCCAGCTTCAGGGAGCGCCAGAAGATGACGAGGTAGGTGTGCACCTCGCGCACAGTCTCCCCGTCGTCGATCTGCGAGGTCGCGGTAAAGAAACGGGTGATGTTGTCAAAGGTGAAATGGAAGGCCGAATCCGTGAAGGCGTAGTAGGCCACGAACAGCAGCGGCACCGCGATGAACAGCACCGCCCAGATGGAGTAGGGCGTCAGCGTCATGCGCTGTATGACGGAGCGTGTCTTGTTATTCATGGGCTGACTCGCTTTCCAGGTCGATCTCGCCGAGCTCCTCAATCTCCACCTCGCCGATCTCATCCATCTCGTCAGAGAAGCTGGAGTAATCGCCGAACATGCCGGAATACTTGGACTTCTTCATGATGTGGATGGCGTCGGGATCGATGCTGAGACCGATATGCTCGTCCACGTCGCAGAAATCGGTGGTCTGGATCATCCACTTGAAACCGCCGATATCCACGATGATTTCATAGTGTACACCGAGGAAGGTGACCGAGGTCACGATGCCGCGCAGCATGCCCTTTTCCTCGGGCACGATGTCCACGTCCTCGGGCCGGACGACCACGTCCACCGGCTCGCGCGGGCTGAAGCCCTTGTCCACACAGGTGAAGGTGTGTCCCGCGAAGCGGACCTTGTAATCCTCCAGCATCACGCCGTCGAGGATATTGCTCTCGCCGATGAAGTCCGCGACGAAGGCGTTTTCCGGTTCGTTGTAGATATCCACGGGGGTGCCGATCTGCTGGATCTGCCCCTCGGACATGACGACCACGGTGTCGGACATGGAGAGGGCTTCCTCCTGATCGTGGGTGACAAAGACGAAGGTGATGCCGGTGGCCTTCTGGATGTTCTTGAGTTCCACCTGCATGTCCTTGCGCAGCTTGAGGTCAAGGGCCGCCAGCGGTTCGTCCAGGAGCAGAACCTTGGGCTGGTTGACCAGGGCGCGGGCGATGGCGACGCGCTGCTGCTGACCGCCGGAGAGACTGGTCACGGCGCGCTTTTCAAAGCCCTTGAGCGCCACCAGCGCCAGCATTTCGGTCACGCGCCTGTTGATTTCATCCTTCGGCATCTTCTTTTCCCGCAGGGAAAAGGCCACGTTTTCGAATACGTTCAGATGGGGGAAGAGGGCGTAGCGCTGAAAAACCGTGTTGACGTTGCGCTTGTACGGCGGCAGGTCGTTGATGTTCTCGCCCATAAAGATCACGTCGCCCGTGTCCGGCGTCTCAAAGCCGCCGATGATGCGCAGCGTCGTCGTCTTGCCGCAGCCCGAAGGGCCAAGCAGCGTGATAAACTCGTTGTCGTAGATATCGAGATTGATATGATCCAGCACAACCTGGTCGTCAAAGGATTTTGATATGTTTTTCAGCTCGATGATTTTCTTCATGTCCCGTCCCCCAAAAATAAAAACAAAAGCAGTCATGCAAAAGCACAACTGCTGTATAAGCCGGGCGCGGATGCGCCTTCAAAGCCCCCCGCAGAGGGGAGCGGCCCAATGGATGTTAAGAGTCTATATAGCAAAGAACACTTTTACTACTCTTATTGACCATTTCACAGATTTGTATGCTTTTACAAAACCATAAAATTTGAGCTTTTAACTCAATCAATAAGGCAACAGAAGTTGCCGCCGCACCCGCGGTTCTTCGGCATCCGACCCGGCTGTCCGTATGGCCTCAGCCCGTAAAGGGCGGTCGATATCTTGCTTCGGATAAACTCAGTATATCCAATTGAGATGCTTTATTTTAGCAGGATTCTACAAAAGTGTCAATCCTGTTTTGAACAAAATAACGATTTTGTTTTCCAGTCATCAATATTTCACATCCCAGAGAATGAGCCCCTGCGCCGGGGCGGTGAAGCCTGCCTGTTCCCGGTCAAGGCTTTCGAGTGCTGTGCTGACGCTCTCCATACTCCGCTGACCGCTTCCAAGCTCCAAAAGCGTACCGGTCAGGATGCGCACCATATTATAAAGAAATCCGTTTCCTGTGAAGCCAAGCCGCAGCTCACCGCCGCGCCGCTCGATCTCAACGCTTTTGAGCGTGCGCACGGCGGATTTTTTCATGTGCTTATTGGAGCAGAAGGCGGAAAAATCATGCTCTCCCAGGAGCACATCCGCCGCGGCGCGCATGGCGTCCAGATCCAGCGGGGCGGGAAAGAAGTAAAGATACTTGCGCTCGAAGACGTTGGGCTCCTCGCTGTTCCATACACGGTAGACGTAGGTCTTCTCCCGGCAGTTGAGCCTCGCGTGAAAGCGCGGCGCGGCTTCCGTCAGCGTCAGCGCTCCGATATCCTCCGGGAGATGTTTTCGTAATTCAGTTAACATAAATGAGGTGTCATAATCCGTATCCGCCCGAAAGGAGCAGACCTGCCGCCGCGCGTGGACGCCCGCATCCGTGCGCCCGGAGGCGGCGATCTCGATCTCCTGCCCCAAAAGGCGGGACAGCAGGGTCTCCGTCCTGGCCTGTATGGTGTTGTAGGTATTGCCCTGCCGCTGCCACCCGCGGTAGCGGCTGCCGTCGTAGCAGAGCGTG
>ONVI01000077.1 GCA_900321275.1 uncultured Eubacteriales bacterium | reverse complement strand
CTCTCAAAGAAATCTTTATAGTCATTTCTGACTTTTAAGAACCCTTTTCTTGGTGCTTATTTAGCATAAGCTGTTCTTACATTGTTCAATTTTCAAGGTGCTCTCTGCGTCTCGCCTCATCGGCGTCAGCTTTTTTATTATATCAAAGCTGTTTGAGTTTGTCAAGAACTTTTTTCAAATTCTTTTGAATTTTTTTGAAGCTCTTTTTTTGACTTGCTCTTCCGATCTTCGGGTGAGTAGCTTTGTTATTATAGCGCAGCCACTTTGCTTTGTCAAGAACTTTTTTCAAATCTGCCAGGATTTTTTGGAAGTTCACTGTCGACTCAGCCGCCCTTCTCACGAGCGCTCGGCTAATATAGCACCGTTTATTCCAAATGTCAACACCCTTTTTTGTTTTTTGCAAAAGATTTTTTCCAGTCAAAATATTGCGGTTATTTCCGGAGATACTACACAGCATGATGATGAATACAAAAACCCATACGGCGGCGCTGCACCCGCGCCGCACGGCGGAATATCCCGTCCTGCTCTCCCTTGCCGCGCTTGAGGATATCTTTTCCTCCTGTGCGGACTTTCAGGCGCGTCCCCTGCGCCTCGGTCTGGAATCGCAGCGCCGGGTCACGATCTGCTGGCTGGACGGCCTGGTCTCCGCCCGCATGTTGACGGAGGATGTGATCCGCCCGCTCACGACAATCTCACGCCTGCCCGAGGGTGAAAGCGCCCGGCAGAGCCTGCTGCGCATTCTCGCAGGCGCGGTATACAACTGCTCGGCCCGATACCGGGAGACCACCGACGAGGCCGTGGAGGATCTGACGCACGGCTGCTGTGTGCTGCTGTTTGAGGGCACTGGCCAGGCTGTGAGCTTTGAGGCCCGCGGCGAAACCCAGCGCGCGGTGGCAGAACCGACGCTGGAAAAATCCATCAAAGGCGCGAAGGACGCCTTTGTCGAGACCCTGCGTGTGAACACCGCGCTGGTGCGCCGCAGGCTCTGCACCCCGCGGCTGAAGCTGGTGGAATCCTCGGTGGGGCGCACGACGCGCACGCGTGTCGCGATGCTGTACCTTGAGGGTGCGGTGTCCCCGGAGGTTGCGGAGGAGCTCGCCCGCCGTCTTGACGCGCTGGATGCGGACGCCCTGCTGGCGACGGGGCTTTTGGAGGACAGTCTCTGCGACGCGCCCCAATCCCCCTTTCCGCAGCTTCTGCACACCGAGCGGCCTGACCGCTTCGCGCAGTATTTGTCGGAAGGGCGCGTGGGGCTGCTGGTGGACGGTCTGCCCATCGGCCTTCTGGGGCCTGTGAGCTTCGCCGACTTTATGCGGGTCTCTTCGGACAGCTCCTCGAATACGCTCATCGCCAGCGCCCTGACCCTTCTGCGCTGGCTGGCCCTTTTTCTGAGTTTGCTGCTGCCGGCGCTGTACGTGGCTGTCGCCCTCTATCACCAGGAGATGATCCCGACGCGGCTGCTGCTGAGCGTGATCGAGGCCAAGCAGAAGGTGCCGTTTTCCACCGCGCTGGAGGTCATCGGGATGCTCCTGTCCTTTGAGCTTTTGCAGGAGGCGGGGCTGCACCTGCCAAACCCCATCGGCGACACGGTTTCCATCATCGGGGCGCTGATCGTGGGCCAGTCGGCGGTGGAGGCGCGTATCGTCTCCCCCATCGCAATCATCGTGGTAGCCTTTGCGGGTATCGCGGGCTATACCCTGCCGAGTCAGGATCTGGGATCGGCGGTGCGCCTGCTGCGCCTCGGCCTCGTGATCGCGGCGGTCACGGCAGGACTCTTCGGCGTGGGGGCGGCACTGTGCCTGCTGCTTCTGCACCTGGCCGAGATCGACAGCCTGGGTCTCAATTACACCGCGCCCCTGTCCGACGGCGGCGCCGCGCCGCTCAGCCGTCTGCTGCTGCGCGGGCCGAAGCGGGAGGCTGAGACAAGGGTTGCGGACAGAGGGCGCGAGTCATGAGGAAGCTTTTGGCGTTGCTGCTTTGCGCCGGGGAGCTTCTGCTCTTCGCGGGTCCGGACGGCCTGCGCAGAAATTACCGCGAGGTAGAGCAGCTTCAGGTCATCCAGACCATGGGGCTGGACGCGCAGACGGGCGGCGTGACCCTCTCCCTTGCGGCGGCGGGCGAGGACGGCGGAGGCGTATCCCGCATGGAAGCGGACGGCGTTTCGATCACCGCCGCCATGGATCGCATCCGGAGCTATTCCTATGAGGAAGAGCTTTTCTGCCCGCACATCGGGCGGCTCCTGCTGGGCGAAAAGCTGGCGGAGCAGGGCATAGAGAATACGCTGGCGTATCTCAGCCGTTCGCCCGAGCTGCGCCTGGACATGCCGCTGTTTGTGGTCAAGGGCGGCACGGCGGCGGAGACCGTCATGGGTGTGGGCGACGGGGATCGGGGGATCTGCGACGTGATGCGCATCGTGGAGCAGGATGTGAAGCGCCGGGGCGAGAGCGGCCTGACCACGGCGGCGCAGATCCTCCGCGATACGGCACGCTGCGGCAGCGCCCTGATCTGCGCCCTCGAAACCGGCGAGGCCAGTGAAAAGACGGACGCGGCCGGCGAAGAAGCGGGCGGCGCTCCTGCAGGGCGCAGCGTCGCGCCCATGGGTTACGCGATTTTGCGCGAAGGCAGGCTCTGCCGCTATCTCACGAAGGAACAGGGCATTGCGGTCGGCTTTCTCAAAAACCGCGTGGGTCGCGCAACCGTCGAGCTGCGCGACAGCTACGGCAAGCCCGCAGTTCTGGAAATCAACGGCGGCGGCAGCCGCATCCGCCCTGTCTGGAAGGAAGGGACGCTCCGCGGCCTGCAGATCGAATGCGACGCTCGGGCAAGCCTTCTTGAGCTCGGCGGGCGCGGCGCGCTCCGGGGAACGGAGGACACGGACTATCTCACCGCACGGCTCGAATCCCGCCTCGCGGAATACCTCAGCGAAGCCTTGAAGGCGTCAAAGGAACTGAAGGCGGATTATCTCGGACTTGCGGAGAAGGTGGAGCGCGCGGCCCCCGCGGCCTGGCAAAATCTGGAGCAGGATTTCGTCGACCTCCTGCCGGAGCTTGAACTGGAGATCACGGTTCGCGCGGAGCTCAACCAGATGAGCGACATGAAATGAGTGCACCCTATTGGCTCCCTCCTTGAGTTCACTGTCACCAGTGCGCACACTGGTGACTGAGAGAGTCCTTCGGTTTTCTGAGCGCTCAAAATGGGCGGCGCTGACTCCTGCCACCGCATAAGCTCCCTCTCTGAGGGAGTTAAAATAGAGAGAGGGTGACCACGATGCAGCAATCCTACAATACCCGCCAGCTTTTGAGCCTCGGGGCAGTGATTGCGCTGGCCCCGGCGCTGCGGCTCTTTCCCGCAAGGGCGGCGGCCATTGCCGGACGGGCCGGATGGCTCACTGCGCTCGCGGCGCTGCCGTTAGCGGTTTTCTGGGCGAAGGGCTTCTCCCTGCTGCTGAAACGTATGCAGCCCGGAGAGCAGTTGCCCGACCTGCTGCTGCGTCTGGGCGGAAAGCGTTTCGGCAAACCCGCCCTTGCGGCGTTCACGCTCTGGTGCCTCGTCTACGCCGGGTTTGTTCTGCGCTCCGGGGCAGACCGGCTGGTTGGGACGGTGTATCCCGGCGCGTCGCCCCTGCTGTTCAGCCAGCTCATGGGGCTCATCGCCCTTGCGGCGGCGCTGTCCAGTCCCCGGACCCTCGTCCGCATGGGCCGGATGCTGCTGCCGCTGCTGTTCGGGGTGCTGGGGGCGCTGCTGTTCTGCGCCCTCCTCAAAGCCAGCCCCGGCAATCTCCTGCCCGTGGGGGCGGAGTCGGTTCTGCCGCTTGCGAAGGCTCTCCCGCTGCCGCTGGATATCTGCGCGGGCGCAGGTACGGCGCTGTGCTTTCTGGCGGGCGGACTGCGGGAAAAAGAACCGCGCTTCTCCGTCCTCGCCATGTGGTCGGCGGGGATCTGCGCGCTGCTGACCCTCGTCTCTGCGGCGGTGACTGGTCAGCTCGGCGCCGATCTCACCGCGCAGCTTGCCCGCCCCTTCTTCGTGCTGGTGCGCACGCTGGTCTTCTTCCGCACGGTGGAGCGCGTGGAGGCGCTGGTGGTGATGCTGTGGATCTTCCCGGACTTTCTGATGACGGCGCTGTTTCTCTGGGCGGGGCAGTATTCCCTGCGGCTTCTGTGCGGCTATCATCCAGACACGGCGCTGCATCCCCGCTTCGATTTCAGCGAGGGGCGCGTGCTGATCTGGGCCTTCGGCGCGGCGGCGACGGTGCTCTCCCTCTTTCTGGCCCCACAGCCTGCCCAGCTTGAGCGCTGGTCGACGCTCTATATCCCCGCGGCAAATCTCGGCTTCGTGTTTATATTTCTACCATTTATATATATTGTTGGCAGAGACAATTGAGAGCCGCCCGGACGGGCGGCTCTGCGCAGAACAGTCTTATATCATAATGAAAACGGCCTTCGGCGAAAACGCACAATGCTGCGAATTCGCCGAGGGCCTGCATTTTTTCTGTATCTTTATCGCTGCCGCGCACGAGCAAACCGGGACATACAATTTAAGATTCTGTTCCCATTCCGCCCTTTCGGCCTTTATCAATGCACAAAACGTTCCCTTGTCTTCTTCTGGGCCGGGATCGAATCGATCTCGCCGGCAGCGTTGAGTGCCATCTTGGTCATCATCGGGCCTGCGATTTCATAAACCAGCACGCTGAAAAGAATTACGTTCCGGATCAGTGATGCCTCACTTCCGCCCAGAGACTGCGCCATCACCACCATTCCAAGAGCCACACCTGCCTGTGGAAACAGCGTAATCCCCAGATATTTTCTGACGTTCTCACTGCATCCCGTAATCGTGCTGCTGAAGGAAGCCCCAAAATACTTTCCAATACACCGGGTCACGATATAGACAAGTCCGATCAAAAGAACCGCCGGATACCGAAATACACTGAGTTCCAGCCCTGCGCCGCTGATGACAAAGAATGTGGCAAACAGGGGCGCTGTCCATTTGTCCACCCTGTTCATAATATCTGTCGAATATTCACTCATATTGCAGAACACGGTTCCCAGCATCATACACACCAGAAGAGAAGAGAAGGATATCTCGATCGCTCCCAGGGGGATCCTGATTGAGGCCAAAGCAATCGTCAGCACGACAAAGCCAATCGAAAGAGACAAACGGTTGGAGTTGGAGAAGAACAGCTTTTCCAGCTCCGTGAGAAGCGCGCCGAGTATCCCTCCAAGGGTCAGGGAGCAGATGATCTCCAGAATCGGATTGACAATGATGGCGTATACATTCAATTCTCCGCCCTTCAAAGCCTGCGCGATTCCAAAGGATACAGCGAAGATAATAAGCCCTACTGCATCGTCAAGCGCGACGATCGGCAGCAGAAGATCCGTTACTTCACCCTTTGCCTTATACTGCCGGACAACCATCAAAGTGGCCGCGGGTGCAGTAGCTGCGGCGATCGCCCCCAGCGTAATGGCTGCGGGAAGGGGGAGCGTGTCTTCTCCGAGGCAGAAATGCAGTCCGACAAGGGCCAGATCCACCAATGCAGTAGCCGTTACCGCCTGAATAATACCGATCACCGTAGCCTGCTTACCGGTGGCTTTAAGCTGTGACAGCCGAAATTCCTTTCCGATGGCAAATGCAATAAAGCCGAGGGCAGTATTGCTGAGTACACTAAGACCGTCTACTTCCTCCATGCTGACAAAGCCGAGCCCCGGTATACCCAGTCTGCCAAGGCAGTAAGGCCCCACCAGAAGCCCTGCCAGAAGAAATGCCGTCACATCCGGGAAATGCAGATGGATCAGTTTGAATACACGGGTCATAAGAAGCCCTGCCAGGAGTGCAGTTGAAGTTGCCAATAAAGATTCCACTATAAATATACCTCTTTTCCATTTTTGCACAGCGCACAGTATAATACGCCGATGTCGAAATTGCCACTATTTTTTTTACTATTTTTTATCAAAAATAACCGGCGGACTTTTGCGAGTCCGCCGGCTTGTGCTTTTTGCTTATTTCTTCTTATTGAACAGATTATGGAACTTTTCGCTGGCGCTGGGTTTATCGCAGACTTCCTCATCGCCTGTCTTGCGCAGGTACAGCATCCAGGGGTGCGCCAGGCGAAAAGCGGTGGCGTGGCTGACGCTCAGGTGGAACGCGGAGCCCACCAGTCCCCCGCCGCGCCGGTGAG
>ONVI01000035.1 GCA_900321275.1 uncultured Eubacteriales bacterium | reverse complement strand
CAGCACAAGAAAAGAAGGTAAAAAAGCAGGCATGTGAGCGTAAATCACATGCCTGTATGCTTTTTTCTCTTATCAAGTACCTTCCATATCAGCAGCGCCGTGAACAGGATGCCTGTCAGTGCGCCCGTGAAATCCAGCAGAACGTCCTTGATCTGCGCGCCGCGGCCGGTAAAGATCTGAATTGTCTCGTCAATTGCCGCCGCCAGAAACGCCGCCAGTGCGCTGAGACAGAGCTCACGCAGCCGCAGCCCGTATCTGAGCCAGAAAAGCAGCGTCAGCTCGCAGCCCAAAAGCCCAAACTCACAAAAATGGGCAAGCTTGCGCACGAAATGATCCGTGACCGGGATGCCGATGCTTCTGAGCCATGCGGTCAGTCCCTGGCTGATTGCGGCGGATTCATCCCGCGAAAGCAGGGAGTTGCCCCAGATAAAGCACAGGGTAACAACCAGCGCCAAGCGAAGGAAAAGCTGTATTTGTGTTTTTCTTTCAGCGCTCATCAGTCTTTATACTCAAACATCAGATCATACATGCTGACGGTATCGCCGTCACGCACGCCCATTTCCTCCATCCGCTTAAAGACACCGGCTTCGCGCAGAATGCGGTCAAAGTACATGCGGCTTTCATAATCGGAGAAGTTGACCGTCGCCACAAGGCGCTGCAGCCACGGGCCTTCCACCAGCCACATGTCGTCAAAATGCTCGATGGTGAGATCGCCCGAGGTATCCACCTTCGGCTCGGGCGGGACATAGTCTGCCTCGTAATGCTGGATCGGCGGCAGCTCCTTGAGTCTGCGGGCGCACTCCTGCGTAAGCTCCCGCGTACCCATATGGGCGGCGGCGCTGAGCTCAAAGAATTCATAGCCCTGCGCCTCCACATGGGCGCGAAGCTTTTCGATGTTCTCCCGGTCGTCCCCGAGAAGATCGCACTTGTTGCCGACGACGATCTGCGGCCGCTCGGCAAGCTCCGGGCTGTACTCGCGAAGCTCACTGTTGATGGCCTCGAAGTCCTCAACAGGATCGCGCCCCTCGCTGCCGGAAACGTCCACCAGATGGACAAGCAGACGGCAGCGGTCGATATGGCGCAGGAAATCGTGGCCGAGACCCGCGCCCTCGGATGCGCCCTCGATGATGCCGGGGATATCCGCCATGACGAAGGATACGCCCTCGTCCACGTATACGACGCCCAGATTCGGGAAAAGCGTGGTGAAGTGGTAATTCGCGATCTTGGGATGCGCCTTGCTCACCACGGAAAGGAGCGTCGACTTGCCCACATTCGGGAAGCCCACGAGCCCCACATCCGCCAGCAGCTTGAGCTCCAGCGTGATGTCATGGCTCTCGCCGGGGAGACCGGGCTTGGCAAAACGCGGCACCTGACGGGTCGGCGTGGCAAAGTGCATATTGCCCCATCCGCCGCGGCCGCCCTTCGCGGCGATCCAGTCCTCGCCGTCGGACATGTCGTGCATGATGGCGCCGGTCTCGGTATCGCGGACGATGGTGCCGCGGGGCACCTTGATATACAGCGTCTCCCCGTCCTTGCCGTAGCAGCGCTTGCCGGAGCCGTTGGCCCCGTTCCCGGCGACATATTTGCGTTTATAGCGAAAGTCCATCAGTGTGGACATATTCTCATCCACGGTAAAGACGACATTGCCGCCCCGTCCGCCGTCGCCGCCGTCCGGGCCGCCAGCCGCCACATATTTTTCACGGTGAAAGGCCACGGCTCCATCCCCGCCCTTGCCGGCGTGGACCGAGATGCGCGCCTTATCAACAAAAGATGAAGCCATTGTGTACCTCCTTATCCGTTGCCAAACCTTTCCTTCGCCGAGGGAGGTGCCCCGATCGGAAAATCGGGGCGGAGACAGCAGTGCGGCGAATTATTCCCTCTCCGTCACCTCCGCGAACGGCGGTGACAGTTCCCCCGGAGGGGGGCAGGAAGTCTGAAAAAGGCCGGACATGCTTATGTCCGGCCTTTTGGTCACTTACTGAGCGATCTCTTCGTACACAGAGACCTTCTTGCGGTCCTTGCCCATGCGCTCGAACTTCACGGTGCCGTCCACGAGGGAGAACAGCGTGTCATCCTTACCCTTACCGACATTGGTACCCGGGTGAATCTTCGTTCCGCGCTGTCTGACAAGGATGTTGCCGGCGAGAACGAACTGACCGTCGGCTCTCTTGGCGCCAAGACGCTTGGACTCACTGTCGCGGCCGTTCTTGGTAGAACCCATACCTTTTTTATGTGCCATTAGGTTGCTCCTCCTTCAGTCAAAATCAGTTGCGGAAAATATCAGGCGTTGATCGCTTCGATCTGAACCTTGGTGTAGGGCTGTCTGTGGCCCTGGGTGCGGCGATAACCCTTTTTGGGCTTCATCTTGTAAACGCGGACCTTTGCGCCCTTGCCGTTCTTGACGACGTTGGCGGAAACGGTCGCACCGGCGATGGCGGGCTTGCCGAAAACGGCATTGTCGCCGTCGACAACGGCCAGAACCTGGTCAAAGGAAACCTTCTCGCCGGCAGCCTTGTCAAGCTTCTCAACGAAAATAACGTCGCCCTCGGCCACGCGGTACTGCTTGCCGCCGGTCACGATGATCGCATGCTTCATGAATATATCCTCCCTCTTTGCAGGACTCGCTCTCAGGGTGGAGGGCGAACCTCTTCTTCATTTACCCCTTCAATGCGGCTTGAATAGAATAGCACGGGACGTGCCCAATGTCAACATTTTTCTGTGCTTTTCAGGAAAATATTTTTATGGCAATACCGCACGATACGCCCGCGGCATCTTCCGGAAAAATCGCGCTCTGATTTCGTCATTTTTTCTTGAAATACACAAAGTATTCCTGCGAAAAACTGCCATCATCAGAACGCAATTTTTCTCGGAATCTGCTCTTGCCGCATTATGCGGTATTGCCTTATCCCACGGCTTCGATGCTGTCATCGACCAGGATGAGGCTGCCGTCCTCGCCGCTTTCGCTGAGATAGAAGTTCTTCAGTCCGTCGTTTGCGCGGTAGCTGATTTTCAGATTCGGCATTCCCTCGGGAATCGTCGTGGAGATCTGAACGGAGCAGTCGTGCATGATGCTGCAGGACCAGAGCTGCGCCGTCTCATAGAAGCTGCCGGAATAGTCCACGCTCGTCAGGCGGACGTCGCGGGCCGTGCCGTTTGCCAGCAGATAGAGCGTAGTGCCGCCGTCGCCGATTTTGACCATGTCGACGATCTCGGTAATGCCCTCGTTCATATTCTCCGCCGGGACAACATAGAAGGTGACCGTCTCCACGGTGGCCTCGGGGATATAGCGCGGGATCAGATAGGCCGCCGCAACGTCGTACGGGATACGGAAGCTGATGGGGCCGGCGGCATGGCTGCTGATCTCATAATCGTCGGAGAAGATCACGATGCCTTCATAGTCAAAGTACCAGGACCCCTCGCGCACCAGGGCGGACAGCGCCGAACCCAGATCCGCGTCCTCGATATAGATGCGCTGGGTCAGGACGGGATCGTTCTTTGCCTGTTCGATCATGGAGTTTGCAAGAAGGTTTGCAAAGGCCGCGGTATCGGTGTCGATATCGTCCAGTGTCAGCAGTTCGCCGGTGCTCACGTCAAAGTTGTAGGCGCGGGTGACCGAATTGCCGTGCGCGCCGCCGGCGTAGGTGTAGTCGCTCAAAAGCAGGCTCAGAACGACGCCGTCGTTGCGCGCGATCACGGCGCGGCGGTCGGCGCTCATCTCAAACGAGGGCGCCTCTCCGCCGGATTCGACCTGATAGTTATAGAAATCCTCGGCAAGCGTCAGCATGTTGTTGTAGCCCGTATAGCCGCTTTCCCCGAAGCCGTAGTCCTCGCCGGTATAGAAGCTCTCGTTCTTGAGCGCGATAAACTCGTTGATCTTGTCCGCCGCCGCGGGATTGCTCTCGATCTCAATCTGCGGAGTGTCATAGGCAAAGCGCAGAATGCAGGTCTCGCCGTTCTGCGGGTCCATGGCGGTCAGCTCCGTCCTCGTGTTGGAGGCGGTCACGCGCACATCCTTCGGCGGGGCAGGCGTCGGGGGCGGCGTGGGTTCCGGTGTCGGTTCCGGCGTGGGTTCGGGTGTGGGCTCCGGCGTGGGTTCGGGTGTGGGCTCCGGCGTCGGCGCCTCGGTGGGCACGGCGGTCGGAACGGGCTCTGCGGCTGTGCAGGCGCAGAGGCCGAGGCAGAAAGCCGCGATCAGTAAAAGCGTGATCCACTTCTTCATGTTCATCATCCTTTCCTGTTGCTCCCCCAATCAATTTTTGAATTTGTTGGGGAGCAATTTTGCCATGTTTCGCGGCTGCCCCGTCAAGGGGCGAGCGAAACGGCAATCATATCCTCCTGCGGGATTTCCAGCGACAGCGCGGCGTTGGTATAGCGGGGATCGTCCGTGACCTCGCGGATCAGGCGGATCTCCGGCGGCAGCGTGACGGCGTCGCCCTCGTCGGTCAGCTCGATTTCGAGAAACGCACGGTCATCCCAGAAGCTGAAGACGTCCAACTCCCAGAGCCTGCCGTCGTACTCGAAGCAATGCCGCGTTTTCAGGATCGTGTTTCTTGCGGGGTCGGCGCGCTCCAAAAGCCTTTTGTATTCCTCCTCGCCGATCACATGCTCGTCCTCGATACGGCGCATGTTGTTCAGTTTACGTTTGAGGGTGTGGGTATATTCGCATGTGTCCCCGCGCACCCGCTTTCTGACGCGTTCAGTGGTATACGCGTCCCCGCGCAGATAGGTCTGCGTAATCTCCGAGCGCTCGCAGTTATCCAGAAACGCGGCATCCGGCATGGCGATGAGGTATTTCCTCTCGATTTCAATACCGTTGATGTTCATTCTTCTCAGTCCTTATGTCCGGCTCTGCTGGGAATATCCAGCAGCTCGAAGCGGTATTCCTGCTCACAGTCCGGGTATTTCTCCTGATCGACCTTTTCCAGGAACATGCTCTTGGGGCGAATCCAGAGGGACCCGTCCCCGTACAGCTTGCGGTAGACGACATATTCTTCTCCGGTCTCGGAGTGCCGCGCCACGTCCTCGACCAGATAGCAGTCGCCCTTGAAGTGGCGGTAAACGCGCTTGAGGATCAGTTCACGCATGGGGACATTCCTTCTTTCACAAAGAACAGAAACCGCCACTCTGCCAAGTGACGGTTTGTCGATAAGATAAACCTCTAGCTGGGCGGAGCCGCTTTCAGGCAACGCCTTTTATGCCTGATAGCAAGGTAAATAAAACGTGTCAAGGCTTTTCAGATGCCGCATCCTTGTGATGCGGCATCAAAATACCATCCCGGTATTGCGTGTCTTAAAACCTGTAATCTATGCCGCTTTGCTTCATGATCTCGTTTGCGGTAAATCTTGATTTGATTTTCCCGTCAACCGTCACATTTGTTTTTGTGATCGGGCTGTACCAGATATCATGGTCACCTTTTCCGTGTCGAACGAAATAACAGCCATTCTCATGCAGCACAGCACGCACTTTCTTTTCATATTCAGCCATATACAGCTATCTGATCATTCCGCTGCGCAAAAAAGGTAATGTTATACGAGGAAACCTTCTGCCCGTTCAAGGCAACCAGCTCGGGGATTGCATATTTTATTCTCTCCAGAAGGGCATCAAACGAACCGGATTCCAAAACCAGTCCGGGAACATCCTCACTGGTTGCGACCCAAACACTCGCTTCCTCATCCCAAAGCATATTAACCCGATAGCTCATGATACCACCCTTTCACGAATAGCCGTATTCATCATGACTCTCCCTGATTTCAGTATACCACACTTTTCTCTTGATAAATGTAAATTATTTTCTGCTGTGGTCAGCCTATCTTCTCCATGTGCATAGCGGCGACGCGGAGCATGAGCTTTTTGGTCACATCGGCAAAGCGGATCTCCACGAGAAAGTCCCCGCCCATGGGGGTCATTTTCATGATCTCCCCCTCGCCGAAGGCTGTGTGCCTTACCCTGTCGCCGACCGCGAAGCTTGCCGTCTCAACGGGCTTCGGCGCGGCGGGCGCGGGGAAAGGCGGGGTTTTCGGCGGCGTCGGCGCCCGGCGCGGTGAAGAAAACGTACCGTAAGGTTCGCGAGAATTGTCCTGATATGCGTGGCTTTTGGGTATACTCTTTTGGATATGTTCCTCCGGGATCTCGGAGACGAAGCGGGAGACCCGGTTTGCCGTCGTGCGGCCGAAGATCATGCGCTGGTGGGCGGACGTAAGATACAGCTTCTCCTTGGCGCGGGTGATGGCGACGTAGCAGAGCCGCCGCTCCTCCTCCATCTCGTCCGGCTCCCCGATGGCGCGGATGCTGGGGAAAACCGTCTCCTCCATGCCGACGACGAACACCGTCGGAAATTCCAGCCCCTTGGCGCTGTGCATGGTCATGAGAACCACGGCGTCGGCGTCCGCGTCGTAGTTGTCCATGTCGGTATAGAGCGCGACATTGGCGAGGTAGCCCTCCAGCGTCTCGTCCCCGGACTCCTTCATGTAGGTGAGGATGCTGGTTTTGAGCTCCCGCACGTTCTCGGCGCGGGCGGTGTCCTCGGTCGTGTTCTTTTCCTCCAGGACGCGGACGTAGCCGGTTTTTTCCAGCAGCTCGTCCAGCAGCTCGTCCGGGCGGTGGGCAGCGGAGAAGTCCTTGAGTTCCAGAATCAGATTGGCAAAGAGGCGCAGCTTGACCCCGGCGCGCTGGAGCTCGGGGATCTGCTCGGACTTTTGCAGGATCTCAAACATGGAGACATTCTGCTCCGCCGCAAGTTCCCCGACGATCTCCACCGTCCTTGAGCCGATGCCGCGGGGCGGGGAGTTGATGATGCGCGTCAGGCGCAGGTCGTCCGCCGGGGAGGAAATTACGCTCAGGTAGGCGAGGATATCCTTGATCTCGGCGCGGTCAAAGAAGCGCGTGCCGCCGATGATGCGGTAGGGGATGCCGCCGCGTTTAAAGGCGTATTCAAACTGGTTGGACTGGGCGTTCATGCGGTAGAGCACCGCATGGTCGCGCCAGTTGGCCCCGCGCCCGTAGGCGGACATGATCTCGGAGGCGACGAACTGGGCCTCGTCCCGCTCGTCGTCGGCGAAGTAGTGGAACAGCAGCTCTCCCCCGTCCTTGTTCGTCCAGAGCTCCTTGCCCTTGCGCTGGCTGTTGTGGGCGATGACGGCGTTTGCCGCGTCCAGAATGTGGGAGGTGCTGCGGTAGTTCTGCTCGAGCCGGATCACCCTGCAGTTTTTATACTGATCCTCAAAGCTGAGGATGTTTTCGATCGTCGCGCCGCGGAATTTATAGATGCTCTGGTCGTCGTCGCCGACCACACAGATATTGCCCCAGCCCCCCGCAAGAAGCGACGAGAGCTTATACTGCAGGCGGTTTGTGTCCTGATACTCGTCGATCAGCACGTAGCGGAAGCGGCGCTGCCAGTGCTCCAGCACATCGGGGTTTTCCTCCAGGAGCTTGACGGTGTTGTAGATAAGATCGTCAAAGTCCATGGCGTTGGCGGCAAAGCAGCGTCTTGCGTACTCGGCATAGACCTCGCCCAGCTTCTTGCGCCGCAGGTCGGACGCGGCGCCCGCCTGTTCAAGATACTCTGACGGGGACAGGCCCATGTCCTTGGCCCTGCCCATCTCGGAAAGAATGGACCTGGGCGCATAGCTCTTCTCGTCAAGCCCCATATCCTTGACGATGTGTTTGAGCAGGCTCAGGCTGTCGGAGGTATCGTAGATCGTAAAGCTGTTCGAGTACCCAAGGCACTCGGCGTCCCTTCTGAGGATGCGCACGCAGGCCGAGTGGAAGGTGCAGGCCCAGATGTCGTTTGCGTCCTCGCCCAGCATGGTCTCCAACCGCGACTTGAGTTCCCCGGCGGCCTTGTTGGTGAAGGTGATGGCGAGGATGCGCCACGGCTCCACCCGATCCCAGGCAGCGAGGCGTCTGGCCTCCTCCCCGCCCTGCCGCAGAACCGTAAGCTGCGCCTCGTCCGCGTCGGCGGGGATCTCGTCGCAGTCGCCCGCGCGGCCGTATCTGAGCAGGTTTGCGATGCGGTTGATGAGCACCGTGGTTTTGCCGCTGCCCGCGCCCGCGAGGATCAGCAGCGCCCCCTCCGTCGCCAGCACGGCCCGGCGCTGCATGGGGTTTAGGAAAGCGAAGTCGCTTTCGATGAGCGCTTTGCGCGCTTCGATATATTGTTTTTCAAATTCAGTCATCATGTGGGCATTGTATCACATATGCATGCCTTGTACAAGCTTGACATTTTTCCCGCCGCACATTATTATGTAAACGATTTGTTGTCACAAGGATGGGCTGTCCATGCGCAAGGGCGATCGAAAACCGAATATGGAAAAGCTCGCGGAAATCGCGAAGACGCTGCTGGACAACCGCGTTTTTCTGATTACGGTGATCTCCGCGTGCGTGGTCATCATGATCATCTCTGCGGCGTCCATCGTGCGTTCCCTGATCATCATGCATGAGAACGCGCTTTGGGAAGCGTCCGCGCCCGCAGAGGCAGATCCCGCCGCGACGGTCGATCCCTATTTTGTCCCGACACCGGAGCCGACGCCCGATCCCACGCCGATACCGACGCCGCCTCCTGCGCCGGAGCCGACACCCGAGCTTCCCTGGGGCTGGAAGGAATATGACGGGCAGACCTATTACGTCCTGGAAAACAACACGCTTCTGACCGGCCTGCACCTGATCGGTGGGAAGCTCCACTACTTCAACGAACACGGACAGCACGCCCGCTCTCTCGGCATTGATGTCTCCTATCACAACAAGGGCATCAACTGGGAGGCCGTGCGCGCCCAGGGGATAGACTTCGCCATCGTCCGCCTCGGCTATCGCGGCTGGGAGACGGGGCTTCTGCACGACGACGAGTGCTTCCTCCAGAACCTGCGCGGGGCGAAGGCAGCGGGTCTCAAGGTCGGGGTATATATTTACTCCACCGCCGTCAATGTTCGGGAGGCCCGGCAGGAAGCGGCGCTGGTGCTGGAGAGGCTGAACGGCTTTCCGCTCGATCTGCCGGTCTATTTCGACACGGAGCAGTCCGGTGAATACCCCTGGGGCCGGGCAGACCGGCTCCACAAGGTACGGCGCTATGAAATCATCAGCTCCTTCTGCCGCGCCATTGAGGACGGCGGCTATGCGGTGGGCGTGTACTCCGGGCAGAATTTTCTGAAAAACCACGTGGCCATCCACACCTTTGCGAAGAATCCCGTCTGGCTTGCAAGCTATACGCTCTATAATCGGATACCGGATTTTCCTTACGAATACGACATGTGGCAGTTCACCGACCGTTCCGTCGTCGCGGGCATCCGCGGCGTGGCGGACATGAACGCGGTATATTATTGATGTTTCGCTCGCCCCTGGCGGGGCAAGCGCGAAACACGGCAAAATTGCTCCCCAACAAATTCAAGAATTGATTGGGGGAGCAACAAACAATTGCAAGTCAGGAGGCGCCGTATCATGAAAAAAACAGTACAAGTATTGACGGCGATCTTCTGTCTGCTGTTTCTGCTGGCGGGGCTGGGGCGGATGCTTCTGTCTCCCGACACGGAGATCGCCTACGAAAACCGCCCTGCGAACCGGCTTCCGGCTTTCAGCGCCTCCGCCTTCCTGCGCGGGGAATTTCAGGACGGCTTTGAGGACGCGCTGGCCGATCAGATCCCCATGGCGATCCGGATGAAGAAGCTCTACAACATCTTCGACACGGGCGCTGCCCTGCCGGTGATCCGCGCCCTCGGGCGGGACGGCGGCTATGTGGGCTTCCGGGACATCTGCTTCTATCACGACATGCTGGTGGTGCGTTCCTGTCCGTTGCCTGAGAGGGAATCGGCGGCGATGCGCGAGAGCGGGCGGCTGATCTCCGACCGGGCGGAAGCCTCGCCGGAAACAGAGTTCTATGTCTACTATATTGAGACGGATCGGGATCGGAATTTTGAGACCGAGACACCCGGTCTGCTCTATGACTGTCTGACCGAATCGCTGCGGCTTCCGGCAGATCATGTCTCAAGACTGCGCGTTGACAGCTTTGAGGACTATCGCCGTCTCTTCTTCAAAACCGACCACCACTGGAACGCGGAGGGCTCCCGGCAGGGGTATGCGGAAATCTGCAGGCTGCTCGGCGTGGAACCGCTGCCGCTTGCGGGGCGTTACAGTGTTCCCGCCTGTTACCTCGGCACCCGCGCCGCGGGCGTGGAGGGCGTGCCTGCCGAGGATTTTGCGGTCAATCTCTACGACTTTCCGGACATGACGATCACGATCCCCGCCGGGCAAATCCCGGATTACGGGATGCAGGCGCTCTTTGCCGCGGGCGAGCTGGAGAACGTCTCCTACGGCAGTGTCTTCGGCGTAGACTGCGGGGAGCTTGTCTTTGACACCGGCAAGCCCGGAAAAAATCTGCTGGTGATGGGCGATTCCTATGACAACGCCATTGTCAAGCCCCTGGCCGCCTCCTTCGCAAAAACTTATTGCGTCGATCTGCGCTCCTACGAGGGGGAGATCGGACGCCCCTTTGACATGGAGAGCTATCTGCGCGACAAGGAGATCGACGCCGTGCTTTTCGTCGGCGCCATCGACTATTTCGGCGGGACGCTGCCGCGGGAAGGAGGGCGCTGAGATGTCGTTTTCCTCTCTCAGTTTTCTGTTTGCCTTTCTGCCTCTGACGCTGATCCTGTATTATCTCTCCCCTGCCCCGCGTTGGCGCAGCGGGGTATTGCTGATCGCCTCGCTGCTCTTCTACGCCTGGGGCGCTCCGAAGGCGCTGCCGCTGCTCGTTGGGACGGCGCTGCTGGTATGGCTCTGCGGGCTCGGGATGGAAAAGGGACTGCGCTTCTGTTATCCGCTGGCCGTTGCCTTTGTGCTGGGAAGCCTGCTGCTGTTCAAGTATCTGGGCTTCTTCGCCGGGATCTTCGGCGCGCGCCTCTCCTTCACCCTGCTTCTGCCCGCCGGGATCAGCTTTACCACCTTCCAGCTTCTGGCCTATCTCTTCGACCTGCGGCGGGGCGACATTCGGGCGGAGCGCAGCTTTTTGCGCTTTCTGCTCTTTGTCGCCTTCTTCCCCCAGCTTTTGCAGGGGCCGATCCTGCGCTATGGGGAGACCGCCCCGATGCTCGGCGCGAGAGTGGTTACGTGGGACGGCGCGGTATATGGCATGCGGCGCTTCCTGCGGGGACTTGCCAAAAAGGTGCTGATCGCCGATCAGGTCGCCGCGCTCGCCGCTTCGATCTACGGTTCATCCCGATATGTCGGCACAGGCGCGCTGTGGCTTGCGGCGCTGTGCTATACCTTACAGATCTACTTTGATTTTTCCGGCTACAGCGATATGGCGATCGGCCTCGGGAAGTTCTTCGGCTTCTCCCTGCCGGAAAACTTCAACTACCCCTACGCTGCCCTTTCGATCACGGATTTCTGGCGGCGCTGGCATATCACGCTGTCGCTGTGGTTCCGCGATTATGTGTACATTCCCCTCGGCGGCAACCGGGTCAATCGCGGGCGCTTCGTGCTGAATATTCTGACCGTCTGGGCGCTGACGGGTCTGTGGCACGGCGCGTCGTGGAATTTTGTGCTGTGGGGTCTTTACTACGGCATTCTGCTGTTGATCGAAAAGCTTGTGATCGGGAAACGGATTGAGGGCGTTCCGGTCGTTCTGCGCCGGCTGGTGACCTTTGCGCTGGTCAATGTCGGATGGGTGCTGTTTCATATCACCGATCCGGAAAATCTGCTCCGGACGCTGAGGAACATGTTTGTTCTCGCCCCGACGGACTGGCGCGCTCTGCTGGCGCTCGATACCTCGGTTTGCTCCAAGGCGCTTGTCCTGCCCTTCGCGCTGCTGTTCTGCTTCCCCGCGTCGAAGAAACGGGCAAAAAAAGAAGACAGCGTACTGCGCTGTCTTCTGGTGAACGCGGGGTATGCCGCCCTGCTCGTCGTCTGCGTGCTGTTTATCATCAGTTCTTCCTTTACCCCGTTCATCTATTTCAATTTCTGATTTTCTCCGTGTCGTTCTGATGAGAAGTCATTCACTTTTTCTTTCGGGGGGCTGCCGCCATGATCCGCTTTACCATGCCCGATCCCGCGCTTGCGCTGTCGGAACAGATTCGTGAGCTGCGCAGTCAGTTTGACGCTTTTCTGCGCGCGCCCGCGCTGCTGGAGCTGTTTACGCTTCTCCGCGCCGATCGGCACACCCTCGGCGAACTGTATAACGGTCGGAAAACGGCCGACGGCTCGATACGCGAGACGCAGGAGCTTGAGCCCACCGAAGTGCTGAACGAAAAGCGTGAGGCGCTTTACCCGCTGCTTCGGGAGCTTGGCTTTTTCGATATCAACCGCCCGCTCTGTACGGAGCACAGCCATGTGCTTGTGCTCGGCGGAAGTCTTGAAGCCTGCTTTGAGCGGACGCGCTGCGCCAAAGCGTGGCTTGATCCGTCCACGCGATTTGTGGACGGGCTGAGCTGCTTTCGCCCCATCCACCCGAACGAGCGCAGGAAATCCACATTTTCCTCCCGCGCCGACACCGAGTTCGGCGCCATGAGCAACAGCTTCACGGAGCTGTTTCAGCTCTCTCCGGCGACGGAAAAAGACGACTTCCACGGCGACCGCAACCTCAATCGGATATCGTGCGTCAGAACTTTTTCCGGCGAAGAAAGCGCCGCTTGCTTCCGCATTTTTGCAGCGCCGTCCTCACAGCCCGAGCTGCGGCGCGCCGACACGGGAGACACGCTGCGGTTTTATCTGCGGCACGGTTTGCTGCGGTCCACGGATTCCGTGCTTGCGATCACCAACAATCAGTACTGCAACCGCCAGTTTGTACAGCTCGCCTATCAGCTCATGAAGGAGGCCTGCCCGGTTCGGCTGGACGTGATCGGATGCACGGCGGACGAGAGGATCCTCCCGCCTGAGCGCTATGATCCGTTTCAGTATCTGCAGAGTCTGATCGGGCTGCTCGACTGGATTGAACGCTTTGAAAACACGTTTGCAAACCGTACATCATAACGAAAAGAGAACGCTTCCGGCCGGGAGCGTTCTCCCATTCTTTATCGCGATTTGTTATTTCAGGCTCAGGATCACAAGTCCGATCAGACATACCGCCACGCCCACCAGCTTGTTCCACGTCAGTGCCTCGTGGTATAGGGCATAGCCGACAAGCAGGAGCATTGCGGCAAGAACGGCGCTTTGGATAATGAAGCCGGTACTGACCTCCCAGCCCGCTTTATAGGCGTAGATCCAACCAACCTCCAGCCCCACGATCACAAGGCCGAGAACAAACGGCGCCCAGTTGAGTTTGCCGTACTCCTTCAAAATGCTGCCATTCGCGCCGAGCACATAGTAAAGAACCGCGCTGAATGCCGCTCCGATCAGATAGGTGACGGTCAGAGACGCAAAGGGGTTCATGTCCGCCGGTACGGATTTCGCGCAGATCTGATACATTACGTTCGACAGCACGACCAGGGCCATGGGCCAGATATACGAAAAATTGATATTACTCATGATCTGTATTCTCCGCAGGTTCCGCGTTAATATTTCTTTTCGCTCCCGTGTCATCCCGCCTGTGCGTACTCGTGTTCGGGATCTCGCTGACAGTCTCCCCTTCGATGATCACCGTTCCGCCGGAGAAGTCCAGCTCACCGTCCCAGTCGATCCCGGCGCCGGAGACGTTGACGGTGCCGCCGGAAATGACCAGATCCGCGTTGGAGTCGATGGCGTCCGGGTCCTTCCCGTCCATGGTGACAGTAACAGAGCCGCCGGTAATCTCGATTTTCGGGCGGTAAGAGTCGGATTTCCGTCCGGCGTTGATGCCGTCGCCTGTGGCCCGAATGTCCATCTCGCCGCCGTTTATAAGCACCCTGGTGGACTCGATTCCCTCGTCGGCAACGATGGTGAGTCTGCCGTCGTCGATCTGAACCATCGTCTGGCCGTGAATGGCATCGTCGGCCACGTCGATGTCGAAGCTGCCGCCGCCGATATAGATGCTGCCCTGCATGTTGTCGTCCTCATTCTCCGCGTGAAGGCCGTCGGTTTCCGCCTTCAGCCGAAAGTCTCCGCCCGCAATCCAGATGGCATCGTCGGCTGCAACAGCCTTGGAGCCTGCCGTGATCGCATACTCTCCCCCGAGGAAGCGCAGTTTGTCCCTGCAGACGATCCCGTTTTTGGAGGAATTGATGATCAGCGGAGCCTCACCGCGCAGCGTCAGATCCGTGCAGCTGTATATAACGGCGTTGGCCTTTCTGTCGGAATCCTTGCGAAATGCTTTGCTCACTGTGAGCTTGCTGCTGCCGGTGGGGATGAGATAGACCTTTCCGGCGCTCCCGACATAGATGCATGGGCGGTCGCGGTTCTCGATGCGCAAGCCTTTGAGGAGGAGATACACAACGGCGTCCTCCGGCGCGTCCACGCTGATGGTGACATCGGAGGCCATACCGTCAATGATCCAGATACCGGCGCCGCCTATGTCCACATCCTGCCCGTCCCGGACTGTGATATGCCTCGATCCGCTCAGATCAGAGAGCGCATCCAAATCCCGCTCCGCTTCCGTAAAGAGCGTCCCTTTGTTGAGCGGGGACGGCTCTTCTTCGGCGGCATACGCGCCGAAGCCGAAAGCCGAGGCGCAGATAAAGAGCGCCGGAATCAGCACAATCGCAAGACGTTTTTTTCTGGTTGATTTCATCTGTTTCGCCCACACTTTCAATAGTAGATGATCGTTTTCTCGTCACCTTTTTCGCCGACTGCCTGTAGCTTACCATTCAGGCTCCGAGTTTGCAAGCGCTGGCGACGGATAATCTTCTGCAGAAAGCAAAAACAATTTGCGAACGGCCATAACCGGAGGCTTCTCTCCAGTCGTGGCCGTTCGTAATAGTATTATAAAAAGGCGAAACGCCGCAGGGAGACAAAGCGATCAGCGCGCGATGTTGCCAAGCTCCATCATGCGGATCAGCACGCGGATGCCCTGGAGATACGCACGGATCGGGATATGCTCATCGGTGCCGTGTACGCCGCTGTGCGCAAGCGCCGCATCGACCATGAAGGGGCTGCAGCGCAGACAGGTATCGCAGATCGGCTCATAGCACTTCGCGTCCGTCGCCCCTGCCGTAAGCGACGGCACCGCAACAACGTCGGGATAAAACTCTCCCAGCACGGTTTCGAGCGTCCGGTAGCCGAAGCCGTCGGTCCGGGCAATCCCGGAGGGATCGTTCGCCTGCTCATAGCGCAGTCTGACCGGGCTCTGCGGGTCGGCAGCGTGTACGGCCTCCATGCAGCGGGCAAACAGGCCCTCTTTATTCTCCCCCCCGTTGAGACGGAAATTGATGATCGCGCGCATATTCTGGGGCAGAACATTCCCCGCGGCGCTGCCGCCCTCGATCACCGTCGGGGCAATCGTCGTCGCGGCCAGCGGGAAAAGCGCGGGACGCGCCGCGCAGAAAGCGGCGATCTCTCCCGCGTTGGCGCGGACATTTTGCGTCAGTGTGCGCAGCGGCTCTTCCGTGATATACGGGGCGAGCTTTTCAAAGCTTTTCAGCAGCGGTTCCGGGCAGTGCGGGGCGAAGGGGCGATCCGTGATCGCCGTGACGGCCCGCGACAGATGTTCGAGGGAGCTGCCGCCCCAGGGACGGCTCGAATGCCCGCCCGCGCTCTCGACCGTGAGCTCGAGATCCGCGTAGCCCTTTTCCATGAGGTCGATCATCGTCAGCGGCACGCCCGGCGCGCCGAACGCGGCCCCGTCTTCGATGATGCCGCCGCCCTCGTCCAGCACGTACTCCAGCCGCACGCCGCGCTCCTGCAGAACCTCCGCGATGCTGCGTGCGCCGAGATTCAAGGTCTCCTCATCGTCGCCGAAAGCGAGATAAGCCGTCCGCTGAAAGCGCGCCCCATGTGAAAGCAGGTACTCCGCAGCCTCGAGGATGCCGAATACCATCTGCTTGATATCCAGCGTCCCGCGGCCCCATACGCAGTCCTCCGCGATATCGCCGGAGAAGGCCCCGTGTGTCCAGTTGCCTTCCGTCCCTCGGACGATCGGCACCACATCCTGGTGCGACATATACAGCGACGGACGCAAAGAACTGTCCGAACCGGGGATCGTGATCAGCACCGAATGTCCGACAAGTTCAAAGCGCCCCGCCTCCATGACGGCCGGGTACGAGCGCCGCATCAGCTCCTGCAGGCGGTCAAAGGATGAAAAATCCGTTTTGCTGTGATCCAGCTCGTTTATTGTCCGGCAGCGCACCGCCTCCGAAAGCCTTGACACGGCCCCTGCCGCGTCCAGATCCGGATAGCGGTCTTCGCCGACATAATACTCATACACGCTCTTCATGTTCCTTATTCGTGATCCTCCAGATAGCGGCTCAGGAAGGTTCTGGTCCTCTCGTTCTTCGGATTGCCGAAGAGTTCCGCGGGGCTTCCCTGTTCCAGAATGATACCCTGATCCATAAAGACGACCCTGTCGCTCACCTCGCGGGCAAAGGCCATCTCGTGCGTCACGACCATCATGGTCATACCCTCTCGCGCAAGCTCCTTCATGACGTCCAGCACCTCGCCCACGATCTCCGGGTCCAGGGCGGAGGTCGGCTCGTCAAAAAGCATGATCTCCGGCTCCATGCACAGGGCCCTTGCGATGGCGACACGCTGCTTCTGCCCGCCGGACAGCCGCGTGGCGTCCGCGTAAATGAAATCCTTGAGGCCCACCGCCGTAAGATGCCGTTTGGCCGTCTCCTCCGCCTGCGCTCTGGGGATCTTCTTCACCGTCATCGGCGCAAGCGTGCAGTTATCCAGCACGTTCTTGTTGTTGAAAAGGTTGAAGCTCTGGAACACCATGCCGATCTTCTGACGCAGGGCGTTCAGGTCGACGCGCAGATCCATGAGATCCTGCCCGTCGAACCAGATGCTCCCGGCGTCGGCCTCCTCGAGCAGATTGACGCAGCGCAGCAGCGTCGATTTTCCCGAACCGGAGGCCCCGATGATGCAGACCACTTCGCCCTTGCGGACTTCCATGTCAATTCCCTTGAGTACCTGCAGCTCGCCGAAGGACTTCTCCAGCTTCTCGATTCGCAGTACCGTATCGCTCATACCGCAGCCTCCTTCAGTTCGAGCTTGGGATGCCGCGCACCGGCATGTCCAGCTTCTTTCCCAGCCACTTCAAAAGTAGCGACGACAGCCAGGTCAGCACCAGGTATAAAAGCGCCGCCACACAGTAGATCTCCAGCGAGCGGAAGTAGATGCCGCTCACGGATTTCGTCGCGTACATGAGGTCCATCACGCCGATGACCGACAGAACCGATGAATCCTTGATGTTGATGATGAACTCGTTGCCGATGGCGGGGATGGCGTTTTTCACCGCCTGGGGGAAAACCACCTTCGTCATCGTCTGCCAGTTCGTCATGCCGAGGCTGCGTGCCGCCTCGGTCTGTCCCTTGTCCACGGCGAGGATGCCGCCGCGCAGCACCTCCGTGAGGTAGGCCGTCGAGTTGAGCGCGACCGTGCACAGGCCGGAGATGAAGAAGCTCCACACATGGTTGATCTCCGTCACGGTCATGCCCGTGCGCTTGAAAAGATTAAAGCCGAAGTAGTAGAAGATCAGCGCCTGCACCATCATGGGCGTGCCGCGAATGACAAAGACATAGAAGCGGGCGAAATGGCTTGCCAGCCATTTGAGCGCTTTCGTCATGCCGCTGTCGCGCCGGTCCGGTTCCTGAATGCGCAGGAAAACCATCAGGATCGCCAGCACAAAGGCGATGGCTGTGCCCAAAAGCGCGATGCGCACCGTCGTCCAGACACCGGTCAGGAGCATGTCCTTGCCCTTGATGGACATGTAGACCATCGAATCCACAAAGCCCTGGGGGTTCCTCTCCATCGCGGCGCAGCGGCGCACGGTCTCCGCAAAGCTCACGCCGAGCCACACGAGCAGCGCGATCCCGGCGATCCACGCCGCGATTTTCAGCGCTTTTGTCTTGCTTATCTTCTGATTCATGGCTTTCGTTCCTTCCATAAGGGGGAAGCGCAGAAACAGCGCTTCCCCCTGTCAGTTCAGTTTTACCGCTCCCCCCTTTACAGCTTCAAAGCGCAGGCTCTGAAGTTGAGAGGAAAAACGGAAGGGGCGGATAAGGAGCTTCCCCGGCAATTCGCAGCCGGGGAAGCGGACCGGAGCGAGTTTCGTTTGACGTCAGGCGGGCGCCTTCTCGGCGGCGGTGTTCCACATCTCGTCGCGCTGAGCCTGCTCGACGGTGGCAAGAGCCTCGTTTGCCAGTCTGCACAGATCCTCGTCGTCATAGCGGATACCCACGCAGGAGCCCTTGGCGGGGAGCTCAAAGCCGTCGCCCTCGGCGAAGGTGATGAGGCGGAAATCAGGGTTGGATGTCATGTAGGCGGGGGCGTTCTCCACGTTGACGACGATCGCGTCGCAGGCGCCCTGCTGGAGCCTGGCGACCATGTCGGGGATGCTGGAGACGGGATTGAGATGCTCAACGCCGTTGATCTGATCAATGACGGTGTCAAGGGCCGTGTCCTTCTGGCCCAGGACGCTTGCGCCCTTGAAGTCCTGAATGGTCTTCGCGCCCTCAAAGGGAGAGCCCGCGTTGACCATCATGCCGTACTCGGTGGCGTGGTAGGGGGTAGTGAAGTTGATGGCCTCGCGGCGGGCCGCGGTGTCCATCATGCCGGCAATGATCGCGTCGATCTGGCCCTCGTTCAGGGCGGGGATCAGGCCGTCCCAGTCCATCTTCACGATGACGAGCTCAAGGCCCAGGTAGTCGGCGATGATCTTGGCCCACTGTACGTCGTAGCCTTCGGCATAGGCGCCGGCCACGTTCTCAATGGGGACGTTGGTGTCGGTAGCTTCGGCTTCCTGCCAGTTGTTCGGGGCGTAGGCGCACTCCATGCCGACACGGAGCTGGCCGTTGAGGTAGTTCAGTTCTGCGTACGGGGCGGCGCTCTCGGCGGAGGCCGTGGCCGTCAGGGAAAAGATCATCATCAGAGACAGAAGGACTGCCGCAAGTCTTCTCAGGTTGTTCATGGTATTTCTCCTTTATTTTCTTGATTAGACGGAAGCACGAAAAAAACCGCAGACGCGGTTTCGCGTCTACGGCACATAACTTTCAAATACAGCCGGGGCCCCGGCTTGAAACTCTGTACTCGATAGCGCTCCACTCGCGTGACAGTCCGACGGATCTTCTCCGACGGCCCAGCGGGAAAACATGCAGCTACGCTTTCCCACTTCGGCGATGTTCCCTTTCATCTCCCGCGAAAGCTGCTTCCCAGCAGGAGCTTACTGATGAACGTCGCGCCTCTATCTTGGCACAGATGATAATGGCTCTTTGTCCATTTGTCAAGATGGAAAGTTTTTTTCTCCTTCTCTGTGCAAGTTCCGAAAAAACTTTTTCTCTTTTTTGTGCTAATGTGCTAAATCAGTGATGAAATGAGCCGGGCTTATGCCGCCGCGTGGAACTCGGCATTCTCCGGCGCGGTTTTATGCACCTGCCCGCCGTAGACAGTCAGAAAGTCGTCCCGCATGGAGACCGTATGATACCCGGCCGCCTCGCACTGCGCGGCAAAGCTCTCCGCGATTTCTGTGTCGCCGTAGTCCCGCTCCGTATCGTCGCACAGGAGCATGTAGGCCTGCGCGCGGTACCGACTGTTCTGCAATACGTAATCTGCCATGGAGAAGTCGCCGGGTGTGTTCCCGAAAACGAGGACGGGATGCCTGCCGATCTCCCGCTGTATGGCGATTGCCTTATTGGTTTTCACGTCCCGCTCGTCGGAACACCCGCTGATGATCAGTTTCTCATCCTTGCCCATCGTGTATGAGGAGCCGTTCCGATCCCCCTGTCCGGAAGCTTTGTAGAGAAAATCCGTACCGATTACATGATCGGCGGGGATGTATTGATCCAGCTTTCCCTCCGTCATGACGCGCGTCGCATCGCGGTCGCTGCCGCTGCAGATGTAAATGCTGTACCCGTTTTCGTGGAGGTATCCGAGGAGCGAGAGCATAGGCTGGAAGCAGCCCTCTCCGTAGGTCATACCCTCAAAGCCCCAGACCGGCACTTCCTTGAAACGACGAACCAGATCCGTATATTCCTCCCGCGTCAGCCCTTCAAAGAGTCCCGATCCGTTAAAAAGCTTCTGAGCGTCGGCGTCGGTCACCTTGAACTCCGTCCCGTACAGCAGCCGAGCCTCCTCCTGCGCAGCATAGTTCTTCAGTCTCTCCGGCGCCTCATAGCCCTCGCAGTGCAAAGCGCGCCAGCTGTTGAACCACAGGTTGAAGCCTGTAGGGAAGCGTTCCCCGTAGAGTGTGCCGTCGAAGTCAAAGACTGCGATCCGATCCTCGGGCGGGATATACCCCTCGTGACTCTCGTCAACGCTCTCGCTGACGAACTGCATGAGAGAGGCCAGCGCCTCGGAGTCCGCCGACCAGCCCTTGAGTCCCGTCTCGGGCGGGAGGTAAGGCACCAGCATGAGGTTGAGCGATTCCAGCCAGGTCTTGCCGTTCATCCGCTGAATGTCGAGACTGTTGATGCTCACACTGCGCAGACGCAGACGATTCTCGCTTTCAAAATCCCTGACGGTGCTGACAGCGCTGATGACGTAATACTGCCCATCAGACGCACCGAGGTACATCATCTCATGGCCGTTGAAATAGAGCACCGCGCCTGCGGGCAGGGTATCCAGCACTCTCTCCTTTTCTTCGCTGCTCATATCACCGACATCGACCCTGTATACCGGCATCTCCGCCTGCCAGGTGGTGTGGGGCAGCACCAGCCCGAAGCAGCGGTATATATCCCGCACATAAGCCGAGCAGTCGGCGGAGTTGAGCATGGCTCCCCAGCCGTAGGTGTCGCCCAGCACGGAAAAGGCCACGCGGAGAATATTGTTCCGCGTCAGAGGCATATAGCCCTCGCTCACATCCTCGTTCTGGGAGATGAGCGCCATGGCCCGCGCATAGCTGCCGTCCGTCTGCCTGATCGGGAGCCAGACCGGATAGTTGTGGACGGCGGAGCGTCCGGTCACCTGCGGGTCGTAGTCCTCGGGCGCGATCTGCCGGAGGACAGTGCCAATAGTTAACATAACATTGCTCGTCTCTGCGTTGACGTTTGTGGTCTCCAGATAGACTTTCCCGTCCGTCACCACAACGGCCTCCGCACCGGGGATGTCC
>ONVI01000097.1 GCA_900321275.1 uncultured Eubacteriales bacterium | reverse complement strand
CGGCAAAGATCCGGCCGAGGGTCTGATGCAGGACGGCGGGGAGGCGGCCTTATCTATCCGTTTGTAATATTTTTTCGTTAAAACCCTTCATATTCGTATTAATATACAAATTTTCATTATTTCTCCACCGCGTTTTCAATGCATTCCACCAGTTGACAATTCGTGGGTTAACCTGCTATTCTAAGCACAATTTAAGCAACTTGAGTCAATGGAGTAAGCGAACGCAATGATGATGTTTTATGCACAGCGAGGCGCTGGCGGACGCGCCCGCCGGGAGCCTTCCCTACGGCGCGCAGCGCCGTCTGGAGATCGTCCGGGCGCTGGCCACCAATCCCTCCCTGCTGCTGCTGGATGAGCCCGCGGCGGGCATGAACCCTTCGGAGACCGCGGAGCTGATGGAAAACATCGTCAAGGTGCGCGATACCTTCCAGATCGACGTTCTTCTCATCGAGCACGACATGAACCTGGTCATGAACATCTGCGAGGGGATCGCCGTGCTGAACTACGGGCAGGTTATCGCCAAAGGGTCGCCGGAGGACATCCGCGCGAATCCCGCAGTCATTGAGGCCTACCTTGGCAGAAAGGAGGCGGGCGGCACATGAGCAGTCTGCTGAAGGTTACGGATCTGAACGTCTTTTACGGCCCGATCCACGCCGTCAAGGGCGTGAGCTTTGAGGTCAACGAGGGCGAGATCGTCACGCTGATCGGCGCCAACGGCGCCGGGAAGTCCACCACGCTCAAAACCGTATCGGGCCTGATGCGCAGCCGGGGCGGAACGCTGACCTTTCTGGGAAAGAGCATCGCCGGCACGGCGCCGCACCGGATCGTGGAGCTGGGCATCGCCCATGTCCCCGAGGGCCGCAGGGTCTTCACGCGCATGACCGTGGAGGAAAACCTGGACATGGGCGCCTACACCGCCCCGCCGGGGGCGCTGGAGGCCGACCGTGAGCGGGTATACGGGCTCTTTCCGCGTCTGAAGGAGCGCCGCGGGCAAATCGCGGGCACGCTCTCCGGCGGTGAGCAGCAGATGCTGGCCATGGGCCGCGCGCTCATGTCCCGGCCGAAGCTGATGATGCTGGACGAGCCGTCGATGGGTCTGGCCCCGATCCTGGTCGGGCAGGTATTCGATATCATCCGTTCCCTCCACGACGCAGGCACCACGATCCTGCTGGTGGAGCAGAATGCGGAGATGGCGCTGTCAATCGCGGACCGGGCCTATGTACTGGAGACGGGGAAAATCACCCTCTCCGGCACGGGGGCAGAGCTGGCTGCCAGCGAGCAGGTCCGAAAAGCCTATCTCGGCGGGTAAACGCAGCGGGAGCCCCCCTTGGGGCTCCCGCTACAGACTGTCAAAAAAGGGCGGCGAGGAACGGAAACAGCGCCGCGGGGGAGCGCGAGGGGGGCAAGGCCCGCCTCGCGCTACTATAACCCGCCGTATGAAAAGCTTGCGATCGCAAGCTTTTCATATTATGGCCTTTTGCCCCGGGCAAAGGCCCGGCGGCGGGAGCGCCGTCAGAGAAGTCCGGATCGGACTTCTCTGACAAGCTGAAAACAGAGGCAGATATTTTCTGCCTCTGTTCAGACTGTAGACAAAGTACCCATAGGGAGTGCGAAAGCAGCCTGACCTGTTGCATCTGTCGTATTTTCACCCGCGAAGCGTTATTTCCGCCGTATGTTTTTATCATTTCACGTATCAGGCTCATAAAACTCTCCTTGAAGTCACCGGCCGCCATTGACGGAGAGGAACGGGCGCCGACCTGCGGGAAGCCCCACGCCTTCCGGTTTTGTGTTTCCCTGCGGCAGGCGATCCTTTGCGCTTTCCCTGTTGGCAACAGCATATCATGCCCGGAGAATCAAATCCACCGTTTTTTTCGCGGACGAGAATTGATGGAGAAGCGGCGCTTTTGAAAAAACAATGGGAGCCGCCGGGCAGGAAATCTTCCCGCCCGGCGGCTCCCATTCCCGCTATGCAAAGCGAATAGCAGGCCGCCGAAGCGCTGCCTGCTATTTGCGATAAGGTTATTATTCCCACTCGATAGCACCTAAACAATTCCGTGTAGGTATTATTATCTGTACTATCTGTGGTTCTTTTGATTATTTGATATATCCATATTCTCCTACCTATATCCCCTCTTGTTATCATTTTGTTA
>ONVI01000011.1 GCA_900321275.1 uncultured Eubacteriales bacterium | reverse complement strand
ACGGACACGTCCGGAGCGGGGATACGCATGGACATACCGGTGAGCTTGCCGTTGAGCTCGGGGATGACCTTGCCGACAGCCTTGGCAGCGCCGGTGGAGGAGGGGATGATGTTGTTGTAGATGGAGCGGGCGCCGCGGAGATCCTTCTTCTTGGGGAAGCCGTCGACGATCGCCTGGGTGGCGGTGGAAGCATGGACGGTGGTCATGAGGCCTTCGACAACGCCGAAGTTGTCATTGACAACCTTGGTGATGGGGGCCAGGCAGTTGGTGGTGCAGGACGCGTTAGAGACGAACTGCATGTCCTTGGTGTACTTGTCGAGGTTGACGCCGCAGACGAACATGGGGGTGTCGTCCTTCGCGGGGCCGGACATCACGACGACCTTGGCGCCGGCGTCGATGTGAGCCTGGGCCTTGGCCTTGTCGAGGTAAACACCGGTGCACTCGAGAACGTACTCAACACCGAGCTCGCCCCAGGGGATGAGGGTAGCGTCGCGGTAGGTCTTGTCGGAGAGAACCTTGACGACCTTGCCGTTAACGGTAACGGTGCTGTCCTCGTCGTTGCCGACGACTTCACCGTCAAAACGGCCGTGGACGGAGTCATACTTCACGCAGTAAGCGATGTGAGTTGCGGGATGACCGGGGGCGTTGATGGCGACGACCTCGATATCGTCAGACTTGATCGCAGCGCGGAAAGCGAGGGAACCGATGCGGCCGAAACCATTGATGCCAACTTTGATCATGTTTTTATCCTCCAATTTTTATAATAGTACTATTTTTTGAGAACGAATCGCCCTTCGGACGAGCCGCTGTCATAGCTTACTCATAATAACATATACTATTCTCAAAAATCAAGTTATACCGATAAGGAATTTGCCTCGGAGCGTGCCAAATTTTCGCCGGAAAACCTGCTTTTTTTCGTCCCGGTATTGTTCATTTTGTCCAGATTTGCTATAATATTCCGGCAGCCGCGCTTTTTTCGGCGCGGATAAAACAAAAGGAAATGCTGATTAAATCGGAGTGCGCGGATTGGCGAGCAGATTTTTCGGCTGACGAAGCCTGAAAAGCGCAGGAATACTTTATGTATTTCAAGTTTTTCATGCAAAGTCAGGTGGAAAAGATGCCGTCAAGACGTGCGCGGCGATTTATTCAGCGTTTCCACTACAATCAATTTGGGAGATGCAATATGGTTCAGTTATCCGCCGCGCTTCTTTCTCTTACCGGTGAGGCCGCCCTGCTGGCGAAGGGCGGAAAGATCCTGTTTGCCAATGACGCCGCCTGCTCCCTGCTGGGGCCGACATGCCGTGAGAAAAGCCTGGCCGCCCTGCTGGGCCGGGAGATCGCCGGGATGCAGGCGCCCTCCTTTGTCGGGGAGGCGGAGGCCGGTGGGCAGCGCGTGCTTCTGCGCATCAAGAGTCTGGACGGGGGTACGCGCGTTATCTTCATCACGCCTCGCACCACTGTGGAGGCCCTGGTCGGCGATTCCTTTCTCTACGCCCTGCGCGCCGAGCTGATGCAGCTCGGAACCGGCGTCTCGCTGATCCGCGCCCGAAGCGGAGGGGCGGATGAGGGCGTCAATTCCGCGCTGCGCGGCATTTCGCAATGCCTGTACCGGATCAACCGCACACTGCAGAACCTCTCCGTCATCCGCGGGGCAGAGATGGAAACCCTTTCCTTCCGGCCGCAGCCGCTCGAGCTGTGCCGGCTTCTGCAGGATCTGATCGACTCCGTGCGCCTGAATCTTCCGCAGCCGGAGATCCTTTTCAGCGCGCCGGACGATCTGCCGATCCGCGGCGACCCGGCGCTGCTGGAGATGCTGGTGCTGAACCTGCTGTCAAACTGTCTGAGCCACGCCGCGGGCTGTACCAGGATTCGCGTCTCACTGCACGGGTCGGGAGAACAGGTCATCCTCTCCGTCAATGACGACGGCTGCGGCATCCCGGCCGATAAGCTGCACACGGTACTGGAGCGTTACCGCTTCGACGGAAACCTCACGGACGTCGAGCACGGGCCGGGGCTCGGGCTCACGGCGGTGCGGGAGATCGCGCGTCTGCACGGCGGCACGCTGCTTCTGGAGAGCCGTGAAGGGATCGGCACGGCGGTACGCGTCTCGCTGCACCGCTCACCAAGGGCGCTGAACCCGGTGAAGGCCGCAGCCCCGGAATACAACAGGGACTACAACACGATCCTCACCGGTCTCGCCTGCTGCCTCCCGCCCGAGGCCTTTGACATGCCGGACAGATAAACGTTTTCGGCGCAGCATAATACTGATTTTTTCACAACCGGTTCCTTGAAAAGATTGAATTTTCCCCAAAGAGGTGTTATATTATTGTCAAGTACTGCACAGCGAAAGCGTGCGGCCGGATTTATATATCAGAAAGGAATGGTTAATATGGAAAACAAGAAGATTTCCCGGCGTGAATTTTTGAAGGGCACCGCCGCTGCCGGTCTCGGCCTTGCCGCGTCCCAGCTTCTCGGCGGCGTCTCCGCCTTTGCCGACGCGACCTACAAGCCCGGCAAGTATCAGGCGACCGCCTACGGCAACCTGAGCAATGTTACCGTAGAGTGCACCTTCTCCGAGACCGCCCTTGAGAATGTGGAAATCATCTCTCAGAACGAGACGCCGGTCCTCTTCTCCCAGGTTCAGGAAAAGCTGATTCCCTCCATCGTCGAGAACCAGGCGCTGGGTCTGGACGGCGTCACCGGCGCGACCAACTCCTCCCGCGCGGTCAAGGAAGCCATTGCCGACTGTGTCAAGCAGGCGGGCGGCGATCCCGAAGCATGGCTCGCAAAGACGGTCGAGGCTGTCGCGGGCGCCGATGAAACCTATGATGTGGACGTCTGCGTCATCGGCTGCGGCGGCTCGGGCTTCATGGCCTCCATCACGGCGGGCAAGCTCGGCGCCAAGGTGCTGACCATTGAGAAGGCCAACTCCGTCGCGGGCGTCAACGGCATCAAGGTCTCCGGCCCGTTCGCCGTGCGCACCAGCGTGCTGGAAGCGAAAGAGGGCGGCACCACCCTCGAGGTTGAGGACGTGTTCAACCATGTCATGAACTACACGCACTGGACGCCGAACCCCGCTCTGATGCACCGCTGCCTGGATGAGTCCAAGAACGCGGTCGAAAATCTGGTCGGTATCGGCTACGATATGCAGGAGGCCAACTTCCGCTTCGAGACTCCGTTTATCGGGGAGAAGGGCGGCTTCCATCTCATCAAGAACGCGCTGGAGGATCGTGTCGAGCTGTGGAACAAGGCGCTGGAGGAAGCGGGCGTCGAGGTTCTCTTCAACACCACCGCGACCGGCCTGCTCATGGATGGCGACAAGGCAGTCGGCGTCACGGCGAAGAAGGCCGACGGCACCTCCGTCACGGTCAACGCCAAGGCGGTCATCATCGCCTCCGGCGGCTATCTCGGCAACCGTGACCTGCAGGAGAAGTTCCTCAAGACCCGCAAGCTCAACGCGGCGGCGGGCGGCAACAGCCTCTGCACCGGCGACGGCATCATGATGGCAGAGGACGCGGGCGCCGTTCTGTGCAAGACCTTCGGCTACTGCCCCTGCGAGTACGGCGGAACCAACTCCAAGGCCTCCCGCCCGGCCAAGCAGGATAAATATGATCAGAACTACGCCTTCAAGTTCGGCCTCTACGGCAACCTGCTGGTCGATCAGGAGGGCAAGCGCTTCATCAACGAGGGCCTGCTGTGCGACTACCCGATGAGCTACGGCTCCGAGCAGATCATTCTCAACGCCCCGTGGTACGGCATTGTCGACCAGGCTTACGTCGACGCGATGAGCACCATCGGCCTCTATGACTACACCATCGCCAAGGGCGCCGAGCCGGTTGAGGGCAAGTGGTTCATCGGCAACTACTTCAAGGGCCGCATCCTCGACAAGCTGCCCGAGGATATTGAGGAAGGCATCCGCGAGGGCTGGCTTGCCAAGGCCGACACGCTGGAAGAGCTGGCCGAGAAGTTCGGTCTGACCGATCTGCCCGCGACTGTCGCCAAGTACAACGAGTACTGCGACAAGGGTGTGGATGAGGAGTTTGGCACCAATCCGTGGTATCTCAGCAAGATCGAGAAGGGTCCCTTCTACGCCGTCCAGTGCGAGCCTTCCGCATGGAGCACCTTCGGCGGCATCCGCACAGACGACAAGCTGCGCGCCCTGAAGGCCGACAACACCCCGATGGAGGGTCTGTACGTCGTCGGCACCGACAACGGCTCCCTGTACTACAGCCCGTACTATGATGTGCCCGGCTTCTGCTACGGCCTGTGCGTCGATTCCGGCTACATCGCCGCCAACGAGGCTGTCGAGTATATCAAGTAAAAATTCATCCCTGACGCAGAAACACCGCCCGAATCGGGCGGTGTTTCTGCGTCATTCAGCCGTAGATGCCGCCGCCGATGAATTCGCGGATGAGCGCGTCGTCGGCCACCAGATCCTCGTCAATGACGCCGAAGAGCTGGAGCGCGGGCAGGACCTTTCTCAGTTCGTCAAAGCGGTCGATCCCTTCGGGCACGGCCTGGAAGAGCTTGGTTGCCGTGACATTGAAGACTGCCGGCTCATAGGCAAAGGAGGTGTCGAAACGGAAATCGGCCTGATCCTTGTAGGGAGATATGTAATGGAGCTCGCCCCGGCGGACATTGCCCCACATGGACATGGTCTCCAGCGGGTCGGAGCCGCGGAACTTGTAGTCGCGCACCATGCGGCGCACAAGGCGGAACCAGGTGCGCTTAAAAACGATGCTGCCCTGGAACTCCACATCGCTGCGGGCGGAGATGTAGAGCTTGAAGGCCTCGGGGTGCACATCGGTAATCATGGTGTTCAGGGCGTGGATTCCCTCGAAGATCACCATTTCATCGGAGCCCAGTTTGATGGACTTCGACGGTGCCTGAACACGCATGCGGCGGGAGAATTCATATTTTGGGACATAGATGCGCTCGCCGTTGGCAAGCTGGCTGAAATGCCGGTTCAGCAGCTCCATGTCCAGGCAGAGCGGCGATTCAAGATCCAGCTCTCCCTCGGGCGTGCGGGGCGTGCTGTGGTCGACAGTTTTGAAATAGTCGTCCATGGCAACATAGTGCGCGCATATGCCGTGCTTTTCCATGGCTTCCGCGATTTTCATCGAGGTCGTGGTTTTGCCGGAGCCGGAAGGCCCGGAGAGCAGGATAATGGGGCTTCGCTTTTTGTTGTCGAGAATGCGGCGCACCGCTTCCTCCAAGCGCTGCATATAGACCGCGTCGCACTCCTCCATGAACTCCTTCGGATCGCGGACGGTTCTCAGATTGATTTCATCGAGTTTATAGGCCATTTAAGTTTCTCCCTCCATGTTCTGATAAAACTCCGCAATGCGCGTTTTTTCCGCGCAGGTCTTTTCGATATTCTCAATGTATTCCAGGGGGTACTTGGGCGCCATCAGGCGGATGTTGCGTCCGCCGTCCGTACATATCAGCTTGGTGGAACCGCCGCCGCCCATGGCGAGGATGCTGCGCAGCTCCTCCATGATGCAGATGTTGTAGAGATTGACGCGCCCGTTTCTTGCCCAGCCCACGTTTTCAAAGCCGCCGGACATGAACTTCTGCCGGTAGAGATAATAGGGCGCGTAACCCGAGGCCGTCAGCCGCCGTCCCGCGTAGTCCAGCATGGCGGCGACCTCCTTTGCGCCGGGAATCGGCGTCTCTTCCAGGGTAATGCGCGCGCCTTTCTTGAGGGACAGCGTGTGCACCGTGATGTTCTCCGCGCCGAGCGTCAGCACCTTTTCCAGCGTCTCCCGAAAGCCGGGGACGCTGTCGCCGGGAAGTCCCGCGATCAGATCCATGTTTACGTCAAAGCCGCCCACCCTGCGCACCTTATCCAGTGCCGTCACAATGTCCGCTGCCGTGTGCCGCCGTCCGATGAGCTCCAGCACGTGATCGCGCATGGTCTGGGGATTGACGCTGACGCGATCCACGCCGTGCGCGCGCAGCACCCGGAGCTTTTCCTCCGTGATGGTGTCGGGTCTGCCCGCCTCCACCGTATACTCCCGCAGGGCGGAGAGGTCGAAGTTTTCCTCCATCACGGCGCACAGGCGGTCAAGCTGGGCTGCCGTGAGCGTCGTCGGCGTGCCGCCGCCCATGTATACGGACACAGGGCGCAGCCCAAGCGCCCTTGCCTGCTCCGCCGTGGCGGCGATCTCCCGCTCCAGCGCCTGCAGGAAGGGCTCCACCAGCTGCATGCTCTTTTCCACCGATTGGCTGACGAAACTGCAATAGGCGCAGCGAGTAGGGCAGAACGGAATGCCCACATAGAGGCACACGTCTCTCGGCCCCAGCGAAGCGTCGGCCTTCAGCGTCTCCCGCGACGTGGCAAGGCAGAGCGCGGCCCGCGCCGGGCTCACATCATATTCCGCAATAAAACGGCGCAGCGCCGCCTTCCCGTCGGGTTCCGAGGCGATCAGCCCTGCCATCAGCTTGCCCGGGCGCACGCCGGTGAGCGCGCCCCAGACCGGTTTCTGTACGCCCGATTTCAGCGCCGCCCGGTACATCGCGTTTTTGATAAGCCGCTGGCAGATCCGATCCCGCTGCAGGGGATCGTCCAGCGCCGTGTTCTGTGCGCGGGCAGAGCCGCGCCAGATGTTTTTCCCACGGTACAGCGCGCAGCCTGCGCTGGTCATCTGTTCTCCGCGGCTGAGCCGGATTTCCATTCGCTCGCCCTCTGGCGCTTCGATGGCATACTCGGGCCGTTCGTTCGGGAAGAGGGTGAGCAGCATCTGCTCCACCGCGTATTTATAGTCGTGTCCGTACAGGTACAGCTTCACGGTCTGATCCCACCTCCACGCGCTGTCAGGGGATTAAAACTATTTTTTATATTATAACAGATTTATGCGTTTGTGACAATCATCAATCCGGTAATTACAGACCATACAAAAATTAGTATTAAATCCCCAAAACCCGCATAACAGGCCAATAATTGAAAAAATTTTAGTAAAAAAAGACTGGAATTTTTCTCCGTTTTGTTGTATTATATTTTTGCGGGGATGTTTGTTATTTGAAATGTGCGTGAGGGTTTTGTTATGTATGCTATCGGCGAGAAGATTATCTATGGGGAAAACGGCGTTTGTACCGTTTCCAAGGTCGCGCCGCTGGATGCGTCCGGCGGTTCGGACAAGCTGTTTTACCACCTGGAACCCCTGATCGGCAGCGGCATCTATTTTGCACCGGTCGATTCCGGGGCCTATATGCGGCCTGTCATGAGCCGCGAAGAGGCGGAGGCCCTGATCGATTCCATTCCCTCCATTGAACCGGCCGTATGCCGGGACAACCGCTTCAATCACGTAGACGCGTTTTATAAGGAGCTTTTCCGCCAGCACAGCTGCGAAGCGCTGGTGTCCATCGTCAAGGGGCTGCACCTGCGCATGAATGAAAAGAAAACCAAGAGCAGCCGGGCGGAAAGCACCATGAAGCGCGCAAAGGACATCCTGCACGGCGAGCTCTCCATCGCCCTCGGTATGGAGGTTTGCGAGGTGGAGGATTACATCCGTGAGCGCATCGGTACCGGCGAGGCAGCCGAATAAGCGCCGCAGGCAGGATGACAGACCCCCGGACCTTATGGCCCGGGGGTCTGTCATTTTTCTGCCCATTTTTCTGGCTCCCCCTTTGGGGGAGCAGTCGCGGCGCATCTCCCGCAGGCGCCGTGACAGAGACGCCCCTCCCCGGTTTGCGGGGCTTACTGCCGGCGTTTCTTATTTCCCCATCAGATATGAAAAGATCAGGAACGCGGTTTTCAGGGAGTCATGGCGCACCCATCCGTCCTCGATGCAGACCATATCGTCTTCAATGACACGCGCGCCCAAAGGCTCGACATGTTCCCGGTCAAGGGGAACGACGGTTTTGTTTTCCCTGGCAAGATAGATTGCCTCCACCGCCGGGTCGATCTCTCCGCTGTTGACCAGTACAATATCCACTTTCCGTTTGCGCAGATACTGGTTGAGCACCCGCAGGTGGTCGCTGACGCTGTAGTGATCCGTCTCTCCCGGCTGTGTGACCATGTTGCAGACGTACATGACAGGCGCGTTCGAGCGGGCGATCGCCTCCACCACCTCGTCCGCGATCAGATGCGGGAGAATGCTGGTATAGAGACTTCCGGGGCTGAAGACGATGAGATCGCAGTCCAGAATGTGGGATACCACCTCCTGGCTGACATGTACATCGTGGTCATAGTTCAGCCGCGCGATGTTGCGGATATTGTGGCTTACCTCCACCTGGCCGAAATATTCGCGCTCATGAAGCTCATTTTCCCCCACAAGTTCTACTTTTTCCTCCGTCAGCGGTAAGACTGTCCCCTTTATGTTGAGGAGTCTGCACATGCAGCGCGTGGCCTCGGTGAGGCTGCCCTTGAGGTCGATGAGCGCCGCGAGCATGATGTTGCGCACCGGATGGTTATAGAGGCTGCCGTCTCTCGAAAAGCGGTAGCGCAGCAGGCGCGTAAAGTCCTCATCCACGTTCGCCATGGAGATGAGCACCTTGCCCACATCCCCCACCGCGGGAATATCCAGCTCTCTTTTCAGGACGCCGGTGCTGCTGCCGTTGTCGCTGACGGCGATGACGGTGGTCACATCCACCGGAAACAGCTTCAGGCCGGACAGCAGGCAGCTCAGCCCCGTGCCGCCGCCGAAGACGACGATCTTTTTCATAGGCAGACTCAGCGCTCCTTCTTTCTTTCCTCCATCGACAGCCGCACGATTTTCTCGCACAGCTCCGCGTAGCTGATACCATCGACCGCGGCGGACTTGGGGATGAGGGAGTTCGGCGTCATCCCCGGCAGGGTGTTGACCTCCAGGCACCAGGCCTGCCCTTCTTTGTCCAGAATGAAATCGACGCGCGAGTAGACCGACAGCCCCAGCGTCTTATGGAAGGTCAGCGCCGCCTCGCCGAGGGCGCGCTGCTCCTCCTCCGTGATGGGGGCGGGGCAGATCTCCCGGGCGCCCTCCGCGCCGTTTTGATACTTGGCGACGTAATCAAAATAGGTCCCCTCGGGCGGGACGATCTCGATGGCCGGGAGATAGCGGTCATCCAGGATGGGCTGGGTGATCTCCCGGCCCAGGATTTTTTCTTCCACGATGACGCGGCTGTGGAAGCTCAGAAGATCCCACAGCGCCTTTTCCAGCTCGTCACGCGTATCCGGCAGGGCAACGCCGATGGAGGAGCCGCCGTTGACGACCTTCACCGCACATGGCACGGGCAGCTCGTCGCGCAGGCGCGGAATGTCCTCCGCGGTATAGTCCAGCACCTGCCAGGAAGGGGTGCGGATCCCGGCGATCTCCATGGCGTGCTTGGCGACCGCTTTGTCCATGGCCATCGCGCTGGCGAGGGGGTCGGACCCGGTGTACGGCACGCCCAGCAGATCGAGCGCCGCCTGGATCTTGCCGTCCTCTCCGTCAGCCCCGTGCAGGCCGAGGAACACGCAGTCGGCAAGACGGCATAGCTCCAGCACATTTTTCCCGATGCGGCTGGGACTCTGCAGCTTGCGGGCGGCTTTCACCGCGGCAAGATCCGGCGCCTTTTTTTCGATGCAGACCTGGCCGACAAAGCCGTCGGGCACATCGAAGGCGTCTTCAAGCTTTCCGTCGTACCCCTCAAAGCCCATAAAGAGATCCACGAAGATTGCCTTGTGGCCGAGAGACCGAAGCGCCTTGCAGACGGATGTGCCGGTGACCAGAGAGACTTGGCGTTCGGTACTGACGCCGCCGCCCAATACAACAATTTTCATACGGGTTTCTGTTCCCTTTCAGAAGTTTTTCATCACGCGCGGAACGCGCTTGGAGACGGCGCACAGCAGCTCATAGGGGATGGTCTGCGCCGTGCGGGCAAGGGTATTGAGATCGGCCGCTTCGCCGAAGATCTCCGCCTCGTCCCCGGACTGTACGTTCGGCAGGTCTGTGAGATCGACCATGCACATATCCATGCAGACGCTGCCGCGCTGGGGCGCAAGCCCTCCGCCCACCGCGACTTCAAAGCGGTTCGAGCACAGCCGCGGAAGTCCGTCCGCGTAGCCGATGCCGAGCACGCCCATGCGGGTCTCCCGTTCACAGGTAAAGCGCCGCCCGTAGCTGACCGTGGTGCCGGGGATATAGCGCTTGACGGTGAGCACGCGCGTCATCAATCGCATGCACGGCTTGAGACCCAGCCTTCCCTCCTCGTCGCCGTAGCCGTAGAGCAGCAGGCCGGGGCGCGCCATATCCAGCGCGTACTCCGGCATATTGTGCAGCACCGCGCCGGTGTTCGCGCAGTGGCGGAGCCTGAACGTTATGCCCACCGCTTCCGCCGCCGCGATGACTGCCATGAAGGTACGAAACTGCTCTCTTGTATAGCGCTCGTTCTCTTCACCCTCCATGTCGGAAACGGCGAAGTGGGTAAAGATCCCCTCTGCGTCCAGGCCGGGCAGCCCGCAGGCGATTACAAGCTCCGACACCCCCTGCTCCAGATCGTCGCCGGTGCAGAGAAAGCCCAGGCGGGACATCCCGGTGTCCACCGCCATATGTACCTGCAGCGTACCTCCGACCTCCTGCGCGGCGGCGGAGAAGGCTTTCGCTTCTTCAAGTCCCGTAACGGCCTGGGTGATGCTGTTTTCGATCAGTTCCCGCGTATAGGCGGCCTCCGTGTGGCCGAGGATGAGGACCGGCATTTTCACGCCCGCCCCGCGCAGCTCCAGCGCTTCGTCCAGGCAGGCGACTGCCAGGTAATCCGCACCCGCCTCTTCCAGCAGCAGCGCCGTCTGAATCGCGCCGTGACCGTAGGCGTCGGCCTTCACCACGCCGAGGAAGCGGCAGGACGCAGGGAGCGCCGCGCGGATCGCCCGGTAATTATGCAGAATGTTTTTCATGCTGATTTCGGCCCAGCAGCGTTTATCAGGAACTCTCATTTGAATCACCTTTTTAAATGTATATGTGCCAAAAGGCGTATGGATGCAGATTATTACAGATGCATCGGCTCCCGCTCTCTCTCATGCAGCCATGCGCGCAGACGGTTGAGCGGGGTCAGGCGGCGGACAAAGAGCTTCCCCGTCTTGTTCTCCACGAAGCTGCGGAATTCTCCTTCGCGCTCGCCCAGCGCTTCTTTGGGAATGCGGTAGCCGCCGTATTGACTGCGGAAGAGATAGAAGGCGTCCCGATCCTCCCCCAGACCGACGACCTCTCCGTAAGGCAGGGGATCAAGCGCCTCCCCGCTGTTGAGATCCGTAATGTGCATACTGCTTTTTTCAAAGGAGTAGCGCGAGGCGGGCAGCGGCTGTCCTGCCTGTTCAAGCTGGTCGGCAATTTTGTGCGCCGTGCGGTTTGAGGCCGCGTAGGTGCTTGTCGTCAGATAGCAGGCGTAGGCGATGAGCAGCAGGCTCCACCAGCTTCCGCCGCCGTAAAGGACCGCGATCAGGATCAGTGTCGCGCTCAGGAAGCCGCGCACCGTGCGATTGCGGCCGCAGAAGAGATCATACTGCATATGGGCCAGCGCGACCAGCGTCTGCCGGTCATGCCGCATCTCCACTTCAAAAGCAGGCATTGCGCGTTCCTCCCATCCGCCCCGCCGTCAGGCAGATAATGATTGTATATTTTATCACGCCGCCGCCGAAAGCGCAAGGCGCAGCGCATTGAATACGACGATTCCGGCCACGAAAACCGCCGGGACTGTCTATGCGTTCCCAGACAGTCCCGGCGGCTTGTATTCGGATCAATTCGATATTGCGGCAGGCGGCAGTTCGATCTGCCCGACGGGGACTGTCGTCAGCTCAGAACCACCCCCCACCGGTATGGGTACGGTGTCCGAAACCATCGCCGGCGTTGGGTTCGGTGTTGGCGTCGGTGTCGGTGTCGGTGTCGGCGTGGGTGTCGGCGTCGGCGTGGGCGTCGGCGTCGGCGTAGGTGTCGGTGTCGGTGTCGGTGTCGGCGTGGGTGTCGGCGTCGGCGTCGGCGTGGGCGTCGGCGTAGGTGTCGGTGTCGGCGTCGGTGTTGGAGTCGGTGTTGGAGTCGGTGTTGGTGTCGGCGTCGGCGTGGGTGTCGGCGGAGATGGCCGCGGCGGCGGTGGCGGCGGCAGCGGGGCCGGTCTCAGCGACCAGAGCCACTTGATCAAGTCTTTGTAAAACACCCACATATCCCAAAGGATTGCATCGTCCTCAGCATTTGAAGAGCCTCCTGTGGGAGGGTTCGTACCGACAGCCGGCCGGACAGTCGGCGTCGGAGAAGTACGGATGGTCGGTCTGGGGGTCGCGGACGGCGACGTGATCGGCGCCGGTGTAATCATCGGCGTCGGAACGGGCGTTGGCGCAGGTGTCAGCACAGGCACAGGCGTGCGCTCCGGCGTCGGCGCGGGCGTTGGGGTCGGGGCCGGCGTCGGTTTAGGTTTCGGTTTCGGCGTAAGGAGCGGCGTGGGTGTCGGCGTGGGCATCGGCGTCGGCGTTGGAGCAGGTGTCGGCGTGGGCGTGGGCGTCGACGTTGCAAGCGTCGTGGGCGTCGGCGTCGGTGCGGGCTTCCTGTTGGCACAGCCGCTCATCAGAAAAGAGGCAAGCACAAGCAAAATTGCAAGCTTGAGGATCAAACCGCCTGTTTTGAGCATTCGATTTTTCATATTATTTCCTCGAGAGCTGGCACCGGACGGGGTGCTGTTTGATTTGCAGAAGATTAACACTATGATTATATCAATATTCTATGGTTTTCGCAAGTATTCCCCTCTGCGATTTTGGAAAAGTTTACATAAAATCATTCCTCGCGTCATTCGGCCTTCAGGGAAGCACTGATTTATTCAGCGTTTCCTTAGGAAAAATCCGTTTCCGTCACGTCGAAGTACTTCTCCGCGAAGTCTACGCGCCGGACGCGGAACTCTTTTCCCCGCAGGTATTCAAGGATGCCCGCGTCTGTGGGAAAATCGAAGCGCAGGCGGTAGGAATAGAGCGCCTGTCCCTTTTCGTCAAAGCCCTTATTGAAGCGCTCGCTCCCATATTTGCCGTCGCCCAGCAGCGGCCAGCCTGCGTGCGCCATCTGGACGCGGATCTGGTGCGTGCGGCCGGTCAGCAGTCTGCACTCCACCAGTGAGAGCGGCCCCTTGCTCGCCAGCACGCGGTATTCCGTCACGGCGGTCTTTGCCCCCGGCTCCGGCTTCTCCTTGACGAACACTTGATTCTTCTTCGCATCTTTAAATAAGTAGTTCTCGAGTCTCCCCGATGCGGGGCGCGGCTTGCCCTGTACGGCGCAGAGATAGTACTTTTCGATCTCCCGGTCGCGGATCTTGTCGTTGAGGATGCGCAGGGCTTCCGCGTTTTTGGCAGCGATGACGATGCCGCCGGTGTTGCGGTCGATACGGTTGCACAAGGCCGGGGCGAAGGCGTTCTCCTCTTTCGGCCGCCACTCGCCCTTCTGTGCCATGTAGGCCTGGACATTGGCGATGAGCGTATTGTAATCCCAGACCCCCGCGCTGTGGCACAAAACGCCGGGCTTTTTATCCAGCAGGAGGATGTTTTCGTCCTCGTAGACGATGTTCAGCCGGGGCGTGCCGACCTTGAGGTAAGAGTTTTCCTCGCGCGGTTTTTCAAAAAACTCGTCGTTGATATAGAGCTGGACGGTATCGCCCGCGTTCAGCCGCGTGTCGCGTTTGGCGCCCTTGCCGTTGAGCTTGATGCGCTTGAGGCGGATGTATTTTTGCAGCAGAGATTCCGGCAGAAGCGGCACGGCTTTGCCCACAAAACGGTCGAGACGCTGGCCCGCGTCGTTGTCCCGGATGGTAAACTCCTTCATTTCAACAAAAAATCCCCTTCAAATCCTCAATTTTTTTGCATTATACTATACAAAAATAGTGTTGACAAGTCCTGACAAGTATTCTATAATACTTGAGCGACTGTGACGAGGTGCTTGTTATGCGTCTGAATCTGAGTTCGATAATCGAAGTGCCGGGCGGCTCCGTTCCGTTTGCTTGTAATCTGGAGACGGACAAGCTGGGCTTTCCCTCTGTGAAGGCGTATCCGACAAAGCCACACGCCGAAGGGCGCGTTTTCAACGAGGCCGGCATTCTCCATCTGGTGGGTACGCTGACGGCGGAGATGCTCTGTATCTGCGACCGCTGCGGCGAGGAGTTTGAAAGCACCAAGGAGATGGCGCTCAACGTCATAATCGTGGAGGAAAACCCTGACGACGATCCCTCGCTCTTCACGCTGGAGGGCAACGAGATCGACCTCAGCGAAATCCTCTCCACCTGCCTGATTCTGGACATGGAGACCAAGTTCCTCTGCAAAGAGGATTGCAAGGGTCTGTGTCCGAAATGCGGCAAAAACCTCAACCTCGGCCCCTGCGGGTGCCGAAAATCCCTTGATCCAAGATTTGCTGTGCTTGAGCAGCTTTTGGATAAATCGTAATTTATAATGATGAAGCTGCTCAGAACAGCTGTCAACAGGAGGTGTCAACATGGCAGTCCCAAAAGGAAAAGTATCGAGACAGAGACGTGACAAGAGGCGTTCTTCCGTTTGGAAGCTCACCGCTCCCAATGTCGTCAAGTGCCCCAACTGCGGTGCTTTCTGCATGCCCCATCGTGTCTGCAAGGCTTGCGGTCAGTACAAGGGCCGGACAGTCATCGCTGTTGAAGAGAGCAAGTAAAGCTGCTTGAGGAGGAGAGGCTTCGCACCTTTCCTCCTTTTGCTTTTTCCTTACTGCTCAGAAATCGTTAGCTGCGAAGATCAAGACCCATTTCTCTTTTCGGCTCTTGCCCGAAAAGAGAAACGGTTCTTGGACTCCAAAGAGAAAAGGGCCGCTCAGACGCAGGTGACATTTGCAATGTCTTAACCTTTCTCTCGCGGATGATGAACATGGCATATCTCCGGTCATAGGAAGAATAGTTTGATCGCGCATCCGTCCGCGGAAGGCTTCGCTTACGCTCGCGCCGCTGGCCGGTTCGTGAGTTGACATTTTATTATTGTGGAGACGATTATTCGCGCGTCGAGTAAGAGGCAAGATGGAGAAATACACTTTCTTTGTGAATGATAGTAATACACCTCATTTGAGAGAAAAGACGATCATTCTGGGGATGGCGTATTTTTTCTCCGGGCTGAACCTTATCGCGTGCGGGCTGCTGAATGCGGCAGATCGTGTGATAATTAAAGATATCCTCATTGGAATCGTCTTTGTGCTTATGTCATTCATAAGCACAAGAGACAAAAGACAGGAAAACCGGGGCACGCCGGCGGTTGTTTTGACTTGCATTTTGTATGCTGCGCTCTGTGCCGGATTGTCAGTTGTCGTTTCATCATGGTGGCTTCTCGTTTGCATTTGTGAAGTATTATTGTGTATGGCTGTTCTTGCTTTTACAAGACACCCGCAAAGCAAAAAGAAATGAACCATGCAGCGCCGAGCGCGGGCGGCTGCGCATCAAAGGCATCGTCCTTTTGACCGGAGATGTACCCCGTGCGTTATCCGCGAGAGAAAAGTTTGGACAAAGGAAAGAGAACCCGCGTCTGAGCGGCCCTTTTCTTTCTTACACCGGGCGCGGCGCGTTCTTTCTTTTCGGGCAAGAGCCGAAAAGAAAGAATGGGGGGGCGCATAAAGCAGCTAACGTCCTGCGATCACGTGAGATAGGAGGGACCCCGGATGGAAGACAACTATATAAAGTCTGTCGACCCGACGAGTCCTCTGTCCGGGCGCGTCTGCGTCGGGGACACCATTGTGTCCATCAACGGCAACGAAATCCTCGACGTGCTCGACTACAAATTCTTCGCCTATGACCGGGTTTTGGACGTGACGCTGCAAAGGCCGGACGGCACGCAGTATGCGCTGCATGTCAAAAAGCCGGAGGGCGGCGACCTGGGGCTCGATTTTGAGAGCTACCTGATGGACGCGCCGCGCGCCTGCTCCAATGCCTGCGTCTTCTGCTTCATCGACCAGCTCCCCCGCGGCATGCGCAAAACCATATATTTTAAAGACGACGACGCGCGCCTGAGCTTCCTGCTCGGCAACTACATCACGCTCACGAATCTCTCGCCGCGTGAGGTGGAGCGCATCATCGCCCTGCATGTGAGCCCCATCAACGTCTCGGTACACACCATGAACCCGGAGCTGCGCTGCAAAATGCTCAGAAATCCGAAGGCCGGGGAGAGCATTGACGTCATGCGCCGCTTTGCGAAGGCCGGCATCGTCATGAACTGCCAGATCGTCTGCTGCCCCGGTCTCAACGACGGGGAAGAGCTGCTGCACACCATGCGGGAGCTCGAAGCCCTCTGGCCTGCGGTACACAGCGTTTCCATCGTCCCGGTGGGCCTCACCCGGTTCCGTGAACGCCTTTACCCCCTCACGCCCTTTACCAAAGAGCACGCGGGGGAAACCCTCGACCTTGTGGAGGGCTTTTCGGAGGAATGCCGAAAAAAGCACGGCAGCCGCGTCTTTTTCTGCGGGGATGAGCTGTACATCAAGGCCGGGCGAGAGCTGCCGCCGGACGAATACTACGAGGAATACACCCAGCTTGAAAACGGCGTGGGGACGCTGCGGCTTTTGGAGACGGAGTTCAAAAGCGCCGTGAAGCTTGCAGACGAGCCGGACGGGATTGACTTTTCCATCGCCACCGGGGTCTCTGCCGCGCCTTACCTTGAAAAGCTGCTGCAATACGCCCGCGAGGTTTTCCCCGAATTGAAGGGGCATGTCTATGCGATTGAGAACGATTTCTTCGGCCGCAGCATCAACGTCACCGGCCTTGTCACAGGCGGCGATCTGATCCGCCAGCTCAAGGGAAAAGAGCTGGGCAAACGGCTGCTGCTCTCACAGAACATGCTGCGCCGCGCGGAGCTGGATTTTCTCGACGACGTGAAGATAGAGGAAGCAAGCGCCGCTCTCCATGTTCCGATCTATCCGGTAGAATCCGACGGCTTCGCCCTATGCGACGCGATGTTCGGCATCCTGCCGGAGGTCTGTATCCCCGAACGGGAAGAGACAAACGAGAAGTTTTACAGATACAATACAAACAATTTGTAGCGGCTGATGCCCTCATCGGCCCGCGACCCGTTACCTGCCTTTTTCGGGTCGATCAGGGGAGCGCTCCCTACAGCTTTCTATAATAAAGGAGGGACCTGAAATGTCAAGACCTCTTGTGGCCATCGTGGGCCGCCCGAACGTGGGCAAGTCCATGCTCTTCAACCGTCTGGTAGGCCAGCGGCTGAGCATTGTGGAGGACACCCCCGGCGTCACCCGCGACAGATTATACGCGCCCTGCGAGTGGTGCGGGCGCACCTTCGATATGGTGGATACCGGCGGCATCGAGCCGTCCACCGACAGTGAAATATTGCTCTTCATGCGCGAGCAGGCGCAGATTGCCATCGACACGGCCACCGTCATCATCCTCGTCACCGATATCCGCACCGGCGTCACCGCCGCGGACAAGGACGTGGCAAACATGCTCAAGCGCTCTCACAAGCCCGTGGTGCTGGCTGCCAACAAGGCCGACTCCACCGGCGCGGAGGACCCGACGCTCTATGAGTTTTACGAGCTGGGTCTGGGCGATCCCATCGCCGTCTCCGCCGTGCATGGCCACGGCACCGGGGACCTGCTGGACGAGTGCCTGAAATATTTCCCCGAGGCGGAGGAGAACGAGGCGGAGGACGACTTTATCAAGGTCGCCGTCATAGGCAAGCCCAACGTGGGCAAGTCCTCGCTCATCAACCACATCCTCGGCGAAAAGCGTTTGATCGTCAGCGATATGGCCGGTACCACCCGCGACGCGGTGGACACGCTTTTTGAAAACGACAAGGGCCGGTATATGTTCATCGACACCGCCGGCATCCGCCGCAAGTCCAAGGTGGAGGAGCGCGTGGAGAAGTTCTCCGTCATGCGCGCCCAGCTTGCCATAGAGCGCGCGGACGTCTGCCTCATCCTGATCGACGCCCGCGACGGCGTGACCGATCAGGACACCAAGATCGCGGGGCTTGCGCATGAAGCGGGCAAGGCCAGCATCATCGTCGTCAACAAATGGGATCTGGTAGAGAAGGAAACCGGCACCATGGAGAAGATGCGCAAGGACATCATGCGCGATCTGAGCTTCATGAGCTACGCGCCCGTTCTGTTCATCTCCGCCCTGACCGGCCAGCGCACCGACCGCATCTTCGAGCTCATCAACTACGTCAATGACCAGAGCAATATGCGCATTTCCACCGGCATGCTCAACAACGTCCTCGCCGACGCGCAGGCGCGCGTACAGCCGCCCACGGACAAGGGCCGCCGTCTGAAGATCTACTACATGACGCAGACCGGCGTCAAGCCTCCCTGCTTCGTCATCTTCTGCAATTCAAGGGAGCTCTTCCATTTCTCCTATCAGCGCTATCTGGAAAACCAGATCCGCGCCGTGTTCGGTCTTGAGGGCACGCCCATCCGCATTGTGATCCGGCAGAAGGGGGACACGGAATGAGCATCTATTGGCTCCTGCTCGGGGTCACGGCGCTGTTGGCGTATCTCTTCGGCAGCCTGGATTCGCTGGTGCTGGCGTCCAATTTCGTCTTCCATCGCAATCTCCTGCGTCTTGGCGACCAGAGCCGCTGGATCTCCAACTTTCGCCGCCTGTTCGGAATCTCCGGCTTCTTTAAGCTTTTTGCGGTGGAGGTCGTCAAGAACGCGATTCCCATAGCGACCGGCGCGCTGCTGCTGGGGATTCGCGGTCACGCGGACGTCGGCGCTGCCTTTGCGGGCTTCGTGCTGGTGCTGGGGAGACTCTGGCCGGCGCTCTACGGCTTTCGCGGCAGCAACGCCGTCTTTGCGATGATTGCCGCCGCCTTCACCGCCGATACCTCCGTCGGCGCCGCGGCCATGGTCGTCGCGCTCGGCGTGATTGCGGTCACGCGCTATCTCTCCCTCGGCGCAATCGCCGGGGCGGTGGTGTATGCCACGGTCTCGGTGCTGGCAGTGGATGACTCGCTGGTGCTGCGGCTTGCGCTGTTTACGGTCGGCCTCGTTCTGCTGCGGCACATTCCGGCGATGATCCGCCTTGTCCGCCGCGAAGAGCCTCGCCTGAGTCTCAAAGAGGATATTACCTATAAGCTGGATGAATAGTATAAGAACCTGTCTCGAAATGCGTAGCCATACGAATCCATAGGGGCCGATACCCTCATCGGCCCGCCGTTAACGCACCATGGCGTTGGTTGGCGGGTCGATCCGGGGATCGACCCCTACGGTCTTGTTATCATATATTGCTCCCCAACAAATTCTTGAATTTGTTGGGGAGCAATTTTGCCATGTTTCGCGGTTGCCCCGCCAGGGGCGAGCGGAACGGCAATTCAATCATTATATGATATATCCCGCGCTTTTCGCTTCAAACAGAAGCTGATCGCGATAATCGGGGTGGGCGATCTCAATCAGGCGCTTTGCCCGTACATCGACCGGCTCGTCCTGCAGATCGGCCGCGCCGTATTCGGTGACGATGTAGTGCACATCCGCGCGCGGGGTGGTAACGATACTGCCCGTGGGAAGCGTCAGACCAATGGTGGAACAGCGCTCGCCCGTCTTGTCGGTGAAGACGGAGGGGAGCGTCAGGAAGCTCTTGCCGCCATTGCTCCACCTTGCGCCGCGGACATAATCGAGCTGCCCGCCTGTGCCGGAGAATTGGCGAAAGCCGATGGACTCCGCGCAGACCTGGCCGGTGAGGTCGACACACAGCGCACCGTTGACAGAGATCATATCATCGTTTTTCGCGATGTTGCGCGGATCGTTCAGCCAGGCGCAGGGATGCGCTTCAAGCGCCGGGTTTCGATCCATAAAGGCATAGAGCTCCGAACTGCCGAGAGCGTTGGTGAAAACCGTTTTCCCGGGGCAGAAGCTCTTGCGGCTGTTGTTGATGACCCCTGCCTTCATGAGCGCCATCAGCGGATCGGTAAACATCTCCGAATGGCAGCCGAGATCCTTTCTGCACATCAGTGCCTCGCCGATCGCGGCGGAGACGCCCCCGATGCCGAACTGCACGCAGGCCCCGTCCGGGACGCGCTCCGCGATATGTCCGGCGATGCGGCGCTGTTCTTCTGTCGGAGGCGGCAGCCGCATTTCGGGCAGCGCCTCGTCGCAGGCGACGAGACGACTCACGCGCGCAACCGGAACGATACAGTTTTCTCCCAGGACAAAGGGCATGTTCCGGTTGACCTGGATGATCACCGTCTCGCACACGTCCAGCAGAATGGGGTCAAAGGGCGCCACGCCGAGACTGATCCGGCCGTTTTCGTCCGGCACGCTCCCGGCCGCGACAAGCACCCGCGCCCGATGCTTGCCGAGGCGGTCATCATTGATGTTTGCAAGATGCATGGACTGATAGGAAATATCCGCGCCCGCCGCGATGGCCGCGCGCTCGCAGGGTCCGAGAAAGCTGCTTTTGATTGCGATGTGTCCGTTCAGACGCTTGTCCGCGATGCGCGTCTGCTTGTAAAAGCCCGCGAGACAGAGCGTGACGTTTTCCAGATGACGGGCTGCGTAATCGGCCAGCGCGTCCAGAAACGCATAGGGAATGCTGCCGCCGAAATTGGATGTGACGATGTCGCCGGAGCGGATCAGGGCCACGGCCTCTTCCATCCCGACGAGCTTGTCTTTATACCTCTCTTTCCAATCCATGCGGCGTCTCCTCTTTGGGTATCAAATTATGGTGTCATTCTGAGCGCAGCGGAGAATCTTTTGCTCTCGCACAACCCGGGGGAAAGATCCTTTGCTTCGCTGAGAATGGCATAAGGGAAAATCCTCAGGCTTTATCAATCAGCGCGTTGAGCTCCATCGCGGCCTTCTCCGCATCGTCGGTGCAGATCACCGTGTCGCAGAAGTCCGCCGCAGCTTTCTCCCGGACCGCGCGATCCATGCGCGCCGTGACCTCGAAGGGGCTGCGCGCCGTCGCCTCATACCGGGCGCGGAGAATGCGCGCATCCGACGGCTCCATGTACACGCAGACAGCCTCGGGCATATTCGCCTTGAGCTGCGCTGCGCGCTCGACCTCGAGATTCAGCACCACATTTTTTCCCGCGTCAAGCTGCTCCTGCACGAGGCGGCGCGAGGTGCCGTAATCGTTGCCCGCAAATTCGGTGGTTTCCAGCAGCTCACCGGATTCCTTCATGGCGTTCCAGCCTTCCAGGTCGTAAAACCAGAAGCCGACGCCGTCCTTTTCTCCGGCTTTCATCTTCCGCGCCGTGACCGGCACCACGTTTCCGATGTCGTCCCGGCTGTCCAGCACCGCGCCGATGATTTCACGCAGCCCGGCGCCGCTGGGGCCGCAAATTACGAACAGCTTGCCCATTTGTTGTCCTCCTCGCGCTGTTTTCACTGTCAATATTATAATAGATTCCCGCCCGCATTGCAAGCGCGGAGCAATCGCAAACTGGGATGACTTTTTTCTTGCGTCCTGTATAGTAGTTTGGTATAATAACGCGACTGATTTTTGAAAAAATCGCTTTTGCAAAAGGGCGCAAGTCCGTTGGAAAGCGGGGGAGAAAAACCGGTGAGAAAACGGAAATCGAAAGAACTCTTCGCAGAAGCGCTGCTCACCCTTGCCCGGACAGAGCAGGCGGATCGCATCACGGTCAAGCAGATTGTGGAAGCAAGCGGCCTGTCCCTGCAGACCTTCTACAATCATTTTCACGATAAGGAGGATCTGGTGCTCTGGATCCACCGCCGGGGCGGAGAACGCGCCCTTGCCAGACTGGAAGGGAAGCGCTGCACCTTTCACGATCTCACAAACGAGAGCATCCGCTTCTTCTCACAGAACGCCAATTACCTGCGCGTCAGTATGGGCGGCGGCATGGTAAACGCTTATGCGGAGATCAGCGCCGAAAGCGCTTATGATTTCCTGAGCGCCTTTATCTGCTGGCGGCGGCAGTATACGGAGCTTCCGGAGGAGCTGGCCTTTTATCTGCGCATGTATGTCTATTCCTGCCTGCATATTTTCGCCGACTGGTCGCTCAGGGGCTGGGAGCTGCCGGAGGAACGCCTTGCCAACTATTTGGAACAGGGTATGCCGGAGAAGCTCAAACCCTACCTGCTGGAGTGAACATATTGGAAGGGACTGTCTCAAAAGGTGAATAAGTCTGAAAACGATGGTATATCACCGTAGGGGAGGGGCTTGCCCCTCCCGGAAGTTAAACGCATAAATCTTGAAAAAACGTGGGGTGAATCCGAACATTTCTGCGGATTTGCCCCACGTTTCTGCGCTGATTCGGCTTTTCCGCGCGGGAGAGTCAAGACCCTCCCTTACGGTATGAATTCAGCCTCTGCGCATATAAATTCGTTTTGAGACAGCTCCTTTGCTGCCAATTTATGATGCGCAGTGCCCTTTACAGCCGGATCGAGAGATTGTTCAGGCCGAAGGAGTTGAGGTACCTCACGTCCTTAGCCATGCTGATGACCAGCCGGATGCCCATGTGGGCCGCGGGATTGTCCCTGCGGTGCAGCTTAAGATAATAGACGGGGTCGAAATGCGCGCAGTTGTCGCGGATGCGGAGGATACTGTCTTCGTCCCGGAAAACCAGACGCACGTCCACGCTGTACTTATCCTTGCCCGGCACGAAGCCGTAGCGGACAATATTGCCGGTCATCTCCTCAATGCACAGGGAAACCAGTACGCTCATGCGCTCGCTCCGCCCGTGACCGAGGCAAAAACGCTCCGCGCCGTCGGAGGCTGCCACAGCGTCTGTCATACTGTGTACCGAATACTCGAAGCAGTCTTCGGGCGCCGCACCGAAATCAGCCGGAAGCAGGGAAAAAGCCTCCACGTTCAAGTTCCCGTCGCCGCTGGCACGCCGTACATAGAGACAGATCAGCAGCAGGGCAGCGCTCTCTCCGCAAAGGAAGGAGAGCCACACGCCCGTCGTGCCGAGAAAAGCGCTCAACAGCAGCGCCGCCAGCGCGGGCAGCAGGAAGTTCTGTCCCACGGAGATGATCTCCATCAGCCTGACCCGGCCGATGCCCTGACAGTAAAACTTGTAGCCCGTATTGAGCGCGCACGGCACCAGACACAGGGAGAAGAGCCGAAGCCCCTTCACCGCAAGCGCCATGGCCTCCGGGTCATCCTCCAGAAACAGGCCGACCAGCGGCTTTGCCGCGATCAGGACGAGGAGCGTCACGACCGAAAGCACGGTTATGGCGTAATGACGCATGGCACCCAACAGCGCATAAAGAGAGGAACGATCCTCATCCACCATGAAGATGGCGGCCAGCATGAGTGTCACGGAGGAGATCCCGCCGCTGAAAGCGTAACAGAGGTTGCCGACCGTGGAGATGACCGAATAGGCGGCAACAGCGATATTGCTGCCGACAATACGCAGGATGTGGTTGAAGAGAAGCACCAGCAGCACAAGGCTCAGCTGATTGATCACGGTGGGTACGCCTTCGGACAGAATCGCGCGCAGTATATCGGGGCGCAGCCCGTCGCGGCGGAGATGGAACAGACAGCTTTTCTTGAAGAAGTAGCCGAGACCGACGAGCATTGCGACATAGTAGCTCAGGCTGGAGGCGAGCCCCATGCCGAAGGTGCCGCCTTTGAAGACGAGGACGTTGAGCAGGTCAAAAACCACATCGGCTGCCGTCATGAGCAGCACCGCGATCACAAGCCGTTTCCGGCTGCCGGAAAGCTGCATATAGGGTACCATGACCTGCGCTGCGAGAAAGGCCGGAACGCCCAGTATAAAGCCGCGCAGATAATCCCGCGTGAGATAGAACACGGGATTGTCGGGCCCCGGCTCCCCGGCACCCAACAGGGTGGACAGCGGCGAGGCAAAGCACAGCACCAGCAGGAGGCCAAGCGCGGAGATGAAAGCCGTCAGCGCCGCCGACACGGTAAAGCAGGCGTCGCTGCCTGCGTGGTCGCCGCTGCCGAGCGTCTTGCTGCATACTACCTGGATACCGGCGGAGATCATCGCGCCCGGCGCGGCAAAGGCCAGCAGCACCGGCGTGCAGAAGCCGTAGGCAGCCATGGCGTCCGTACCCAAAAAGCGGCCGATCATGATGCTGTCGATGAGCATGCACAGCGTAACGGTCATGGAGGAGACGATCTGCGTCACCATCATTTGTCTGAACAATCTGCGAATCATATAGAAAGCCTCCGGGAGCGCGAATCCGAAAAAGGAAGCGGGATTTCTCTGGAAACTATATTTTATCAGAAACGCTTTTTGTTGGCAATCCCCGAAAAATATGCTATCATTCATTCACAGCAGCAAGTGAAAGAGAGGGCGATCAACTGTGGAACAGACAATTGCGTCGTGCCCGCTGTATAAAAAATGCGGCGGCTGCCAGCTTCAGAGCCTGCCCTATGACGAGCAGCTCAGGCGCAAGCAGGGGCGCGAAATTGCCCTGCTGGGGAAGTTCGGCCATGTGGAGCCGATCATCGGCATGGAAAACCCCGCGCATTACCGCAACAAGGTCTGCGCCGCCTTCGGTCTGGACGCGAAGAAGCATATCGTCTCCGGCGTCTACCAGCCGGGGAGCCATCGCATCGTCCCCGTGGACGACTGCCTGATCGAGGATGAGATTGCCGACCGGATCATCGTGGATATCCGAAACATGCTGCGGGATTTCAAAATCCAGGTCTTTGACGAGCGCAGCGGCCGCGGCTTCCTGCGCCATGTGCTGGTGCGCCGAGGCTTTCGGAGCGGGGAAGTGATGGTGGTGCTCGTCGCGGCCTCGCCTATCTTCCCGACGCAGAAGCCCTTTGTGAAAAAGCTTCTGGAGCTGCACCCGGAGATCACCACCGTGGTGCTGAATATCAACGACCGCTTCACCCCCGTCGTGCTGGGGGAGCGGGAGAAAATCCTGTACGGCCCCGGCGTGATCGAGGATACACTGTGCGCTCACCGTTTCCGCATCTCGCCGCGCTCGTTCTATCAGGTCAACCCCGTTCAGACGGAGGTCTTGTACGGCAAGGCTGTGGAATACGCCGCCCTCACCGGGACGGAGACGGTGCTGGACGCCTACTGCGGCGTGGGCACCATCGGCATCACCGCGAGCGGCGGGGCAAAGCAGGTCATCGGCGTGGAATTAAACCGCGACGCGGTGAAGGACGCCATCGCCAACGCGAAGCTGAACGGTCTTAAAAACTGCTGGTTCACCGCCGGGGACGCGGGGGAGTACATGCAGGGCATGGCGCGCGAGGGATATAAGCCGGACGTGGTTTTCCTCGACCCGCCGCGCACGGGCAGCAGCGAGGCGTTTCTCCGCGCGCTGATCAAAACCGCGCCTTCCCGCGCGGTCTACGTCTCCTGCGATCCCGAGACCCTCGCCCGCGATCTGGAGATCCTGACCGCCGGAGGATATAAGGTGCAGCGCATCCAGCCGGTGGACATGTTCCCGTTTACGGAGCACGTGGAGACGGTAGTATTGATGTCACGGGTTAAGGACTGACCGCCGAAAAAGTGCCGTATTTCCGGGCTTTTCGGGCACTTTGCCGTAAGCGGTATTGAGCTGATTTGACTGTAAAAATCGCTCTGTCAGAACATATCAACCGCTCCGGCGGGAAGGTTGAGTAGGCCATTTAGATGTCATAGGGTTGAGTGGCCGTTTTGGATGTTTTTGCGGTAGGGTTGAGTTAGTGATTTGGATAACAGCGGGTTGTGGCTGTGGTTTGGATGTCAGCGCGACAACTCAGGATTTGACGAGGTAAAGATGGTAATCATAATAACAGGAGCATCCCATGTCGGGAAAACGGTTCTGGCACAACGGATGCTTGAGAAAATCAAATATCCTTATTATTCCATTGACCATTTGAAGATGGGCCTTATTCGCAGCGGCAATACTGTTCTCACACCAGAAGATGATGATGAACTTACCGATTATCTTTGGCCAGTCGTTCGAGAGATCATAAAGACTGCTATTGAGAATGAGCAGAATCTTATTGTTGAGGGTTGTTATATTCCTTTTGATTGGAAAAAAAGCTTTGATGAGCGGTACCTTCAGTCTATAAGATTCATTTGTCTTGCTATGTCAGATGAATATATAGATTCGCATTTTGAAGAGATAAAATCACATGGTTCTGATATCGAAACAAGGCTTGATGATTCTGATTGTACAGCTGAACAACTGAAACAAGATAATCACCAGATCATAGAAGGGTACCAATCGAATGGAGAACAGATTACTCTGATTACAGAAAACTTTGATGATTCGATAAGAGAAATTTTGGATTAACAAAGGGAGCGATTGTATCGTAGATGCTCTGCCAGACACCGGTGATCTTGTCCCAGATGCCCTGCACAATGCCGCTGATAGTATCCTTGATCGCAGTCCAGACCGTACTGACCGTCGTGCTGATTGCGTTCCATCGAGCCACGTCGAGACGGTATGCTTATTGACCAAACCTGATGCAAAGTCACGGTGAGGCTGCGGCTCAGAACTCTCCGCTTTTCTCCACCAGCAGGCGGCGGCGAATGTTGTCGCGGATCGTCTCGGTACAGCGGCGATAGACGGAAAGCTCCTCCTCGGACAGGCCCTCGAAGCTGACAGCCTGAAAATCGCCGACCATCTGCCGCAGCTCCGGCTCAAGCTCCGGCGCGTGGAAGCGATACGCCGTGCCGCCGTCCGTCTCACGCGTGACCAGACCGGCGTACAGCAGCTTTGCAAGCGCGAAGGTAATGTCGCTTTTTGTGAGCCCGGGAAAAACGCTCAGCTCCGCCGCACGGCAGGGGCGATCCAGCTTCCACAGGAGATAGAGAACGGTCATTTCATCGCGCTTGAGGTCATGCTTTTTGGCAACCGTGTCCAAATAGCGCATCAGCATGCGGCCCTCCAGATAGGCAGTCTCCAGCTCTCCGCCGAAGGGCGAGCGCAGGAGGCTGCCTCCCGTTTCCGAGGAGAGTTTTTTTGTCCCCGGCATAAACGGCAGAGATAAGCTGTCGCGGCTGACAGCCAGCAGATAGCTGTATACAATCGGCAGCCGGTCCTGATAATCGGCGGGGGAGAAGGTCTTTTTATAAAACTCGTTGTAGTACCCGATCACGGCCTGCTTCATCTTGACGGTGGCGCTCAGATTCAGATTCTGGTCGACAAGCGAGCCCTTGGTGTACTCGTAATAATAGACCGGCGCCTTTAAGACGGCGATTTTGTCCGCATGAAGAAGGTATTCCAGATTGAAAATCATGTCCTCGCTGTAGGAGATCGTCTCATCCATACGGACGCCATAGCGCTCGATCAGATCGCGCCGATAGAGCTTGTTCCACAGAGCGCCGTAGTACAGATCCGCGGGACTGCGCAGCATCTCATCCGCGTATTCCTGACGGTTCAGCAGGCCGCCTTCGTCGATGGAGCCCTTGCGTGAGACGTTGTTGCCCACCACCCGGTAGAAATCGCCGATCACAAGGTCAGCGTCGCTCGCCTCGATCTCGCGCATAAGGAGCTTTGTCGCGTCGATGGGGAGCCAGTCGTCCACATCCGAAAATTGGATATAACGTCCGGACGCCTCGTCAAGGCCGCGATTGCGGGCAGAGGAAACGCCGCCGTTTTCCTTGTGGATCGCTTTCACGCGCGTGTCCCGGGCGGCGAGCTCGCGCATCAGCTCAAAGGATGCGTCGCGGCTTCCGTCGTCCACCAGAATCAGCTCCAGCTCGGGATAATCCTGCGCAAGGATGCTCTCCGCGCAGCGCAGCAAATGGGCTTCACCGTTATAAACAGGGACGATAATACTGACCTTTTCCATGATAGTTCTCCTTATTTCTTGCGAAACAATACAAATTTTTCCAGAGGGAACAGAACGGCAACCTGCACCAGTCCTGCCGCCATGGCCGCAATGGTGCGCCCCCACAGCGCAAGCGGGGTTACGGCGAGCTTCGCGTTGAGATAGCCCTGCAGCCAGGTGGAAAAGAGAATCAGCGCCGTCAGGATGACGAGATAGGCCGTGAGACCCGCGCGGCTTCCGCTGCCGCGGAAGGTGGTCTTCATGTTCATATAGTAGCCGTACACATTGGCCAGAAAATTGGAAAGAAAGAACGGCAGCACATAGCCCCATGTGACCGCGCCGTTCACCACATAGGGAGACGGCCCGTCGAAGAGCACCGCGGGGTCGAAAATCTTCTGCAGGAAAACGGGCAGCGGTTTCGTCACGCCGTCAAACAGGAAGGGGAGCAGATTTGCCAGCGCGAGCTGTACCGCCGTGACACTGGTGCTGACGAGATTGAATTTGACAAACTGCCAGATCGCGTTATCCCCATACCGCGTGTCAAGCTTCCTGACAAAGCCCATGGTTTCTGCGCCTCATTTCTTTCAAACTATACCGACACGTTATAGCACTTTATACCTGAAAAAACAAGCCTTATCATAAAGAAATGAAGCGCGGCCCGGGCAGAAAGGCCGGTGCTCTCTGCCGCGGGCCGCGCTGCTGCGGGGGATGGATGACGAGATCGTTTATGTCTCGCCGTTTTCCATCATACGCAGCATGATTTCGGCGTATTTCGGATCAAATTGTTTTCCCATGCCTCGCTTCAGCTCTCTTTTTATGGCCTCCTGCGGGAGATATGCGCGGTAGCTTCTGGAAGAGGACATGGCGTCATAGGCGTCGGCCACGGCGATAATGCGGGCGATCTCCGGGATCTCCTCGCCGCACAGCCCGTCCGGATAGCCCGTGCCGTCATACCGCTCGTGATGATAGTGGGCGCCGATGCTCAGCGTGGGGGATTGCTTGATGCTGGAAAGAATCTGATAGCCCAGAATGGGGTGGAGCTTGATCTGTTCAAATTCCTCGTCAGTGAGCTTGCCCTCTTTGTTGATGATATCGTCCCGGATGCCGATTTTGCCGATATCGTGCAAAAGCGCCGCAAAGTACACCTGATCGCAGTCCCTGTCCGTCATGCCGGCCTCTTTTGCGATCTGTCGGGAAAGGGCGGCGACCCGCGTGGAATGGCCGTGGGTATATTTGTCTTTGGCGTCGATGGCGTTTGCCAGCGCCTCGGCGGTTTCCGCAAACATGGCGGCCTCTTTTTTCTCGGACGCCTTGTAGAATTCAAGCTCGTTCTGCCGCGCCCTGTGTACGGCCTTTCCAAGATCGTTCAGCGCGTAGATATAGAACACGATGACGACAAAGCCCATGGTAATGCTGGTCAGCGACGCGCCGTAGTAAAATATCTGCACAGTGGACATGACCGTCGGCAAGGCAAGGCTCAGCATCAGAGAGATGACAAGCGTTTTGTTCAGCCGGTTCCGATAGCGCAGCAGCGTGTATTCCTGCAGCAGCACGATCAAAAGCGGGATGATATAGGAAATGGGATAACCCGGCGCTCTGTGATAGATATTCTGCGCGTCAAAGGTGTAGTACAGCCCCGTGAACTGCGAGACGATGATCAGCACTGTGCCCGCCGCAAACAGGCCTTCGCATATCCGCAGGGGCAGCGGCGTAACCGGGAGCTTCCCCTCGTGCCGCAGCAGATCCTTCATGTACTGCGTTACCAGATGCAGGATGAAGATCGTCAGGAAAAACACCAGCCCGTTGCAGAGTCTGACCATAACGGAGCCGAGATCGCTTGTATTCCCCCGGTAGTAGTAGGAGAGGCGATCAAAGATGAGCAGCAGCATGGCCGACAGGCCCATCAGTGCCAGGATGCTCTTTTTTTGGGGAGACAGAGAATCCGTAATCAGGGTGAGGAAGGCGAGAATGCCGCAGATACCGCTCATGAAAATCATGATGCTGAACTGATGCGAAATGATGAACGCCACAATATCACCCCCCACGATAGTATTATATCCTACAAATGCCTGCAATACAAGGATTTTCAGGCCGCGGCAACCCGAAAATGTATGGCGATAAAGCAAAGCCTGCGGAACTTTTGACTGATCGCGTCGTCATATGAGACAGTACGGCGGTTTTTGCCGTACAAGCTTGAAAAGCAATTGAAAAAATGAAACAGGAGGACTGGAAACATGAAGAGAACCTGGAAAGCTGTACTTTGCCTGATCCTTGGAGCGGCGCTGGTCATGAGCTTCGGCGCAACATCCTTCGCGCAGGAGAGTGCCCCGGCAGATGCGGCGGGCGAGATCACGGTCTCTGCGTCCGGCGCTGTCCTGCTCACGCCGGATAAGGCGACGGTTTCCTTCGGCGTCACCACGCAGGAAGAGACCGCCGAGCTTGCCCAGAGCAAAAACAGCGAAGCGGTGCAGAAGGTCATAGACGTCCTGACCGGGCGCGGCGTCGAGGAGAAGAGCATCCGCACCACCTATTACAGCATGTATCCGCAGTACGACTACTCCGAGGCGGGGGGACAGCGCATCGTCGGCTACAGTGTCAGTACATCCATGAGCGTACAGGATCAGGATTTGGAGAATGTCGGAAAGCTGCTGGCCGACTGCGTGGCGGCGGGCGTCAACAATATTGACAATATTTCCTTCCTTTGCAGCGGCTACGACGAGGCATATCAGGAGGCTCTGACGGAGGCGGTCGGAAACGCGCGCGTGAAAGCGGAAACGCTGGCCAAGGCTGCCGGAAAGACGCTGGGGGAGGCCGTCTCCATCACAGAGGGCTGGGAGGATACATCCGCCAGGTACGGCCGCGCGGGAAATTATTACATGGAAATGACGATGGATTCCATGGCGAAAGGCCCTGCTCTCATGCCGGGCGAGTCGGAAATCAGCGCCAATGTCACCGTGACATATCAGATGAAGGGATAATACTGATCCTCGATAAAACGGTCAGATCGTTTCGTTGAAGAATCATATTAACCTTTCAATTCGCACCGTCTGCGCTTTTGTAAAATAAAAAACGTTGTCTCAAAACGTGAATAAGTCTGAAAACAATGATATATCACCGTAGGGGAGGGGCTTGCCCCTCCCGGCAGTTAAACGCATAAATCTTGAAAAAACGCGGGGCGAATCCGAACATTTCTACGGATTTGCCCCACGTTTCTGCGCTGATTCGTTTTTTCACGCGGAGGGTCAAGACCCTCCCCCTTGCGGTATAAATTCAGTCTCTGCGTATATAAATTCGTTTTGAGACAGCCCCTTTGTCGCCGTTCAGGGCTTTGCTGCCCACAGCTTGCCGATGATCGTTCCCTCGTACTTCTCCGGAACGGGCTCACCGTAGGTGTATGCCTTTACGTCGTCATAGTACTTCCCGAGGAAGAAGCTGATGCCAGCAAAGAGAAGTGTGCACAGGCCAAAAACCAGAGCGGACTTCAACTTCTTTTTGATGATGGCGCCAGCCGCGGCTTTTGCGCCTTCCTCTACTTTCCGGGCCACGAAGACTTTGGCGATTGCCTGTAACAGTTTTTTGAACATAAATTTCGCTCCTTTTATTATTTTCTGAGCGCAGAGCTCGTGCTTGGTTACAGTATACCGAATGAAAACCTGTTTGGCAAGGGGAGATTTACTCGCGCTGTGCGGGAAGGTGGGCAGAAGGAAAAGGTTTGGGCAATGCAGCTGAGGAAACGCTGAATCAATCCCCGGGTACGGCCTGACGGCATATTTCCCGCCTGTATTCGAGCCATACACCGTTCGCAATAATCTTTTCATCGGACGATGCGCGGCAGCTCCCAAAAGAAGTATGGAGAAATCAGCCCTTGACGCCGCCGGAGGTGAGGCCGGAGGTCAGATGCTTTTCAATGCTCATGAAGAGTACCACAACCGGGAGCGTCGCCACCAGGGACGCGGCAAAGAGGTACTGCCACTCGATCATGTTGAAGGACGAGAACTGCGTGATGCCGACGGTGATGGGCCGGTTGGAGGCCGTGGAGATCAGCACCGTCGCAATGGTGTACTCGTTCCAGGCATTGATAAACACGAAGATCAGCGCCGTCACGATACCGGGCATGGCCATCGGGAGCAGCACCTTTGTGAGCGCGCCGAAGGTGCCGCAACCGTCGATGAGCGCGGCCTGTTCCATCTCCGAGGAGATGGAAACGAAGGTGCCGCGCAGAAGCCAGATCGCGAAGGCCTGGTTGAAGGCGGCGTTAATGAGCATCAGGCCGAGCACGCTGTCGTTGAGATGCAGGGTGTTCATGAGCTGGGAAATGCCGATCAGCAGCACGACCGGGGAGAACATCTGGCTCATGATGACAAAGCCCAGAAAGGCCTTCTTGCCCTTGAAGTTCATGCGCGCCATGGCGTAGGCCGCCGGGATGCCGCAGAGCATGGCAAGCCCCGTCGCTCCGCCCGCGACCAACAGGGAGTTGAGCAGATAGCGCGGCACACCGCGGTGGATGATATCGGACAGGTTGCTCCAGATCCACTTCGTCGGGAAGAGGTGCAGGAAGTACATGTCCAGCGTCTCCGCGTTGGAGCGGAAGGCCGTGATGGTCATGACATAGTAGGGATAGAGCGTCACGACGCAGACGATGACCACGAAGAAATACAGGCAGGCTCTCAGGGCGCTGCTCTTGATGCTGCCGTAACGAAGCTGCACCGCGGCCAGCAGCGACATGAGGATCGCGGGCAGCAGCATCCAGATCAGCCCGGAATGCTCCATCGTGAGGCCGCTCAAAGCCTTGCCGATATCGGCGCCCATGCGCCCGTCAAAGAGCAGCCTGTCCATTTTGGCAAACAGCGCGTCCTTCCCCTCCTCCAAAAGCCCGGCGTTATAAAGCGCGATCCGGCGGGAGAAGGCGACGTTGTTCATCAGGATAAACACCGGCACCAGCAGCAGCGCCAGCAGCAGCGCGACAGCGGCCAGATTTCGCAGCGAAGCCGTTCGCCTGTCAAGGTGAAAATGCACAAGATCCATGGTGCCGACGCTGCCGAGAATCGCGCAGACAAGCGCCAGCCCCATCAGGAAGAGCATCGCCGCCAGCACATACGATGCGGGGAAGCCGCAGCCGAGCATCGACAGCGGACTCTTGCTGAGGCTTTGATTGACCGTGAAGGTGATGAGCGAGGTGGTCTCTCCCTTGGAATTGACGCGCTCCAGCACATCCTCGCCGATCTCCGCCGCAAAGCCTTGGGCGCGGTAGTCGTCGGCGACCTGCTCAACCTCTGCGCGGACGGTCCGGTACTTCTCATCCCCCACGAAGGTGTTGGGGGATTTTTTTGTATAGACGCAGGCGTTGAAGCTGTAGAGCGGCATGCTGAAAAGAATCAGGCTCAGCACAATTCCCAGAATCACAAGACCCAGCGCGCGGCGGTTGGAGCCGATCAGATCGGGATTTCTCACTGTTCATCCTCCTTCCGCATGACCGTCATCATATAGATTCCGGCGCAGGCGCACAGGATCAGGAAGCCGATGACGGAAAGCGCCGTCGCCGGGCCCTTCTTGCGCTCATAGAACGACAGCATATAGAGATAGGTGATCATGGTGTCCGTCTTGTTGGCGGGCGCGCCCTTGGTCATCGTGAACACGATGGGGAAAGAGTTGAAGACGTAGATGATATTCAAAACGGTGCTCACCGTCAGCGAGGGGCGTACCATCGGCAGCGTGATCTTGAAGAGCTTGTCCCAGAAGCCAGCGCCGTCCACGGTAGCGGCCTCATAATAGGAGTCGTCGATGGACTGGAGACCCGAGAGCACACAGAACGCGACGAAGGGGACGGTCACGAAAATGCCGACGCCGCACTCCCAGATGAACTCGATCTGATAGCTGGAGCGCCAGTTGATGGCCTGTTTGATGATGCCGAGATTCAGCAGCACGCTGTTGAGGCTGCCGTACTCGTACTTGATGATGTAGTTCCACACCGAGGCCTGAATGACCAGGGAGGTCGCCCAGGGGAAGACCAGAATCGCGCGGGCGATCTTGCGGCCGCGAAATTTCTGGTTGAACACCATGGCGACGACAAAGCCGAGAATGGTGGAAATGCCGACGACCGAGATGACCCACCAGAAGGTGTTGAGCATGACGGTCCTGAACGCGGGCAGATGCACCGCGTCCCTATAGTTCTGAAAGCCGATGTAGCCGCCGATGACGCCGGCCTTCGAGATTTCACTGAAGGAGAGCTTGAAGACGATGATGATGGGGAAAACCACAAAGACCGCGATCAGAATGATGCTGGGCAGCAGCCAGAGATAGGGCTCCCACTTATGCCGGTTCAGAGGTGAATTCAAGGATCACGCCTCCTTTGTAGGAATACGAAACGGAGCCGGCTGGTTTCAGCCGGCTCCGTAAAAAGCTGATTCAGCCGACGAGAGCGGCCTGGAGAGCGTCAAGCTCGGTCTGGATATCGGCGCCGGTCAGCGCGGCCTGCTCGGCAGCGATAACGCCCTGCTTGACCTGATCCCACTCGGCCTTGGCGGCGGGATAGAACTGGCAGGTGCCGAGAACGTCGAGCCACGCGGCGAAGCTGGGATCGGAGGCGACGAGCGCTTCAACGGCGGAGTTGACGGCGGGCAGGAAGCCTTCCATGCTGACCCAGCCGACATAGTTCTCGGGATCGTAAAAGAACTTGAGGAACTTGCCGATGGCCTCGTTGCGGGCGGCCTGATCGGGGGCGGCGTCGTCCTTGAAAGCCATCACACGGTCCATAACGCCGACGGAGGAGCCGGTCTTGCCTTCGTTGGCGGGGATGCCGGCGGTTGCCATGGTGATGTTGCCGCCCTTATCGGAGACGTATGTGGGCAGCTGGTTCGGGGCGATGACCATGGCCATCTTGCCGGCAGCGAACATATCCTGCAGGTCATAGCGGGTCTGGGTGGCGGGATTGGGGTTGGTGTAGCCCTTCTTGATAAGGCCGAGCGCGAAGTTGATGCCCTCGACGTTCTCCGGGGAGTTGACAGCCCAATTGCCGTCGGCATCGACAAAGCCGCCGCCGTTGCCCCAGGTGTAGTAAGCGAAGGCGGCCTGGCCTTCGTCGGTGGTCAGGTCAATGCCCCAGGGGTAGACCTCGCCGTTGTAGTAGTCGATGATGGCCTGGGAGGCGTCTTCCAGCTCTGCCCAGGTGGTCGGAACCTCAACGCCGACTTCCTTGAGCATGTCGACATTGTAGAACAGGGCGCGGGCGGAGGCCAGGTCGGGAACGGCCCACACGGTGTCGTCAATCACGGACTGCGCGATGAACTGGGGGAAGAAGTCGGCAAACAGATCGTCGGGGCAGTAGTCCTTGACGGGCAGGAGCAGACCTTCGTTTGCGTAGTTTGCAAACACGTCGATATTCAGAATGTCGGGCGCATTGTTGTTGGCAATGCGGGTATCGACCTCGGTGTACACATCGTTCCAGGAAACGACGTCAAGATTCAGCTTGATGCCGGGGTTCTCGGCCTCAAACTTCTCAACAAAGTTCGTACCGTTCATGCCTTTGCCGAGGAACCAATCGTTGGTATTGGGGCCGTACTGGCAAATGATGACGTCAAGAGTGATCGGCTCGTCCGCAAAAGCGGCAGGCGAGACAAGCAGCGCGAACACCATGGTCAGCGCAAGCAGAAGGGCAAGCGTCTTTTTCATTTTCCTTATCTCCTTATCATAAGATATGTCACCGAAGCGACAAGCTTATTTTACTTTTGCGCCGTCTGTTTGTCAATAGATTAACCCATATTCTCAAAGTTTTCAAAGCTGTTTTTATACAATATATACAAAAAATGCGTATGTTTTTCTACAATACGCAAAAACGGCGGCTCCATACAAAGCCGCTTGCATTATTCTGCTCCGATGGGTATAATTCCACCGGACGGGCGCGCAGCGGCCCGAACGGCTTCGCGGCAAAGGAGTTGATTGTGTGAGGGATAAAGCGAAGGATGCCGCACAGATGGCGCAGAAGCGCAGGCGCATTCTGGAGGAGGGCTTCCGCCTTTTTTCGCAGCGCGGGATCGAGACCGTTACAATGCCCGAGATCGCTGAAGCTGCCGGGGTAGGGCGCTCTTCGCTCTATCGTTATTTCTCCGCCAAGTCCGATCTGGTTGTCGCCGTCAGCACCTGGAAATGGGAAGAATACATCCGGACGCAGCAGGCCGCCAACCCGGCGGCGGAGCTGACGAATCTGACCGCCGCCGAGCATCTTGACCGCTATTTGGAGCTGTTTCTGGAGCTGTACCGCAATGAGCGGGATATCCTGCGGTTCAATCAATTTTTCAATATCTATATAAGAAGCGAACAGCCCTCCCGGGAGCAAATGAGTCCATATCTGGACATGATCGGAAGAATCATGGCCAACTTCCACAGCGTCTACGACAAGGCAAAGAAGGATGGCACGGTGCGCACGGACATTTCCGAGACGGAGATGATCTCCTCAGTGTTTCACATCATGCTGGCCGCAGTGACGCGCTATGCGGTGGGTCTTGTTTACCTGGCTGAAGGGGCCGGTGAACCGGAAGGGGAGCTTCTGCTGCTGAAAAACGCGATCCTGCGGGAGTTCACCACAGCGCCAACGCTTCCGAAAACGCCGTAAAACGCAGCGAAAACGCACAGCATCACCGCAAAACTGCCGGTATGCCGTGCGTTTCTTAATATGAAGCGCCTTTTGCACGCATAAGGAGAGGGCTTTTTTGAGGCTTTGCGGCAAAAAAGCCCACGATATCTTGAATTTGCCTTGATAATAGGGTATAATATTTACGCTTCAATGCGGGACGGCATGTCCCATATTGAAGCGTATATCTGCGCTGCTGACAAAAAAGCGCCTTTTTTGCATGGTAGGAATAATAGACTTGACAGCGGCATGGAGATAGAGATAAAATATTACAAATTTGTCATTTTCATAATGCGGAATGCCGCATGGTTTGGGCGGCTTCGGCAAAAGAGGTAAGGTATGAAAACAGAATGTGATTACGGGACACTGTATGAGCGGCTTCGCAGCGGAGAGACGTGCCTTTCCGTGATCGGCCTGGGCTATGTCGGCATGCCGCTGGCGGTGGAATATGCAAAGCACGTGCGTGTGATCGGCTTTAACCATCACGAGGCGAGAATTCAGCAGTATAAATGTGGGATAGACCCGACCATGGAGGTCGGCAATGAAGCGATCCGCAGCACGACGGTGGATTTTACCTCCGACGAGACGAAGCTGCGCGAGGCGAAGTTTCATATCATCGCTGTGCCTACGCCCATCAATACCGACCATACCCCTGATCTGTTTCCGGTGCAGAACGCCTCACGCATTCTGGGGCGCAACCTGACGCCGGGCTCTGTCGTGGTTTATGAATCCACTGTCTATCCCGGCGTGACGGAGGATATCTGCGTTCCGATTCTGGAGGAGGAATCCGGCCTCACCTGCGGGGTGGACTTCAAGATCGGCTACAGTCCGGAGCGCATCAATCCGGGCGATACGGTACATACGCTGACAACGATCCGGAAGATTGTCTCCGGTATGGATGACGAGACCTGTCGTATCATCAAACAGGTCTATGATATCATAATCGCGGCCGGCACTTTCCCGGTCAGCAGCATCAAGACCGCGGAGGCGGTAAAGGTCGTCGAAAACAGCCAGCGGGACATCAACATCGCCTTCATGAACGAACTGGCCATGGTTTTTGACCGCATGGGCATCGACACCAATGAGGTCATCGACGGCATGAATACAAAGTGGAACGCTCTCGGCTTTAAGCCCGGCCTGGTCGGCGGTCACTGCATCGGCGTGGACCCGTACTATTTTACCTATGAGGCGGAGAAGTTGGGCTATCACAGCCAGATCATTCTGAACGGCCGCATCGTAAACGACGGCATGGCGGAGTTCGTGGCGCATAAGACCGTGAAAAAAATGGTCCAGGCGGGCCTTGCGCCGAAGAAGAGCAGGGTCGTCATGCTTGGCCTCACCTTCAAGGAAAACTGCCCGGATGTGCGCAACAGCCGCGTGGCCGACATTGTTTCTGAACTGGGCAAATACGGAATTGAAACGGCGATCGTCGATCCCTGGGCTGACCCTGACGCCGCAAAAAAGGTTTACGGCCTGACGCTGACGCCGATGGACGAGATCCGCGATGCGGACTGTGTGGTCGTGGCAGTGGCGCACAGAGAGTTCTGCGAGCTCGGCGTCGAAGGCCTGCTGCGTCTTTTCGGCAGAAATGACGTGAAGATCCTGATTGATATTAAAGGTATATTTGATATCAACGAACTTAAGAAGAGCGACATCATCTGGTGGAGACTGTAAAACGAAGGGGTACTTCAAATGAGCAATATGGCAGGTCTCGCTGACCGCGCGCGTTATGAGGCGTTCACGCGTCAGTGGCGGGATACAGCACTGACGGAAGCGGAAAAATGGTGCACCGACAAAGAGGCAAGAGAACTTCTTGCAGACGCTGTTCTCACGGATTTCAGAAAGAAATATGCGTATACCAATCCGCCTGAGGATTTGAATTTTTATATCAGGGCGCAGGCCTGCCTTGTATACAGCATAACAGGGCAAAACTCGTATAAGCTGGCAAGTTATATTGCGGAGAATTCCATTCCGGAAGATTCGGAGGAAACGCAGACGGAACCGGTGCATGCCGCGTTCCGCAGAGAAATGTCCGAGCCCGAATCGAGACCGGAGCCGGCGCCCCCGTCGACGGACGAGTCTGCCGGGAAGCCTGCAGTATCAGCGGCAGAGCAGCCCGCACCCGCTCCTGCGGCGGAACAGCCCGCGCCTGTCCACGCGGCGGAGCAGCCCGCGCCCGCCCCTGCGGCGGAGCAGCCTGTATCTGAACCTCCGATAAAGCCCGCAGCTCCGGCTCACACACCGGAAAAGCCGGCGGACAGGAAGCCGGACACCTTTCTGGATCCGGTGCGCACGACATACTGGACTCCCGACAGTGAGCGCAGTGAGCATGTCGTTCAGGAGATCGAAATCCCTGACGAAGAGGAAGAGGATCGCTCGGTTGTCCTATCCTTTATCAATATGATTCTCTTTTTGCTCACGGCAGGTTCTTTTGCCTTCTGCGTCTATGAGTCAGGGCTCTTACAATATCTGCTGCAGTGAGGGGACGGAAAGATGGAACTGAAAAGAGACCAGTTAAAAAAGAACCTCTTCGGCAGTTACCCGACCGAGGATGTCGACCGCCTTCTCGACACGGCGGAGCAGCTTCTGCGGCAGAAGGATGAGGAACAGGCCGCCGCCGAAGAGCGCGTCAAGAAGGAGCTTGCGGATTCCCGGAGGATTGCCGCCGAGCTGAAGGAGCTTCAGCTGGACGCCGCGCGCCTGCGGGAAGAAAATGAGCGCCTGACGGAGCGAAACCGGATGCTCAGCGAGGAATGCAGGACGCGCGAAAAAGAGGTGTACAGCCTCCGCATGGAGCTGGATGATTTAAACGTGAAAATGGGTGAGTTCCAGACAGAGCTGGATCTCGCAAAATCTCAGGCTGCAGTTCTCGGCAGCCGTGTCGCCCGCCAGCGGCGGGAGCTTGAGGAGAAAGATCAGCTTCTTTTGGCGGATCCCGTCGGGGAAGCGAACAAACGCGCCCAGCAGATCATTGAGAGCGCGACGGCCATGAGCCAGAAAATGATCGACGACGCCGAAAGTATGCGCTCTCGCGCGCTTGCGTCCGTCCGCGCATCGTACTTCAACGCGATGGGCTTCCGTCAGGAGCTGGAAAACCGCTATTTCAATCTGCAGAACGATCTGGATCAGTCCCTGCGTACGCTCCGCGGAATCGAGGCGGAAGGGGATTTACAGGATCCCGACAATGCCGTGGAAAAGTGGTGATGGCCTTGAAGAGAATTATTGTTCTGATGCTGCTCTTGTCGCTTCTGCTGTCCATGACCGGCTGCAAAAAGGCCGAGACCCCGGCGACTCAGCCGCAGACGCCGACCGTAACACCATCGCCCGAACCGGCAGTTACGGCGCAGCCCGCGCAGCTTCTGACCGGCGTTGAGACAGACCGCAAGGTTGTCAGCCTGATTTTTGAGGGCTATACGGATGCGGCGACAATGGAGGCAATTGCCCAGGTCTTGAAGGACAGAGACGTACCTTCCACGTTCTTCATCTCCGGCATTACCGCGAATGAAAACCCGCAGGTCTTGCAGAAGCTTGCCGCGCAGGGCTTTGCGATCGGCAATTACGGCATGAGCGGGGGAAAGCATCTGGAGACGCTCTCCGCGTATAAGAACATGCGCCGCTTCAAGATGGCGCAGAAGGAGATCGCGGCCGCCTGCGGCAGAGAGCCGGAACTGGCCCGCTGCAACGGCACGATCCATACTGACGGCGTCCTGCGCGCGGTTGCCGCCGCCGGACTGCGGGCTGCGGTCGAGCCGACCGCTTTTCTGAACCACAAGAGCTTCCGCGCGCAGGAGGACGCCGAGACCTATGTCCTGAATGTTCTGCGCGGCAGCATTATCACGGTCAAGCTCGGACAGGAGCTTGACGAGAACGAATATGACGACCCCGGCAGAAAGCTGGACGAACGTCCGGCGATCGATCCGAGCCCCGGCATCCGCTGGGAGTGGAGCACCGAGGATGAGCGCTTTGCGCTTCTGCCGGACATCGTGATGTGGCTGGTGGATGCGCTCAAGGCAAACGGCTACAGCTTCACGGATCCCATGAAACTCCAGTCCGAAAAGCGCACGATCCTGTCCAAGATACGTGAGCTTGATCCCGAGGAAGAAAAGCTGCTAAATCCGGAGCGCTATGAGATTCCCGTGACCGGAGAGCCGCTGCGCACGGGCGAGACCCGCAAAGCAGTCCCCGGCGATTTCAGAGGCGCGGTCTTTGTGGGCGACGCGGTGATCGAAGGGCTGGGCGCCTATGTGGACTGGCTGCGCGAGGTGGAGCGGGATTATCTGGACGACGCGCAGTTTCTGACCGAAAACCAGCTCTCCGTCGAAAAACTGCTCGAGGGGGAGAGTGAGATCGGCGATCTTGCCAGGCGCCTGAAGAACATGAACGCAAAGTCCGTATGGCTTTGCCTCGGCTACGCAAATCCGGGCGCTTATCACCGGGAGGCCTATCTCGCGAAATACCGGCTGCTGATCAAGGAGATCCGGGATCAGAATCCGAATATCCGCATCGTCATTCTGCCGGTGCTCCCGAAGATGAACGGCTACGCGGGCGTCTCGAATGAAAGCCGGTTTGAGCTGGATCTGAGACTGTGCGGCATGTGCCGGGAGTATGATATCCCCTTTGTGGATATTGCCAGCGCGGTGCGTGACGAAACAGGCCAGCTCCGCGAGGACTACTGCCTGGATCTGTCATCCCGCGGCTGCCATTTGAATGATGCAGGCTGTGCCGCTGTTGTGGACTATATCAGGGAGAATTATCCTGTATGAAAAAGAAAGAAAAAAAGAAGAGAACAGAGGCGGATCTTCTGCTTCACGAGACCAAGGATCGCCGACTCTTCCCTAACGTGCCCGACCCGAGCGGCAAGCGCAGCAACACCAGCCGCCGCAACAATCACGAGGGAGAGCCGCGCCCTGAGTACGCGGAATTTGCCGGGCAGCGCTATGAGGTCGAGGTAGACGTCGCCGTCTCGATCGGGCGAAGGGTTGTCCGCGGGAAAACGGAAAACCTCTCCCAGACCGGCATGCTCCTGAAAATGCCGGCGCCTGTGGATATTACCGACCTTGAGGGGAAAAACGTCACCCTGGACTTCCGCCTCCATGAAGGAGACCTTCAGGAAGGAACCGAGATGCGTTATCGGCGCCTGAAGGCCAAAATCGTGCGCGTTCTGGAGGCCAAACACTGCGTCGCCATCCAGTTTAATCAGCCGCTCTATGAAGCACGCAAAAGAACGGATCGTATTCTGTTTTTGCTTTCCACCCTGTTCCTCGCGCTGTGCACTTCGGTCATTATGGCGATGCGCGTGGAGAGTATCCGCTATTTTGCCACGAATCCCTGGCTGTACGGCTACAGCATCATGACGGCGATTTTCCTTCTGTCGCGCTATCTCTTCGGCTCCTTCTACAAACCGACGCCCGTCGACCCGGAATATACGCCGAGCGTGACGATCGTCATTCCCTGCTTCAATGAAGAGAAGTGGATACGGGAGACGATCCTGCGATGCGCCGACCAGGACTACCCGGTCGACAAGCTGGATCTGATCATCGTGGACGACGGCTCCTCGGACAAATCCGTCGAGGTCATCAAGCAGACCGTCAGAGACATGTGCGCTGAAGGTCCGCAGTATAATATTGAGAACCGTGTCCGCGTCTTTTTCCAGAATTACAACCAGGGCAAGCGCGAGGCCATGGGTATCGGCATCCGCAACGCCCGGACCGAGCTGATCGTGTTCGTGGACTCCGACAGCTTCCTGTATCCGAACGCGATCCGCACCCTCGTCCAGCCGATGAAGGATCCGCAGATGGGCGGCGTGGCCGGCAGGACGGACGTTGCGAACGTCTACACCAACTGGCTGACCAAAATGCAGGCGGTGCGCTATTACATCTCCTTCCGTATCATGAAAGCCGCCGAAGCCTATTTTGATTCCGTCATGTGCCTGAGCGGCCCGCTGTCCTGCTACCGCCTTGAGGTGGTACAGGAGGTTTTCGACAAGTGGATCAACCAGCGCTTCATGGGGCAGAAGGCCACCTTCGGCGACGACCGAAGCCTCACAAACTATGTGGTCGAGCACTACCGCACCGGCTATCAGGATCACGCGATCTGCTCAACCATCGTGCCGAATCAGAACCGCCAGTTCCTGCGCCAGCAGATGCGCTGGAAACGCTCCTGGCTGCGCGAGTCGCTGCGCGCCTGCACCTTCATGTGGAAAAAGCAGCCCTTTATGGCGCTGTCCTTCTATCTCGGTGTGCTGGTTCCGCTGATCGCGCCGATCATCGTCCTTTACAACCTGGTTTATGTCCCGTTCGTGAAGCATGTCTTCCCTGCGGCCTTCCTGATCGGCCTGCTGATGATGTCCCTGATGATGTGCTTTGCCCAGCTGATTCTGAAGAAGAGCAGCCTGTGGATCTACGGCTTCTTCTTCTGCCTGTACTATGAGGTCATTCTCCTCTGGCAGATGATCTGGGCGTGGCTGACCTTCTGGGTGAACGACTGGGGTACGCGCGGCAAGGGCAAGAAGCGTTCGGATATGGCGGCAAATGCCGGACAGAAGGAGGCGGCCGAACATGGATGAACGGAAACTCCACAGAAAAAACATCTTCAAGATTGTGCGCACGATTCTTGAAGTCATGATCATTGCGGCCGTCATCGTCTGGGCTGTCTGGTCGCTTGTCAGCTACCGGTCCAAGCAGCATGTGCTCCGCGCAGACGCCGAGATGGAATGCACCATGATCCCGAGCGATGAGATCGTCGGCGGGCTGAGCTCCGCGGGCAAGGCCACAGGGCCGCACTTCATCGCCATCTCCTACAACGGTCTGACGGATATCGTGCGCCCTGACGGCAAGATCGTGACCAAAGCCTCCTATGACGAGCAGATGCAGACCATCAAGGATTCCGGCTATCAGACGATCACACAGCAGGACGTTATTGATTACTACACAAAAGGCGCCTCGCTGCCGGAAAAAGCCCTGATCCTCATTTTTGAGGACGGCATTATGAACACAACACATCTGGCTTACCCCGCGATGCGAAAGAATAACTACATCGCGACGGCCTGTACCTTCGCAGAGAACATCTCCGATGAATCAGGGCACTATATCACCGCAAGCGAGATGAACGAGCTCAAGCGCACCACCTTCTGGGAGGCGGGCTCCAACGGCTACCGCCTGAGTTATATCAATGTTTTCGACCGTTTTGAAAACTACTTCGGCCATCTGAACCTGCCGGAATTTCTGGATGTCCATACATTCCTCCGGCGCGACTACAACCACTATCTGATGGATTTCCTGCGCGATGAGGACCGTCTGCGCACGGAGAGCGTCGAAGAGATGGAAGAGCGCATCGAATGGGACTACAAAAAAATGGAGGAGCTTTACAAGGAAGATCTGGGCTATGTACCAGGCCTCTATATCCTGATGCACTCCAACACCGGCGCTTTCGGCAACGATCCTCTGGTCAGCAGGAAGAATGCTGAGATGATGGAAAAGGTCTTCGCCATGAACTTCAACCGGCAGGGGACCTGCCTGAACACCCGCGATTCCTCCATCTACGATCTCAGCCGCCTCCAGTCCCGCCAGTATTTCTCCCCGAACCATCTGATGATGCGTATCTGGGACGATACCGGCCACAATGTCGTTTTTCGTCTCGGTGATGAGACAAAGGCGATCGACTGGGTGCGCAAAATCGGCGTGGCGGAGTACAAGAACCGAAAAATCATTCTGACCACACTTCCCTACGGCGAGGGTGAGATCTGCCTTGCGCGAAATCTCCCGCAGGATCTCGAGCTCTCCGTCCGCCTGCAGGGCAACGTTGTCGGACAGCAGGCGCTGAAGTTCCGCACGGACGAGACCGGACTGGGCGGCGTTACCGTCTGTCTTTATGACAACAATCTGATCGTCGAGGACGGCGAGGGGAAAGAGGAGCTCTTCCGTCTGGATCTGCTCCGCTTTGACGGCGGCCCCTTTGTCTCCGAGCCGGAGGAAGAGCTCAACGGAAAAATCGCGCTGGCCTCGACCATCATCGTAAACGATCAGGATGAAGAGCGCATCAGCGAAGCCCGCCAGGAGCTGGAGAGACTGACCGCCATGCGCGCGCCTACCATCGCCGACGGCGCGGAGCCCTTTATCCCCGAACTCGACATTGACGAAGAGGGCGACCGTACCCTCCGCGTCCGGCTTGAGGGCGGCCAGATTTCCGTCTGGCTGGACGGTAAGCTCGTGGCAGACAAGCTGGCTGTCTCCGCCGGCTCCGGAGGCGAATTCTGTCTTGAATCCGCTGTGACCCGCGGCACCGAGCGCTTCAGCCAGACAAACCTCAGCGACGACGTCTATGACGGCATCTTCTCCGACCTGACCATCACCGGTTTGGACGGCAGCACGATTTATGCCTACGCCCCTCCTATGCCGGTTGTTGTGGAGGAAGAAGGCCCCGTCGGGCGCTTCTTCGACAAGGTGAGCAATCTGTTCCACTGGTCGTCCACGGTGGCGTGAAGATCTCGGAGGAAGCACTGTGAAAAAAGTCTTGACCATGCTTCTGGCAGCCCTCGGTCTTTTGCAGATCGCGCCTGCCGCCTTTGCGGATGAGGAATTCGGCAGCTCTGCCTGGCTGGCGTACTGGGACGTGGATTCGGCACTGCGGGAAGTCAGGGAACTGCCCGATTCCTTTGAGTCGCTGATCTGCTTCGAAGCCTACTTTGATCTGGACGGAAACTGGATCCTTCCGCCGGAATCGAAGCAGCTTCTGGAGGAGATGAAAGCGCTCGATGTGCCCGTCTATCTCTCCCTGGTCAACGACGTGCAGCAGGAGGACGGCAGCTTCAAGCAGAAGTCAAAGGACTTCCTCGTGCAGCAGCTTTCGACGCCCGCGGCGCGCAGCGCGCACATTGTGAAAATCATGCAGCTGATCCGTTCGCAGGGCGTTAAGGGCTTGGAAATCGACTACGAAAACATCAAAAAAGACAAGGAGCTCTGGGCGGCCTTCACGGCGTTTATCAAGCAGCTCTATCCGATCCTCAGCCACAACGGCATCAGCCTGCGCGTGGTGATGGAATGCGGCGCGCCGGAGTACGCGGAATTCCCGGCGGGACCGATATACAGCTGCATGTGCTATAACCTGTACGGCTACCACAGCGGGCCGGGGCCAAAGGCGGATATTGCCTTCCTCAGGGAACTCGGCGAGAGCTGGAAATCCGTTCCGGGCGAGGTGCATATGGCTTTCGCAACCGGCGGCTTTCTCTGGGAGGGCAAAACGGTGGAAAGAGCTTTCACCGAGCTGGAAGCGCAGGAGTGGCTGGATCGGCAGGACATGAAGCCGGAGCGCGACAGCGACAGCGGCGCTCTCAAGGCCGTCGTCTTCGGCGATAAAAAATATACCGTCTGGTACGCGGACGGCGAGACGCTGGAAATCTGGCGTGACACGCTTCGGTCGATGGGCTATACGCATTTTGACCTGTTCCGTCTCGGCGGCAACGGAATCGAAAGCCTTGCGGCATTTTCGGGGGCGCGCTGAAGCCGTCTCTCAAGAAAGGTGAACATTATCATGGGGGTTGAAAAGAGAAAACAGCTGAGACTGACGGTGACCTTCATCGTCCTGATCTGTATCTTTACGGGCCTTGGTCTCTGGTTCCGCAAAAATCCGCTCTTTACCGAGCAGGGACTGCGGCGCGGGAATCAGCCTCCTGCGCCCGAGGCCACCTACGCGCCCTATGAGCCTGCCGTCTATTACGATGCAGATCCGGCCGCGGCTCCTGCGGCGCTTGCCCTGCCGAACGACGGCACGCCCATATCCCGCTTCTATACCACCGCGCGAGCGGCCGTGTTTACCTTTTCCGGCCTTGGAAATGAGCAGGAGCTTCAGTCCGTTCTGGACGCGCTGAAAAAAAGCGGCAGCCGCGCGACCTTCTTTGTCACGCCGGAGGATCTGGAAACACGCGCCGATCAGGTGGAGCAGATCACCCGCGCGGGCCACAGCCTCGGCATCGGCGTGGCGCTTGGCGAGAACGCCGGTGTAAACCAGCTTTTGGGCGCCATGCAATCGGAAGCGGAGAAGCTCCGCAGCGATTATCGGGCTTATTATGAGCTCTTCGTTCGGCCCACCTTCGGCTCCGGCAACGCCGCGCTGCAGCAGGCCGCTGCCGCGGGAGGCTTCCATGTGCTGACGGAGCTGAAGGAAGCCGTGCCTGAAAAGGTCAGCCGCATGACCGACGCAAGGGAGATCATTTCCGAAATATTCAATGAGAATGACGGTATGCTCCAGCGCGGGGAGATTGTCCATTTTCAGATGGGTCTCTTCCAGTACGGCGATACCGTGCTCGGCGATCTTGTTGAACGGATCGCTGCAGAGAAATGCAGTTACCCGGTGGTTCCTGCAAACGCGGTCGCCGAAGATATCGAAAATCTGTATCAGTACCCGCTGCCCAAGGACCAGATCCTCCGCGAGGTGAGAAATAAGATTTATCCGGGCCACCTCGAAGGAAAAACGCCGGAGGAGATTTTTGAAGTCATCCGCGAAGGCTACATCGGCATCCCGTGGATTGTCTCCCGCTACTTCCTGCCCGGCTTCACCGATGAACAGGCGCGTCAGCTGGATCAGACCGGCATCATCGAAAACAACGGAAACTATGTCTTTCTGACGTTTGACGACTGGGGGACCGACGGCACCGTCGACAGGCTGCTCAGCGTTCTTGAAAAGCATAACGCGACCGCAACCTTCTTCGTCAAAACCCAGTATGTTCCGTATAACCCCAATCTTCTGCGTGCCATCGCCCGGGCGGGCCACACCGTCGGAGCGCATACGCACAAGCATATTGCGCTGTCCAATGAAGTCCAGCCCACCTATTTCGTCGAACTGGATGAGCAGCAGCGCAAGGAGCTGGAGGAAGATATCGTCATCTGCTACGATACTATGCAGTATATTATCGGCGATCTTACCGACGCAGACGGCAAGCCCTCCCTGAGTCTACTCTTCCGTCAGCCGACGCTTGCCGTCGGCAGAAACGGACTTGAGACGGTTTTCGACTGCGGCTACACGCACGCAATCGCCGGTAACTACACGACCACAGACTACAAGGCAGAAAGCGCCGAAGCGCTTGCCGAAGAGGTAAAGAAGAATATCAAGCCCGGCGCCGTTCTGGTCATGCACTTCTCCGACAATGCGCAGTACACGGCCGAGGCGGTCGATATGCTTCTCACGGAGTACGAAGAAAACGGCAGCGGCTATCAATTCGTCGGCCTTAACAAGGTGCTGTAAGAGTAATACTATTCCCGAAAAAACGCGCGGCAGATTCGGAACAATACCGGGTCTGCCGCGCGTCGGCAGCTTCGCCAATCCAAACGCCAAGCCTTGCAAGATTCTGCCGTGTTATGTATAATACACGTACATGTTCTCAGGAGGAGCTTTATGAACGATATATATGTCTGCGGGCACCGCAATCCGGACACCGACTCCATCGTCGCCTCCATGGCCTATGCCAACCTGCGCAACGCGCTGGGCGACCGTGAATATAAAGCCGTGCGCATCGGCGCGATCAACGACGAGACCCAGCGCATGCTCGACCGCTTCGGCTTTGAGCCGCCCATGTATATCCAGAATATGCGGGCGCAGGTCTCCGATCTGGACTTTGACCACCCTACGGAGCTGAACAAGTCCGTCCCGCTGGATCTGGCCTGGCGCACCATGCAGGATTCCGGCGTTTCGGCCATTCCGATCCTCAACGATGACGGCACGCTCTACGGCATGCTCTCTACCGGCGATATCGCCGCCTATGAGCTGAGCAATGTCTTTGACTGCCATGTGGACGCCCTGCCGCTGTTTAATCTTATCAGCGTTCTGGAGGGGCGGCTTGTCAACGAGTATTCCAATATTACGGAGACGATCTCCGGCAAGGTGACGATCGCGCTGCCAAAGGCCTTTGAGGACGCAAGCTTCACCGACAAGGACAGCATCCTCATCTGCGGTGATCAGCCGGAGATCATCGGCAAGGCACTGGAGGCCGGGGTAGGCTGCCTGATCCTCTGCCAGACGGAGGTGCCGCAGGAGCTTGCGGACAGCACCGCGGCCACCTGCATTATTTCCACACCGCTCAACGCGCGGCAGGTCGCGCGCCTGATTTTCCAGGGCATCCCTGTCTCCCGTTTCTGCCAGACGGAGAATCTGATCTCTTTCCACCTTGCGGACTATGTGGACGATGTGCGCGAGACGCTGATCAAAAGCCGCTTCCATTATTACCCCGTGCTGGACGAGCAGGAGCATGTGGTCGGCACGCTCTCGCGCTATCACATGCTGCGCCCGCGGAGCAAGCGCGTCGTGCTGGTGGATCATAACGAGGCGGCGCAGTCTGTCCCCGGCCTTGAGCAGGTGGAGATCATGGCCATCATCGACCATCACCGCCTCGCGGATATCCAGACCAAAATGCCCGTCGCCGTGCGCAACGAGCCGGTCGGCTCCACCAACACCATTCTGACCTCCATGTATCAGGAGCACGGCGTCATGCCGTCCCCCGCCATGGCGGGGCTCATGTGCGCCGCCATTCTTTCGGACACGGTCATGTTCAAATCTCCCACCTGCACCAAGAAGGACATCGCCATGGCCGAGCGTCTGGCGCGCATCGCCCGCGTGTCCGTCGAGGATCTGGGCAAGGCGCTCTTTACCTCCGCCGGTGTCACCGACAAGAGCGCGGAGGAGCTTTTCCGCACCGACTACAAACAGTTCCACATCGCGGAAAAGAATCTCGGCGTCAGCCAGATCACCTGCGTGGGCGCGGACGCCTACCTCGCCCGCAAGAAAGAATTTCTGGACGTCATGGAGAAGATCCGCAAAAACAGCGAATTCGATATCGTCATCCTCATGCTCACAGACGTGCTGTCCGAGGGCTCGCATCTTCTCTATGTGGGCAGCGACGACATTATGCGCCAGGCCTTCAACCAGGAGCCGAAGGACAACGATCTCTTCATTCCCGGCATGATGTCCAGGAAAAAGCAGCTCATCCCGACGCTCACGGCGCTATGGGGTTAAGGCTATGCGTATCACCAAAATGCACGGGGCCGGAAACGACTTCGTGATCGTAAACAACCTGACAGCGCAGATCCCGCCGGAGAGATTTCCGCTGCTGTCGAAAAAGCTCTGCGCCCCTCACACCGGCGTCGGGGCGGACGGCATGATGGTCGTTGTCCCCGCGGAAAAAGACGGGGACTTCGGGATGCGCTTTTACAACAAGGACGGCAGTCTCGGCGAGATGTGCGGCAACGGCGCGCGCTGCATCTGCCGCTACGGTTTTGAAAACGGGCTGGCAGGGGAGACGCAGCGCGTAGAGACCACAGCGGGCCTCGTCGTCGGGGAGCGTGTCGACGCCCGTCGCTACCGCGTACGGCTCAACGATCCCTCGGTCATCGACCTGCACCGCAGGCTGCAGATCGACGGGGAGGACTATGACTGCGCCTATGTGGAGCTGGGCGATCCCGGCATCCCCCATGCGGTCATACAGCTTCCCGAATGGGATACATGGGACACGGACAGGCTCCGCGCGCTTGGGCGGAAACTGCGCTATGCGCCGGTTTTCCCGCGGGGCGCAAATGTCAGCTTTGTCAAAGCAAGCGGCACGGATGCGGTAAAAGCTGTGACCTATGAGCGCGGGGTGGAGGATTTTACCCTCGCCTGCGGAACCGGCTGCGGCAGCATTGCCGCGGCGCTGACGCTTTTGGGACTGGTTCCCGGGCGGGAGGTCTCGGTCTCCATGCCGGGCGGACTGCTTTCCGTTACACTCTCAAACGACGTCGGCATCCGCGACATTTTCCTCACCGGGCCGACCTGCCTCGTTTTCGAGGGCGAGGTTTCAGAAGAACTTCTGGAGGAAGCATGAATGATATTCTGACCTATCTGGCGGCCAAGTACGATCCTGCCGCCATTATCGTCTACGGCTCCTTCGCCGACGGCAGCAGCAATCTTTTCAGCGATTTTGACGCCCTGCTCATCACGGCCGGCGGGGAGAGAAAGCATGACGACAGCTTTGTAGACTGCACGCAGCTGGACGTGTTTGTTCATCCCGTGTCTGACTTCCAGGGGGACTATGACCCGGCGGAATATGTACAGGTCTATGACGGGCAGATCCTGCTGGATCGGGACAATGTCGCGGCGACGCTGCTGGAAAAGGTCGCGCGATACCTGGACGAGCGGGCGGGAAAAACGCGGGAGGAGCTTGCGCTGAACGTGAGCTGGTGCGAGAAGATGCTGCGCCGGGCGGAGCGCGCCGATGCGGAGGGCAGCTACCGCCGTCACTGGCTGCTGACAGACAGCCTGGAGATCTATACCGAGGTGCGCGGCTGGCATTATCTCGGCCCCAAAAAAGCCCTGCGGCAGATGGAAAAGAAAGATAAAGGGGCCTACGCGCTCTACGAAAAAGCGCTGTGCGAAAACGATTACAGCTCCCTTGCCGCGTGGATAGAGCATATCCGAAGCCGATTTGAAAAGAAGGGCAAAAGAAAATAAGCATATTCTCCCCAATACAGCGATCGCAGAATCCTCATCGACTGCTGACAGCACACACATTTTTCAATAATCCGATAACCAAACACGAGGGCGGGAGCCGCGGCTCCCGCCCTCGTGTATACTGCTTTTTCGCTTAGGGCGAAGGAGATCGAACACCTACCGCCTGTGAGCGTCCCTTTTCGGCGCTTTTTGTTCCGCCTCACTTGCTGGGCGTCAGCCCAGCGGCGCTCGTTGGGCGCAAAAATCGCTCGAAAATTGCCAGCTCACAGGTGCTTCGCAGTTTTAACGGAGCGGATTTTTGACGAGACAAGGAAAACGTCGCAGGGAATACGTCTGTATTTTCAAGGTGTTTGACGCCGTATCGGCGGAAATCCGCCCATTAAAACCGGCAGGGGTTCGATCCCCTCCGCCCTATGCGAGCAGATCGGAAAGCGCGCCGTCGGAGCTGAGCGCGCCGGACTGCTTCGCAAGATCCTGCAGCTCCGCCTCGAGCGCGTCGGAGAAATCGAGGCCGGTGATCTTCCGTTCCTCAATCAGGCGGGCCTCAATCTCGCCGGGCATGAAGGGTAGGCCTGAACCTTGCCGATGGCGACGCCGCTGGTGGAAATGTCTATGACGATCGGGCGGTTCGGATTCGTCGTGGGGCAGCCCATGATGATGGGGTTCGTGCCGATGAGACGGTCGGCGCCGCCGAAAGGAGCCTGACAGGGATAGGTGTTGCTCATGACAATGCCGATCACATTATCATCCGCCATGCGGTGGCCGTAGTAGCCGCCGCAGCCGATGTTCGCGCTGTTGCGGCCTACGCCGGCGGCAACGCCGTAGTAATACCCCCAAGTATAATATGGTTTTTCAAACAGGCACACGAAAACCGAAAGCGACGGTGACAAAGATCACAATCTTGGTTCCCGTTTTTCCTTGCCGTAGAGGATGACCGTGTCGCCCTCCATCAGCTTCGTCGAACCGTGCGGAACCAGCATGGTGCCGCGGCGGCGGATCATGACGATATGGGTCTGCCGGGAGATATCCAGATCCTTGATGGCGCAGCCGTTCCACTCATGGTCGCGGCCCAGCACCACCTCGCGCAGATTGATGGGCTCTTCGTTCTTCAGCGCCTCGGCGCAGATGACCACCCGGTCGCCCGGCCTGAGCATGACGTCGCCCCGCGGCACAATGAAATCGTCCCCGCGCCGGACAGCGGCGATGAGCACAGCCCGCGGCAGCTGCAGATCCTTGATGCACTTTCCCGCCCAGGGATCCTTCGCGCCCAGCTCCACCACGACAAAATCCAGATCCTGTTCCTGCGCGTAGTCGCCTAGGCGTTTAAAACGGGAGTACTGCTCCACAAAGCCGGCGGAAATAATACCTGTGGGGATCGCCACCATCAAAACGCCCAGAAAGGTGATGACGATGCTCACCGCCTTGCCCAGCGGTGTGATGGGGTAGATGTCACCGTAGCCTACGGTCAGCAGGGTGGAGACCGACCACCAGATTCCGGAAAAGGCGTTTTTGAAAACGTCCGGCTGGGCGTCATGCTCCAGGGAGTACATGCACAGGCTGGAGGCCAGCATCAGCACGGCAATGATGAACACCGAGGACAAGAGCTGCTGCTTTTTGCTGTACAGAACCTCGGTAATGACGTTCAGGGAATCGTAATAGGCATTGATGCGGAACAGCCGGAAGATCCTCGCAATGCGGAACAGCCGGAACACCGCCGCCCCCGTCGGGAAGAAAACCGGCAGATAATAGGGAAGGAAGGACAGCAAGTCGATGATTCCCGAAAAGGAGGTCATATAGCGCACAAGCGCCTTTCCCTCCGACAGGTCGGGGTAGAGATACTTCGCCGTGAACAGGCGCAGCGCATAATCCACCGCAAAGAAAGTGACCGTAACGGCCTCAATCTTGTTCAGCAGCGGTCCGTGGGCCGCATGAATGTTTTCAAAGGTGCTGAGGATCGCCGCCGTCAGATTGACGAGCAGCGCCAGGGTACTGATCACGTCGTAGGCAGCGTTGATCGGGTCGTCTACCACGCCGACCGACACCATCCGGAACACCCGCTGACGAAACCGGGAGAAGCTGTCCTGCTTCTCATCGTTCATACGCTGTCACCTCCGTTCAGCTGGGCTTTGCCGATATTTTATCGCTTTCCATCCCGGAAAGCAAGGACAATGTGCATGTAACAGAACGCCGGGCCGCCCGCTTCCACGTCGAAAAGAAAGGCTTGTAAACGCCGCCGACTTTCGCTATAATACGTTCGGTTAACATAAATTTTTTTGAAAGCGAGCGCTCTGCCATGTCTAACGCCAGTTCAGGCTCGGAAGCCGTAAAAAAAGAATCGCTCCGCGAACGCCTCAAGGCTGCGTTTCACGGGGACGCGCTTTTCCACGAAACGGAGGTGCAGGCCAACCGTCTCGGCGCACTGATTATGCTTTGCAACGGTCTCATCCTGGCGCTGATCCTCACACTTACGGTGACGGGCGTGTTTCCGCTTTCGCTGGAGAGCATGTATCAGCCCACCCTGCAGGGGATCGCCGAGTCGCTGATCCTGCTGCTGATCTGCCGTCTGGTCAAGTATGACGCCTGGTGGCTCAAGAATCTGCTGATGCTGGGGATGGTACTTGTATACGCCCGCCTGGACAGTCTTCTGACGCACAAGGCGGCGATTTTGATGGTGCTGCCCGTCGTCTTCAGCAGCCGGTATTTCTCGCGGAAGCTGACGGTTACCGTCTCCCTCCTGACCGGCCTTGTCTTTGCGCTCTCTTCGGCCTGGGGCGCAACCCATGGTTTTATTAACCTGAACATCGTCACCATGCCCGCCGGGGTCGAGATCATCACCACGGGCGGATTTCTCGGCGAGGCGGTGGAGAACGCCGGCGTCAGTCCGGAAATGCTCGTCCGCAACACACTTCTGTATGACTATCTGCCCAAGTGGTTCATGTTCTCCATTGCGGCGATCATCAGCTGCAACATTGCCAAGCGCGGCCGCGAGATGGTGGTCGAGCAGCACGAAAAGGATATGAACACCGCCCGCATCGAATACGAGCTGAGTCTCGCCAACCGCATCCAGGCGGACATGCTGCCGAATACCTTCCCCGCTTTCCCGGATCGCTCGGAGTTCGACATCTATGCCGCGATGGATCCGGCCAAGGAGGTCGGCGGCGATTTCTATGATTTCTTCCTGATCGACGATTCGCACCTGGGCATCGTCGTGGCGGACGTCTCCGGCAAGGGCGTGCCCGCCGCGCTGTTCATGATGGCCGCCAAGATTCTCATCAAGAACATCGCCATGACGGGCAAAAGCCCCGGAGAGGTTCTGGAGGCCGCCAACGAGCAGATCTGTTCCAACAACCGGGAGGAGATGTTCGTTACGGTCTGGCTGGGCATCCTCGATCTCAGAACCGGCAATCTCGTCGCCGCCAACGCGGGACACGAATATCCCGTCCTCAAAAAAGCGGACGGCAGCTTTCACCTTCTCAAGGATACGCACGGCTTTGTACTCGGGGGACTCGATGGCAGCCGCTATAAAAATTACGAGCTTCAGCTTGCGCCGGACGATGTGCTCTTCCTGTATACGGACGGTTTGCCGGAGGCCACCAACGCGGCAGACGAGCTCTACGGGACGAAGCGGATGCTTGAAGCGCTCAACCGCTCGCCGGGGGCGGATCCGCGCGCGCTGCTCGAGTCCATCGAGAAGGATGTGAACGCCTTTGTGGGCGGCGCGCAGCAGTTCGACGATCTGACCATGCTGTGCGTACAGTACAAGGGCATGAAAGAGGGGACGCAGATCCATCGCTGGACCCTGTAACCGCCAGATTACGTCATAAACTCCCGCACGATCCTCTGAATTTCGTCCCATCGCCGCTCGGTCTCCGCGACCAGTTTGAACTGCGTGCGGGCGCGGTCAAGATTGTGCCCCGGCCGGGCGACGGAGAAATAGCGATCCCCGTCCAGATAATCGGTGAGAAAGCGCAGGCCGCACTCGAGCGTCATGAGCTTCGCGCCGAGGGGCAGCGTCTCGATCTCCTTTTCGGCAAGCGCTCCGCAGGCGGGGATAAAGCCCTCACAGAAGCGGCGATACAGGCTGAGATCCAGCCCGACTTTATCCAGATCCCGCTCGTCCTCCTTGGCGGTCGAGGCCCCGAAGCGGATCGAATCACCGAAGTCGTAGGCGACCAGGCCGGGCATGACCGTGTCGAGGTCAATCACGCACAGGGCTTTGCGGGTTTTGCTGTCGAGCATGACATTGTTAAGCTTGGTGTCGTTGTGCGTCACACGCAGCGGAAGCTCGCCCTTTGCGCACATGTCGAGCAGAATGCCCGCCTCTGCCTCCCGCGCGAGGACGAAGTCGATCTCCCTGCGAACGCTCTCGGCGCGGTTGAGCCTGTCGGCGCGCAGCGTCTCGTGGAAAATGCGGTAGCGATTCGGCGTGTTGTGAAAGTTCGGGATCGTCTCAGAGAGCGTCTCGGCAGGGAAATCGTGCAGCATACGCTGGAAGCTGCCGAAGGCGACGCCGCTCTGATAGAAGTCCTCGGGCGTCTCCGGGGTCTGGAGGCAGATGCTGTCTTCAATAAAATCATAGACCCGCCAGTATTCTCCCGCTTCGTCCCGAACCCAGAAGCCGCCCTCCGCATCGGGAATCAGGCGCAGGCTTGCGCGCGGGTCTTCGCTGCGTTGGGCGAGATAGGCCGTTACAGCCTCAATATTTTGCATCAGCGCGGGGATATTGTGAAACGCGGCGCGGCTGATACACTGCAGAATGTAGCGTCTCCGGCTGTCGGTCACGATGAGATAAGTCCGGTTGATATGCCCTTCCCCGAACCGCTCACAGGACAGCGGCTGCCCTTCAAACTGAAAACGCGATAAAACCTTTTCCATATCTGTTCTCCTTGCTGTGAGATTAAACCGCCCGCAGCATAAGCCGCCTGACGGTCGGCGAGCGATGGAGCCAGCTCAGCACGAGGAACTGTACCGGCAGCATGACCGCAAGCTGCACCGCACGCGCCGCCAGCATGGCGGGAAACGGGGCGCCGGAGATATAGCAGATCATCGCGGTATTGGCAAGGTAGGAGACAAGCACCACGTTGAGCCCGGCTGCCAGCGCGGGCCAAAACCAGCGCGGAGGCTTTTGGTAAAGACACAGGCCGAAAATCGCGCCGGTGCAGGCCGCTGTCAGTGTAAATCCGGGGAAGTAGGCCCCCGTCGGGAAGAGCGTAGAGCCGAGAATATCCGCCAGCGCCGCAACGACGGCCGCCCACCAGGGGCCGTAGAGCAGCGCGCACAGGGCGACCGCGGCAAAGCCGAGCCCGATTTTCATAACGGGCGTATTGATGGCAAGCAGGCGCGTCAGGATCACATCCAGCGCGATCAGCAGCGCGGAGACAGCGAGTTTTTTTGTACTATGGCGCATGAAATCATCCTCTTTACAGGCAGAAAAGTCTCTTCAGTATGTACTGATTATAGTCTATCCGCGCATGTATTGCAAGGGGACCCTTTGCTGTGCGCCGCAAGTGCATCCTTCATTTTTGTTTGATTCGCGCGTTTCCCCGGAAAAAAGCGTAAAACCCGTGAAAATAATGCTTGACCTTGGAAAGGCACTGTGTTATAGTATGCATTACCTGTCAGATGAGAGGTTTTCTTTTTGTGCGCTTTTTTATGAGCGGCAGAGATTAACCGTCCGTCTTCATACAGGGAGGCAATGCCTGCCCCTGTGGGGTGGGTAAATAAAATAGGAGGTGCCGAAAGAATGGCTGCAGGCGCAAGAGTTAAAATTACACTCAGATGCGAAGAATGCAAGCAGAGGAACTACAACACGGTCAAGAACAAGAAGAATACTTCCGACCGTTTGGAGCGCAGCAAATATTGCCCCTTCTGCAGAAAGCACACCAAGCATGT
>ONVI01000101.1:1943-2696 GCA_900321275.1 uncultured Eubacteriales bacterium | reverse complement strand
TTCCATTTTATTTTCCCGGTCATCAGAAAAACGGCATAGACCGGCAGCACGAACACCGCCTGCAGCTTAAAGCCGAACGCGACCGCGGCCAGAATCACCGATTCTGCCGGGCGCCCGTCCAGTGCGCACCAGACCCCCAGCACCAGCGGCGCCGCATACAGGCTGTCGCACTGCCCCCACACCGCGCTGTTGAGAAAGACCGTCGGCAGGAAGAACGCTGTAAAATAAGCGGCGATCAAGCGGCGATTTTTTTTTGTAAAGCGGCGGCACAGCAGCATCACGCCCCAGGCGAGCAGCAGATCCGACGCCGTGCTCAGCAGCTTGATGAAATAAAGATCCTTCAGCGGCAGCAGCGAGAACAGCGCCAGAAAATACAGATAGGGGATATTATAGTTGCCGATCTCGTATTTCAGCGCGGCAAAGCCGCCGTGCTGCCGGAAGAATTCGACCCAGCGCGCAAGAAAGTTCTGATAGTCCAGGGTTTCATAGCTGAACACGGCGCCCCGCAGACCGAGGCCGAGCACGAGAAGCACCGTGCTGACCACCCAGGCAGCCCGGGTTTTCAGCAGGCCGCTGTGCTGCAGCAGCAGGAGAGCGCAGACCCCCTCGATCATCAGGATCAGCACCACCGCGAGGGGCGGGGATGCAAGGCGAAGGGGGGCGGGCGACGCGAGGATGGGAGCAATCATAGGGCTTACCTCAAAAAAGAAAACGGCCGGAGCAGGGCTCCCGCCAGAGGATTTTTTCGGAAAA
>ONVI01000101.1:0-1902 GCA_900321275.1 uncultured Eubacteriales bacterium | reverse complement strand
AAAAAAGGCTTGACAAATGCCAAGCGCCGATGCTAAAATACCTTGCTTATTGTGCGTGGAGGAGGGGGACACCTGTCCACCTTGAAAACAGTATAGCATGATCGGCAAGTAAAATCAACGCAGGGTGCGCAAAAAGTGACAACTCACCCTGGCGTTCGTGAATGAGGAGAGAGTGCCAATGCCTACGGATGTTCTTTACGGGAAAACGCTCCGCAAAAGCTTTGCCCGCACACAGGAAATCATGGACATGCCGAATCTGCTCGAGATTCAGAAGAGCTCTTATGCTTGGTTTCTGAATACCGGGCTGAAAGAGGTTTTCCGGGATGTGGATTCCGTCACGGACTATTCCGGCAACCTGGAGCTGAGTTTCATCGACTACTCCATGAATGACGCGCCGAAGTACTCGGAGGAAGAGTGCAAGGCCCGCGACGCCACCTATGCCCGCCCGCTGAAGGTGCGGGTCCGTCTGCGCAACAAGGAGACGGAGGAGATCAAGGAACAGGAAATCTTCATGGGCGATTTCCCTGTCATGACCGAGGGCGGCACCTTTATCATCAACGGTGCGGAACGCGTCATCGTCTCCCAGATTGTCCGTTCCCCCGGCGTTTACTTCGGCCGTGATGTTGACAAATCGCTGCTCAGCATCTATTCCTCCACGGTGATTCCGTATCACGGTGCCTGGCTGGAGTATGAGACCGACGGAAACGACCTTTTCAACGTCCGTATCGACAAGAACCGCAAGCTTCCCATCACCTGGTTCCTGAAGGCGATGGGGGCCTATAAGGAGGACAGCCCCTCCACCTGGCTCAGCTGTGTTGCCGAGAAGACCACCGGCGCCGTCACCAACGAGCGCCTGAAGGAAATCTACGGCGAGGATGAGCGCATGCTCGCCACGCTGGAAAAGGACACCACCCAGGACCGCGACGAGTGCCTGATTGAGATTTACCGCAAACTCCGCCCGGGCGATCCTCCCACGGTCGAGTCGGCCGAGACTCTTCTGGACGGTCTCTTCTATGACCGCCGCCGCTATGAGCTCTCCAATGTCGGCCGCTACAAGTTCAATAAGAAGCTCGCGCTGTATCCGCGCATTGTCGGCTATGAGCTGGCCTGCATGGCGCTGGATCCCGCCACCGGCGAGATCATCGCCGAGGAGGGCGAGGTCCTTACCCGCGAAAAGGCCCGCCTGATCGACGAGGCCGGCATTGTCTCGCTGGATATCGTTGCCGACGGGAGTTACCGCGCCGATACCGGTAACAACTACTCTTCTACTCATAATACCAATGCCTTTCTTAAGGTTACTAACATTTAATTACATTGCGATACCGCCATCTACGCGGATTACCTCTCCCGTTACATAGGAAGCATAGTCGCTGCACAAGAACGCGATTACGTTCGCAACGTCCTCGGGGAGACCACGGCGCTTCATCGGAATCTGGGAAGCGATTTCGTCCTTGACCTTGTCGGAGAGCGCCTGAGTCATCGGTGTATCGATATATCCGGGAGCGACCGCGTTTACGGTTACGCCGCGTGCCGCGAGCTCCTTGGCTACAGCCTTTGTCAGACCGATAACGCCCGCCTTTGACGCGCAGTAGTTAGCCTGTCCCGCGTTGCCGTTAATGCCGACGATTGAAGCGAGGTTTACGATACGTCCGCTTCTCTGGCGCATAAAGGGCTTGTAAACGTGCTTTGTCATATTGAAAGCGCCCTTGAGGTTGACCGCGATAACCGCGTCAAACTCCGCCTCGGTCATATTGAGCATAAGCTTGTCACGAGTGATACCAGCGTTATTAACGAGGATATCAATCTTTGAGAAATCTTCGATAATCTTCTTTACGACCTCGTCGCCTGCCTCAAAGTTGCTGACGTCGCAGTCATAAGCTTCTACCTTAACTCCTAAATCGG
>ONVI01000069.1 GCA_900321275.1 uncultured Eubacteriales bacterium | reverse complement strand
TCTCTTTATCGTTCATAAGGCCCAGCACGCTGACCGAGCCGGGCGTGATATCCAGATATTGCAGCATCTGCTCGGGGCTGGCAAAGGACAGCCGCGCCGAGCCGATCTGTTTGGATAATAGCTTTGTCTTGAAGGGCTTCTCCCCCGGCATGAGCAGAAGCCATACCTCGGTCATCTGCCGGTTGGTGAGAAAGAGGTTCTTGTGGATCTCGCAGCCCAGCAGCTTCTCGATCTCCTGACAGGCCTCGATGGTGTCGGCGTGCTCATGGTCGACGCGGGTGAAAGAAATTCCAAGACTGTCCAGCAAATCGTAGCAGCGCTCTTCTTTGGGAATGCGCTTGTCCGCGGGTCTGCCGTTATAGACATTCGGATCAATCCACATGTTCGGTATCCTCCAGATGTTATACGTTCAGGCGCCGTTATCCGATCACGTCGGTGAAGACGCGCAGGGTATTTCGGTAAAAAATCTTCTCTGCGTTATCGCTGCCGAAGCGGTCGGCGATCAGCTCGCCCAGATGCGCAAGGCCGCCGTAATCCCGCATTTCCAGCGTGCAGTCGATCCCGTCAAAGTCGGAGCCGAAGGCCACGGCTTCGATTCCGGCATGGTTTGCGATGTACTCCATATGCCGCAGAATGTCCTCGTTTGCGGTATATGCGGCGTCCGGGCGCAGAAACCTGGAATAAAAGTTCACGCCGCACACGCCGCCCCTGTCGCCAAGGGCGCGAAGCTGCTCATCCGTGAGATTGCGGCTGTGGTCGCATAGAGCGCGGGCACAGGAATGAGACGCTATAAAAGGCTTTTTGTTCTCGCGCGCCACATCCCAAAAGCCGCCCTCCGACAGATGGGAGACGTCCGCAAGCATGCCGAGCCGTCCCATCTCTTCCAGCATCTCGAAGCCGAATTCCTTGAGCCCCTTCGCGTGCAGGGCGGGATCGGGGGAATTGGGAAAGCCGATGCAGTTTTCATAGTTCCAGGTCAGCGCGATTATGCGCACGCCGCGATCATACATTATGTGAAGGCGTTCAAGCTTCCCGTCCACGCAGGCGGCGTCCTCCACCGTCAGCATGGCGGAGACAAGGCCGAGCGCTCTGTTTTGCCGCAGCTCTTCCATCCTGCGCACAGGCCGCAAACGATCCGGAAAACGCGCCGTCTCCCGCTCGAAGCGCTCCGTCTGCTGCAGGAAAAAATCCCAGGGCTCTTCGCTGACGCCGATTTTCTCCGCAAAGTCGTGCGAAGGGATAAAGTCTGCGAAGCATTGGAGCATCGACCCGCCGTTTGCCAGCTTGTCAAGGTCGATATGCCCCGGGGCGTTGTCCAGACCGCAGTTTTCCTGCCGCATGGTCAGCAGCGTATCACAGTGCAGATCAATAAAAGTCGGCTTCAAGAATTCTTATCCTCCTGCTTCCCGATTCTGTCCGGCATGGACTCCCCCGCCTCGATCAGCGGGAGATACCAGCTCTCGTAATAATATGGCTTTTCATCCTCGCTGCCTGGCCAGCGGCTGCCCCAGGGGCGCAGATAAATCACATAATGAAAGCCGCCCTTCCCGACGGCCTTGTATTCGCCCTCGATTTGCCACAGAAGGCCGGCGGCATCCTCGCCGCGTGTGACCGTCCAGTCGTCCTGCGTGAGTTCCCGGTCAAGAAAGCTGCCGGAGATGCAGCGCAGCGCACCGTCCCTTTCCTCCAGCTGCGCAGAGGAAAGGCAGTCCTCCCGCGGCATATCCTCGTCCCAGAGCAGAAGGCTGAGCACGCCGCCGCGCAGGTTCATCTCGGCGCAGCAGTCCCAGTAGTACCCGTACATCTTTGCCCAGTCGCCGCTTGTGTGATCCATCTTCCACCAGCCGTACCATTCGGCGGGAAAGGAGGACGCGGCCGCCTTTCGCGCAGCCTTGGACGAGGGTGCGGCGGTCTCCGACGGAGCCGTCGGCGGCGCCGTCTCCTGCAAAATCACAACCGTCTTATCCGTTTTTGCCTGTCCGCAGGCGCAAAGCGTGAGCATGAGCAGCAGCGCGCAGCCCCAGCGTTTTATGATTCTGATGATTTCCTTCATCTCCCCGTTGTGGTCAGCTTAACCCAATCTGACCACGATCATGTCGCCGATCTTTCTTACCGAGCCGTCGTAGGGGTATTCCGCCATGGCGAGCACCCGCGGATCACGCGCCAAGGCTTCCAGTGCCGCCTCATCCGCAAAGGGGATATCGAGGCCGAGGTAATAGCGGATGAAGTTTTCCCGGGAATAGATATTGACCAGATCCCGGTTGACGCCCATAAATAGTTCCGTGTCCATCTCCGGGAAGCTGTGCAGCAGATTGTCCTGCCGCCCCAGAATCGCGAGGACGCAGTTTTCGTCGAAGCCCTCGGTATTCTGCACCCGGGCCGCAAGCGTGGTATAGAAGGCGCGGGCGTTTTCGTACTGCAGCTCCATTTTCAGATAGCACATATTGGCAAAATACGCGTTGCCCAGCACAATCACCGCCAGCGGCAGCGACAGGAGCGTGCCGGCGGAAATTCCCCCGCAGCCCTTCAGCCGTTCCGCCGTGAGACCCATGAGCAGATACACGCTCACAAAGCCATACATGACCAGCGTATGAATGGACTCCCGCGACATGATCAGGAACATGCAGCAGATGCTCAGCGGCAGCAGGATCAACAGGCCGCCCAGCAGCGCCGCGCGCAGAAAACTGCGGCTCCGCAGCGCCAGAAGCCCCAGCGCCCCGAGCGTCAGAATTCCGAGCGCGATATGGATATAGCGCGACGCCTCGGAGGTAATGAGATAGAAATTGCGGAAGCTGAAAATATAATAGAACGCGTCATAGGCCATGCGCACGCGGCGCGGAAGACTCACCGCCCCGTTGACGTTTTCCGTCACATAGCCGTTGAAAGCCGTGCCCGCCATACGCAGCACCAAAAGCGTTACGCCGTAGTAGATTGCCACCGCCGCCAGCATCATGGCCAGCGCCTTTACCCCGAAGCGGATGATCTCCTCGACGGATTTGTCCCCGTCCAGCGTGTCGCGGATCATGACCAGCAGAAACAGACTCGCGGCAACGGAGATATACGCCTGATAGATCCCAAGTGCCAGCACAAGGATAAAAAGGCTCACCCCTGCGCCGCGCCATCCCCCCTTTTGAAAGAGCCGGACGGCAAGCACCGTGAGGAAAAACGACCAGGCATAGGGCGCGGCGGTGAACATGAAGCAGAAATTGCCGGTGAGCGAAGGAAAGCTCACAAGCAGGGCCGGAAGCACAAGGCGCAGGGCTTTGTCCCGGATGTGCAGGGCGTCAAGCATCAGGCAGGCTGCGGCCGCGATCAGCACAAGGCTTACAAGGCCGTAGATCCACGGCATCGACCAGTCGGGGAACAGGAGCTTCACCGGCTCCAAGCCCCAGCGGCCGGAGGTCACCGTCGCGCCCTTGCCGAAGAGGGATTCGATTTCATCATGATTGAGAAGCTTGTTTGCAAAGGCGTAGCCATGGGTCAGCAGTCCGACCAGCAGAGCCGTGAAAAAGGGTGTGCGGTTATTCTGCCACAGTTGGGCGGCACGGCATTTTCCCCTGTAAAGCGAAGCGGTATTGTCTCGTATCATTATCGAAGATCGACCTTTCGGAAGAGAGTAAACAGCCCATAGGCCGCAATGGGCAGGATCAATACAAAGTAGGGCATGGCGTACTGGCTTTTGGCCTCAAACAGCAGATGATACAGCAGGCCGCCCAGCAGCACAAGCGTCAGCAGGCAGCGCAGGATATCCTTCTTTTTCCACAGGCGGATAATTCCGAACAGCAGGCCGAGAAAGACGAACTGCTGGTATTGGTTCATCAGGGCCAGGGTCACCTTTGCGCCCTTTCCGCAGAGAAATTCATACATGTTCCCCTTCTGGCTGTAGCTCGGAAACACCTGGTTGACCCAGAGAGAGGCGTAGCTGGGCTCATTCCACTGGCTGCGGATCTTTGCGCTGAAGAAACGCCGGGCCTGCGCGGGATTCTCTCTGAAAAAGCGTACACGATCCGCCAGGGCCTGTTTTGCATTTGCGGCAGTGGCGGCGCTGTCATAACCGCTGCGTTCAAAGGCGGAGACCGTATAGTCCTCCCGATACCAGCCGGGCGCCGCATGCCCCTCGCTGAAGCCCATGGCCATCCAGGCAATCATGGGGATCCCGTCGCCGTAACGGACGCCGACACGGCGCTCATAGATTTTCTGCGGCAGGGACGGCAGTGTGAGCACGCAGACCGCCGCGAGCAGGAAGCACAGCAGCGATTTTTTCCCCGGCTGCTTCAGAAGCATGACCAGCCATACCAGACCGACCGCCACGCAGACAATCAGCAGATTCAGCTTGAGCGTCACCGCCATCACGAGGAAAAGCGCGCACAAAAGACCGTCTCTCAGCCTGTCCGTCTTCATAAACGACAGGAACATCCAGATCGCCAGCGCCCCGCAGGCAAAGGCGGGAATATTGCCGTAGAGAAACGTCGTTGTAAGTACCGGCGGCAGACAGCCGAACATCAGCAGGATCAGCAGTCGCCGAATCCTTGCGTTTTTGAACAGCAGACCGGTGATCTCAATCAGCGCGTGGTATTCCGCCAACAGCCAGAACAGGTTCATCTCCTGCAGGGCGACAACCGCGTAGCCCTCCGGCATCCCCCGCAGGACGATATTCGCGGCGCGGAAAAACAGCTCGGAATACAGCACATAGCCCAGTTGAAAGGGAAAGCGGTAAAAATAACTTTCCCCCAGGATCGCATAATCCCCCAGCGCTGCGCGCTGCGCCCCATAGGTGACGAGGAAGGAGTCACTGTAAATCGGGGAGCGGAGCTTTGTTGTGGCGATAAAAACAGTTCCGCATGCAAAGGTCCAGAACATCAGCGTGTTTTCCATCCGCCGCACGGAGAGCGGATCACAGTGTCGGTAAAACAGATACCCGGCGGAGAGCAGGAGCGTGAGCACGATGATGTTGACAAAAATATTGTCAGCGTAAAATTCGATATTCTCCCCCGAGACGTCATCCGTATTCAGCAGGCTTGTCTCATAATATGCGCAGACCGTAAGGTACAGAATGAACGCGAAGACAAGGAGCAGGATAACCGCGGCGGCGGTTTTCTCCGCCCCCCGTGTAATCGTATTCAGTCTCTCGCTCTTCATCTTTCATCCCCCTGGCTTTATGATGGAAGTATCGCTGTATTCATACATTATATATCATGTTTTGCCTTTTGTGAATGCTTTTTTCTGATATGTCGTGCTTTCGCGCCGATCCGAAAAAAGAACTGCCTCAAAATGCATCACTGCATGTAAAACCGCAGGAGCCGATGCCCTTATCGGCCCGCTGTTTTACGACAATATGCGTAATTCAACGGATCGATCCGGGAATCGACCCCTGCGTTTTGGGTTCCGTATGCGTTTTGAGACAGGCCCTTTTCTATCGTATTACCCTGCAAGCATCAGAAGACCAGGTATGCTGGCGCGGCGATTTCAGTCTCCACGGGAGCTTTCTCCGCAGCAAAAGCGCTCTCCTGCTCCGTGCATGCAGCGTCCGAGACAGCTGCGGCCGCGTCGAGCTCATCCATGGTTTTCTGTCTGATCGCCTCTGCCATTTCGGAAACGTCGTTGTCAAAGCCGAAAAAGGCCCGTGCCGGGAGGTCGTTGGGCCACGTCCACAGGCCGGTTTCCACGATCTCGCCGTCCGCGGAGATGCGGCTGTAGCCGATGCAGTTGAACCAGGAGCCGCAGCCCGAAAGAATGACGGGCTTGCCCTCCCTGTTCATCACAAAGAGCTGTTCCTTATCATCGCCATGTCCGTCAATGAAGATATCAATTCCGGCGGTGTTCGCGATCAGATCCGAGGCGGTCCAGGGGCGGCAGTTTTCGTCCTCACCCAAATGCCCCATTCCATAGACAAGATCCGCGCCTGCGGCTCTGGCAATGTCTACCGCATCCTGCACGGTGTTCCACAGATCCTCTGCGCTCTGCTGCACATCCCCGGCGATCGCCGAAGGCGCGGTCACGCCGATAAAAGCGATGGAAGTGCCGTTGTCAAGCTCAACCATGGCGCACAGCGGGAGCGCAGGCTCCCCGTCCATTGTGAAATTACAGCAGACATAGGGAAAATCCGCGATTTTTCCCAGTTCGATAAGCTGGTCGATGCCGAAGCTGAATTCATCGCAGCCGGGAACAGCCAGATCGTACCCAACGGCATTCATCAAATCGATAACGGCGCGGCCTTTGCTGGCCTCGCCCACGTCGTCACCCAGGAGCGCGTCTCCGTTATCCACAAGAACAGTGGCATAGCCCTGCTCCTCCAGTGAATCGCGGAGCGCCTTGAGGCCCGCGTATCCGAAACCGTTGTCGATCGCGGCATGCACACCGCCCGTAAAAAGAATCATGGTCTCGCCGTTCTTTTCGGGCTCAGGCTTTTCCTGCATCATGAAGGGGGTACTCTGAGGCTGGGGATCCGCGTAGACGTCAGGCTCTGCGGAAACGGAGATGTCCTTCCCGTTTTGTCCGCAGGCCGCCGGGACAGCCTGCATGCCCATTATGAGAGATCTGAGCGTGTCCTCGGAAATGCCGGCTCCCTCTTTTCCGCAGGCGGAGCCAAGCGCGAAGCCCAGATCACCCGTGCTGAACACGGCGACATTGGCGTTTTTGCCGTCGCCGAGGCAATCAACGGTCAGCCCCTTGACGTTTTCCTGCCACTCGTGGCTGTATGTATTGTAATCCCCCGCAAGATAATAGCCGTTTTCGTCCATGGACACACGGATCGTCAGCTCGTCCTTGCCGTTGGAATAGTCCGCCTCTATCGTACCGGGCATGGCACGGTAAAAGAACAGCTCCATCCCCTCTGGGAGAGCTTCCGCCACCGGGGGATCAAACGCGATGCCGGAAATGCGGATCGCTTCCTCGAGGGATTCCGTCTCGGTCCAGGGATTGGGGAGACCGATCATCAGCGGCTGCTGAGCCGTGCTCCCGGCTTCATACTGCTGATACTGATCGGCATAGGGGTCCTCCGCTTTGCAATACGGATCCTCCGCTGCGCAATACGGGTCCTCCGCGCCGCAGTACGGATCCTGCCGGCTGTCAAGATAGATGTCATTTTCTGTCTGCGGCAGCTCACCAGACACGAAGGGTTCGATCACCAGATCGAAATAGTTGTTCCAAAGAAGACTCGCCTCAGTCAGAAGCTCCTCCCGTACGGCCGGATCCGTCTCCTCTTCCGCCGCGACCGCCGTTGTCAGGAACTTCGTCAGCGTTTCCACGCGCACAGGTTTCAGCACGTCTTCATCGGGCTCTGCCGCTGCGCGCTCGTCTGCTATGGGCTCTGCCGCAGGCATGAAGGGCATGAGCACCAGATCGATATAGTTGTCCCAGAGAAGGTTTGCCTCAGTCGCAAGCTCCTCCCGCACCGCAGGATCCGTCTCTTCTTCCGCCGCGACCGCCGTTGTCAGGAACTTCGTCAGCGTTTCCACGCGCACAGGTTTCAGCGCGTCTTCATCGGGCTCTGCCGCTGCGCGCTCGTCTGCTATGGGCTCTGCCGCAGGCATGAAGGGCATGAGCACCAGATCGATATAGTCGTCCCAGAGAAGGTTCGCCTCAGTCAGAAGCTCCTCCCGCACCGCAGGATCCGTCGCCTCTTCTGCCGCGACCGCCGTTGTCAGGAAATTCGTCAGTGTTTCCACGCGCACAGGTTTCATTGTGTCCGCGTCAGGACTCGCCGGGCGCACAGCCGAACTTGCCTTGGCCGCGCCTCCCCGGCACATTCCGGTGCAGCACGGGCACATGCACGTCACAGCGTCCTCCGCGCTGGCCGACGGAATCAG
>ONVI01000004.1 GCA_900321275.1 uncultured Eubacteriales bacterium | reverse complement strand
TGCTGACTCCAGTCGGGCTACGCCCTCCCTCCGTCAGAAGCTAACGCGCTTTTCTTTCAAACTCACTCTCAGTCTCACATCATTGACAAACGTACAACAGTTTAATCAGTTCGTAAAGATGAGCGGCCGTTCTCTCCTTTCGGACGCATGCGCAAGCCGGTTTTGCGTTTTTTCTCAACAAAAGCCTTGCAAAACGCCCGCGGCGGTGTTAATATTTTAATTTGTGTTGAAATGTTATAAATAAGGGAGAAATGTGCTATGGATAAGCTCAGAAATATTGCCATCATTGCCCACGTCGACCACGGCAAGACCACGCTGGTCGACGAAATGCTCAAACAGTCCGGCGTCTACCGCGACAATCAGGAGGTCGTGGACAGAGTCATGGACTCGGGCGACCTTGAGCGTGAGCGCGGCATCACCATTATGGCCAAGAACACCGCCGTCTGGTACGGCGATACCAAGATCAACATTGTCGATACCCCGGGCCACGCCGATTTCGGCGGAGAGGTGGAGCGTATCCTGAAAATGGTCAACGGCGTCATCCTGCTGGTAGACGCGGCCGAGGGCCCCATGCCCCAGACCCGCTTCGTCCTGAGCCGCGCGCTGGAGCTCGGCCATCGCGTCATCGTCGTGCTCAACAAGATCGACCGCCCCGACCAGCGCATCCATGAGGTCGTGGACGAGATCCTGGAGCTTCTCATGGATCTGGACGCCACCGACGAGCAGCTGGATTCCCCGATGCTCTTCTGCTCCGGCCGCAACGGCACCGCGAGCTATTCGCCCGAGGTCGAGGGCACCGACCTCAAGCCCCTCTTCGATACCATCCTCGAGTACATCCCCGCGCCGGAGATGAACCTGGACGCGCCCTTCCAGATGCTGGTCAGCAGCATTGACTACAACGAGTACGTCGGCCGCATCGCCATCGGCCGCATCGAGCGCGGCGTCATCAAGCAGAACCAGGAGATCGAGGTCTGCAACTACCACAAGCCGGACGAGACCCCGCTGAAAGCCAAGGCCGTGAGCCTGTATCAGTTTGACGGGCTCAACCGCGTCCCCGTCACCGAGGCGGGCGCGGGCAACATCATCGCCATGAGCGGCATCGGCGAGGTCACCATCGGCGACACGATCTGCGCCAAGGGCGCGGCGGAGCCTCTGGACTTCGTAAAGATCAGCGCCCCGACGCTGGAGATGACCTTCTCCGTCAACGACAGCCCCTTCGCCGGGCGCGAAGGCAAGTTTGTCACCTCCCGCCAGATCAAGGACCGTCTCATGCGCGAGACGCTCAAGGACGTGTCCCTGCGCGTGAGCGAGGTGGAGAACAGCACCGACAGCTTCAACGTCGCCGGCCGCGGCGAGATGAGCCTGTCCATCCTCATCGAGACCATGCGCCGCGAGGGTTATGAGTTCCAGGTCTCGCCCCCGCGCGTGCTGTACCGCGAGATCGACGGCGTCCTGTGCGAGCCGGTGGAGCGCGTTGTGGCCGACGTGCCGCAGGACGCGATGGGCTCCGTGATGGAAAAGCTCGGCGCGCGCAAGGGCACCTTCCTCGAAATGACCCCCGTGGGCAGCCGCATGAAGCTGGAGTTTCTGGTGCCGTCCCGCGGTCTCTTCGGCTACCGCAACGAATTTCTGACCGACACCAAGGGCGAGGGCATCATGGCCTCCGTCTTTGAAAAATACGAGCCCTACAAGGGCGACATCGCAAGGCGCAATACCGGTTCCCTCATCGCGTGGGAGACGGGCGAGGCCTGCGCCTACGGCATCTGGAACGCGCAGGAGCGCGGCGCCATGTTCATTGTCCCCGGCACAAAGGTCTACGCCGGGATGGTGGTGGGCGTCTGCCCGAAGGCGGACGACGTGCCGGTCAACGTCTGCCGCACCAAGCACCTGACCAACACCCGCGCCTCCGGCTCCGACGAGGCCCTGCGCCTGGTTCCGGCGCGGCAGATGAGCCTTGAGCAGTGTCTGGAGTTTCTGGCCGACGACGAGCTGCTGGAGGTCACCCCCAAGAACCTGCGCCTGCGCAAGAGCATCCTCGACCACAGCCTGAGGATGAAGACCGTCATGAGAAACCGCTGAATAAATCCCAGCGCACATCCTGCCGGCGGATTTTCCGCCTGGCTTTGTCTCGAAATCTTGATGTACACAAAGTACATCTGCAATTTCTCGCCTTGATCAGGCGAAAAATCTGCTCGTCAATCCGCGCACTTCGATTTAATCAGCGCTTCCCTTATCCGTTCGGCGCGGTGAATCAATCAATCAGAGAGGAGAAAGAAACGTGGGCAAGTATATAGTCAAGCGCGTGTTACTCGCGATTTTGACTGTCTTTATCATCTGCGCGATCACCTTCTTCACCATGCATGCCGTCCCCGGCGGCCCCTTCAACCGGGAGAAAGCGCTCAGCGAGGCCACCATCGCGGCCCTCAACGCGCGCTACGGGCTGGATAAGCCCCTGATGGAGCAGTTTTTTCTCTACATGAAGGGCGTGCTCCACGGCGATTTCGGCGTGTCCCTGAAAAACGGGCGCGAAATCTCCGCCATCATCGGCGAGTCCTTTCCCATCTCCGCACGCCTCGGCATTTCCGCCATGGTCGTCGCCCTCTTCTTCGGCTCGATCTTCGGCAGTATCGCCGCCCTCATGCGCAACAAACTGCCCGACCGGATCATTGTCTTTTTCTCCACCCTCTTCACCGCGGTGCCGAGCTTTATTCTGGCCACGCTCCTGCTGCTGGTGTTCTGCATCAAGCTGGGGTGGTTCCCGGTCTGGAGCCCGAAAAACCCGAATTACGTGCTGCCGGTTGTCGCGCTGTCGGCCTATCCCATGGCCTATATCACGCGCCTGAGCAAGACCAGCATGCTCGACGCGCTGAGTCAGGACTACATCCGCACGGCCAAAGCCAAGGGCGTCAGCCGCTTCAAGATCATCTTCAAGCACGCCCTGCGCAACTCCCTGATCCCGGTCATTACCTATGCCGGACCGCAGATCGCCTACATCATCACCGGCTCCATGGTCATTGAGACCATCTTCACCGTCGGCGGCCTCGGCAGCAAGTTCGTCAGCGGCATCAACAACCGCGACTACACCCTCATCATGGCGACGACCATCTTCCTCGCCGTGCTGATGGTCGTGGCAAACCTGATCTGTGATCTGCTGTACAAGCTGGTAGACCCGCGGATCAAGTACGACTGAGAGGAGAACGACATGGACAATCTGAAAAAGAATCCTCTCAGCACGCAGATCGACCTGAGCAGGTTCTCCCCGGAGATGTTCGCCCCCGCGACGGAGGACGAAAAACGCCAGCAGGACGTCATGAGCGAGAGCACCACCTTCTTCAAGGACGGTATGCGCAAGCTTTTCAAAAATCCCCTCGCCGTGGGCAGCATCATCGTCCTGTGCTGCATTATCATCACGATCATCGTCGCCCCGATGATCGTCCCCTACCGCTATGAAGAGATCCTCTCCGTCAACGGCAGGCGCGACAAGGGCGCGAAAAACCTCGCCCCCTTCACCTACAGCAAGATGGAGCAGGAGTTTATCGATCAGGGGGGCGAGCGCTTCCCCCATATCTTCGGCACCGACGAGCAGTGCCGCGACTACTTCATCCGCGTCATCTACGGCACGCGTATCTCCCTCGCCGTCGGCTTCTTCGCCAGCATCATCGTGCTCATCATCGGCATGCTCTACGGCAGTATCTCCGGCTATATGGGCGGCAAGGTCGACCTCATCATGATGCGCGTCGTCGATATCATCTACTCCCTGCCGGACATGCTCATCATCATCCTGCTGAAGGTCGTGCTGGACGAGCGTCTGCACTTTGCCCCCGGCAGCTTCCTATCGAGGCTCGGCACCAGCATGGTCAGCCTTTTCATCGTCTTCGGCACCCTCTACTGGGTGAGCATGGCGCGCCTCATCCGCGGCCAGATCCTCTCCATCAAGGAGAATGAATATATCCTGGCGGCGCGCTCCATCGGCGCAAAGCCCGGCCGCATCATCCGCAAGCATATCCTGCCGAACTGCCTGTCCGTCATCATCATCTCCACCGCGCTGCAGATCCCCTCGGCCATCTTCACCGAGAGCTTTTTGAGCTTCATCGGCATCGGCGTCAAAGCGCCCATGCCTTCCCTCGGTTCCCTGGCCAACGCCGCGCGCGAAGGCCTGCAGAGCTATCCCTACAAGCTCGTTTTCCCGGCCCTCATGATCTGCCTGATCGTGCTGAGCCTGAACCTGCTGGGCGACGGCCTGCGCGACGCCTTCGACCCGAAGCTGAGGAGGTGAGGAAATGGCTGAAAAACTGTTGAGTGTGCAGGACCTGCACACCTCCTTCTTTACCGACGCGGGCGAGGTTCAGGCCGTCAACGGCGTGAGCTTCGACCTCGACCGGGGTGAGATCCTCGGCATCGTGGGCGAAAGTGGCTCCGGCAAATCCGTGACCGCCTACTCCATCATGCAGATTCTGGCCGACACCGGCAAAATCACCGGCGGCAAAATCCTCTACCACGGCGTGGATATCTCCGGGTGGACCGAGCGGCAGATGCAGGAGTTTCGCGGCAAGTGCTGCTCCATCATCTTCCAGGACCCCATGACGAGCCTCAACCCCGTCTTCACCATCGGCGACCAGATCATGGAAGCCATCACCCTCCACACCCCGAAGAAAGGCAAGGAGGCCGAGGACCGCGCCGTTGAGCTGCTGACGCTCGTCGGCATCAACGAGCCGGAAAAGCGCATCAGGCAGTACCCCTTCGAGCTCTCCGGCGGCATGCGCCAGCGCGTCATGATCGCCATGGCCCTCGCCTGCGAGCCGGACATCCTCATCGCGGACGAGCCGACCACCGCCCTCGACGTGACCATCCAGGCCCAGATCCTTGAGCTCATGCAGGATCTGCAGAAAAAGCTCGGCATGGCGGTCATCCTGGTCACCCACGATCTCGGCGTCATCGCGGACATGTGCGACAACATCGTCGTCATGTACGGCGGCCGCATCTGCGAGCGCGGCACCGCCCATGAGATCTTTTATAACCCCAGGCACGAGTATACCCGGGGCCTGCTGCGCTCCATCCCCAACGTCAACAACATGAAAAAGAAGCTGATCCCCATCTCCGGCACGCCCATCAACATGCTGAACATGCCGAAGGGCTGCGCCTTCTGTCCGAGATGTGACAGCGCCATGAAGATCTGTCTTGCGGAGAAGCCGGAGGAGCTTCTGATCAACGAAAACCACAAGGCCGCCTGCTGGCTGAATGTCCGCGACGCCTTTGAGGGAAGGGAGGCCGGGAAATGAGCGAGCCCCTGATAGAGGTCAAAAACCTGAAAATGTATTTCCCGGTGCGATCCGGCTTCAAGACGCTGCAGCTCAAGGCCGTGGACGACGTGACCTTTGACGTCGGCCGGGGCGAGACCCTCGGCCTCGTGGGCGAATCCGGCTGCGGCAAGACAACCGTCGGCCGCACCCTCCTGCGCCTGTATGAACCGACAGCCGGCGAGATCCGCTTCAACGGCGAGCCCGTCACCGGCAAGAACATCACCGCCATGCGCAAAGAGATGCAGATGGTCTTCCAGGACCCCTACTCCTCCCTCGACCCGCGCATGACCGTGGAGGACATCATCGGCGAACCGCTGGACGTCCACCACCTCTGCGCAAACCGAAAGGAGCGGCGCGAGAAGATCCTGGAGCTCATGAGCTATGTCGGCCTCAACGCCGAGCACGCCAGACGCTATGCCCACGAGTTCTCCGGCGGCCAGCGTCAGCGCATCGGCATCGCCCGCGCTCTCGCGGTGGACCCGAAGTTCATTGTCTGCGACGAGCCGGTCTCCGCCCTGGACGTGTCGATCCAGGCCCAGGTCATCAACATGTTTGAGGATCTGCAGGAAAAGCTGGGCGTGGCCTATCTTTTCATTGCCCACGACCTCCTGGTGGTGCACCATATCTCCAAACGCATCGCGGTCATGTACCTCGGCAAGATCGTCGAGATCGCCGATTCGGACGAATTAAACGAGCACCCCATCCATCCGTATACCGAATCGCTCCTGTCCGCGGTGCCGATCCCGGACCCCGACGTGACCCGCGCGAGAAAGCGCATTCTTTTGGAGGGCGACGTGCCAAGTCCCCTGCACATGCCCACCGGCTGCGCCTTCCGCACCCGCTGCCGCTTTGCCACCGAGCAGTGCGCGAAGGAGTGCCCCGCCCTCACCGACCGCGGCAACGGCCATCAGGTCGCCTGCTGGAACAGGTAATTTGCTTCAAACACGGCTCTGCCGTTTTTGAAAATATCGTATCGAAAGGAAAACCACAATGAAGAAACTTCTTGCAATGCTTCTGGTTCTGAGCATGGTGTTCGCGCTGTGCGCCTGCAGCAGCAAGCCTGCGGCCACGCCTGCCCCTGCCGAGGCCCCCGCTGCCACCGAGGCTCCCGCCGAAGAGGCCGCTCCAGACGCTTCCGCGCTTGTCTCCAAGGCCTTTATCGACCCCATCAAGGACTGGGCCAAGTATGACGAGCTGATCGCCCAGATCAAGGCCGAGACCGACTTTGCCAAGCGCACCGAGCTGATGCACCAGGCGGAGGACATCATCATGGCCACCAACTGCGTCATCCCTATCTACTACTACAATGACGACTATATGCAGAAGGACTATGTGGACGGCATCTACGCCAACCTCTTCGGCTTCAAGTACTTCATGTTTGCCAACCTCGCCAACGGCGCCGATTCCCTCCGCATCAACCTGGCCTCCGAGCCTGACTTCCTCGACCCCGCCCTCAACAGCTCCGTTGACGGCGCGTGCCTGGCGGTCAACTCCTTCTCCGGCCTGTACGCCTACGACGCCGAGGGCAAGACGATCCCCGCCTGCGCCACCGGCTACACGGTCAGCGACGACGGCCTGACCTACACCGTCACCCTGCGCGACGGCCTCAAGTGGTCCGACGGCAGCGCCCTGACCGCCGGGGACTTTGCGTACTCCTGGAAGCGCGCCGCCTCCGACAGCACCGCGGCTGACTATGCCTATATGTACAACGGCTTCGAGGGTTATCCCAACGAGCTGGCCGTCACCGCCAAGGACGACACCACCCTCGAGTTCAAGCTCACCGCCCCCTGCGCCTATATGGAAGACCTGATGGCGTTCCCCGCCTTCTATCCCGTCAAGCAGGAGGCTGTTGAGGCCTACGCCGATTGGCAGACCAGCCCCGGCGGCTGGTGCCAGGAGGCCGGCTTTGTCTCCAACGGCGCTTACGTCTGCACCGGCTGGGATCACGACGTCTCCATGACCTACGAGAAGAACCCCAACTGGTATGACGCCGACAAGGTCAAGGTCGAGAAGCTGGAGTTCATGCTCTCCGCTGACGACACCGCCATCTTCGCCGCCTACAACGCCGGCGACGTGGACTTCATCGACTCCATTCCCACCGACGAGATCGCCAAGCTCCTGTCCGACAAGAACCCCGAGTTCCACATCATCGATAACCTCGGCACCTACTACGCGGCCTTCAACGCCAAGTCCAAGATCTTTGAGGGCAAGACGCCCGAGCAGGCCGCCTGCATGCGTGAGGCCTTCAGTATCCTCATCAACCGCGAGTATATCTGCGAGAATATCGCCCAGTGCGGCCAGGTTGCGGCCAACGCCTTCATTCCTCTCGGCATGGCCGACGGCAACGGCGGTGTCTTTAAGACCGATCCTGTCGAGCAGGGCTACTTTGATCCCTACGCCATCTCAAAGGATCCCGACGGCACCACCGCCAAAGCTGTTGAGCTGCTGAAGGCCGCCGGCTACAAGTTCGGCGACGACGGCAAGCTCTCCGCCGAGAATCCCATTCAGCTTGAGTACCTGACCAACACCAACACCGGTCATATCGCCACTGCCGAGTCCATCCAGCAGGATCTGGCCGCTGTCGGCATCGAGCTGACCATCCAACAGCAGGACTGGAACGTCTTCCTCCAGGAGCGCAAGCAGGGCAACTTTGACTTCGCGCGCGAGGGCTGGCTGGCCGACTTCAACGACCCCATCAACATGCTTGAGATGTGGACCTCCGATTCCGGCAACAACGACTGCCAGTTCGGCCGCTGATCTCCGCATAAAACACTTGCAGCGCACGGGAAACCGTGCGCTGTTTTTTTCTCCCGATTTTGCTGTCAGTATAAATCGTTCACGATCTGTTTCTTGACTTCCCGCCTGAAGTATAGTAAATTTGCGCTGTTTGAGTACACAAGGAAGGATAAACGCAATGAAACCGATTGATATGAGAAGAATGCTGGCGGGTCTGCTGATCCTCACAATGGCGCTGTGCCTGTGCGCCTGCGGGAGAAGGAGCGCGGCTCCTGCGCCTGCGGCGGCAGCGGCAGCCCCGGCGTATACCACGATACCCGAAGCCGCGCCGGAACCCGCGCCGATCCCGACGCCGGAGCCCACACCGGTCCCGACACCGGAACCGACGCCGGAACCCATTGTCGGCGAATTGCTCACGGATGACGACGGCGACGGCATCATTCCCTACAAGTTCCATTACAAGGGCGCGACCGTCTATGCCCTGATTATCCTCGATCCGAGCCGTGTCTATATCGGCACCGCCCTGCCCGAGCCGACCGACTGGGCCGGCTACGGCCTCACGCTCGACGCCATGGCCGAGCAGTACGGCGCGATCGCGGGCATCAACGCCGGCGGCTTCCTGGACGAGGGCGGCGGCGGAAACGGCTGGCCCCCCAGCGGGATCACCTACAGCCGCGGCGTCAACTTCAGCACGATGCAGCTCGGCCCGATTGCAGGTCTCGACTACAGCAACAGCATGTGGGCTGGGTACTACGACTATGAAGAGTGCCAGAATATCGGCATCCGCGACGCGGTATGCTTTGGCCCCGCACTCATCGTGGACGGGGTCTGCACCGACCCCTCCACCTTTGAAAGCGGCATCGGCGCCAGAACCGCCATCGGCCAGCGCGAGGACGGCGCGGTTGTGATGGTTGCCATCGACGGCCGCCAGGGCTACAGCATCGGCGTCACCTTTGAGGACTGTGTCAGAATCATGGCGGACAAGTTCGGCTGCGTCAACGCCTCCAACATGGACGGCGGCAACTCCACCTGCATGTACTTTGCCGGACAGGCGGTGAACCGCTCCGCCAACCAGGCCGGGGGCACCCGCAACCTGCCGGACGCGTGGCTCGTCAACCCGCTTCCGGCGGGCTATGTGAAGCCCGCGGGCGTGCCGGAGCGTATCGTGCTGCCGGAAAACTCCCTCGGTGAGATCAAGGAGTACGCATCCGAGTGCGACCCGGAGACTGCCGATCGCATGCTGCAGTTCGCCCGCGTGTTCGCGGAGGCGTATTACGGCTACTTTGGCACGTCCAACGCCGACTACTACTATCCGACGCTCCTGCAGTATGTCTACCCCGAGGGCGAGCTGCGCTGGCGCATCGAGCTTGCGCTGATGGACAGGACGTGGGTCAACACGTGGAAGACCGACCCGCAGAACATCGTGCTCAACGGCGCATGGGCAAACGGCGACGGCACCTATGACATTGTGATCACGTCGGATATCTATGAGTATGCCGATTACTGGAATTACGAGGCCCCGGGCACGTCGCTCAGAATCACGCTTGTCGAGGAACCGAGCGCCCCGTACGGATACCTCGCCGTGGCGACGTACTGACAGAAAAGAAAAACAGGTAAAACGCCTGTGCGCTTTACCTGTTCAGTCTCCAGTTCTCCTTCGGCTGCCAGCCGGGGAGAGGCTGGCGCTGCATGGCGCCGAAGATCTTGGACTTCATGTCCGGATAGTCGGCGCTCATGTTTTTTAAAAGCTGCTTGATCTCATAGCGCTTGCTGCCCTTGTCCTGGGGGCAGGGGTTCTCCACCACCGGCACCTCCAGCGCCTCGGCCAGATTCGCGATTTTCTGCTCCCCGGCGTAGATGAGGGGGCGGATCTGCGTCACGCCCGAGCGGTCGAGATAGGTCACGGGCCGGAAGCAGCTGATGCGCCCCTCGAACAGCAGACTCATCATGAAGGTCTCCACCGCGTCGTCAAAGTGGTGGCCGAGGGCCAGCTTGCGGATATCGCGTTCCCGGATCGCGTCGTTGAGCGCGCCGCGGCGCATCTTCGCGCAGAGGGAGCAGGGGTTTTCCTCCTGCCGCACATCGAAGACGATCTCCTTGATGTCCGTTTTCAGGCAGGTGTAGGGAATGTCCAGCTCCGCGCAGAGCTCCTTCACGGGTGTAAAGTCCATCCCCTCGAAGCCGAGCTCGATGGTAATGGCCTCCAGCTCAAAGGAGTTGGGGTAGAATTTCCGCAGGTGATGGAGGGCCAGGAGCAGCAGCATACTGTCCTTTCCGCCCGAGACGCCGACCGCCACCCGGTCGCCCGCCTGAATCATGTCATAGTCATCCACCGCACGCCGCACGGTGCCGGTAAAATCGTTGAGCAGCTTTGCTTTGTCCATAGAGAGCACGTCCTTCGCCTCGTTTTCGTACTGCCTATTGTAGCGGCAGGAAAGGCACTTGTCAAAGCCTTTTCTTTTGAAAAATGATAATCAGGATAACGGAGATACAGCGAGATTTAACGAGCATTTGAGAGATTTCAAAATCAAAATAAAAATTGCTGTTGACAGGCCGCTTCCCCTGTGGTATAAAAGGAGAGCGCGCCGGGCGGAACCCGTTACCGTCCCGCGCCTCAAAACTGTCAAAACAATTGATTCTATATGGAGGCAAGACTATGTCCACAACCATGCTCACCAAGGAGACCGTTGACCGCAAATGGTACATCCTTGACGCAGCCGGCAAGCCCATGGGCAAGACGGCCGCCCTCGCCGCCGACCTTCTGCGCGGCAAGCTCAAAACCGACTACACCCCCCACGTCGACTGCGGCGATTATGTCATCATCATCAACGCCAAGGACGCCGTCCTCACCGGCAAGAAGCTGGAGCAGAAGTACTACCGTACCCACTCCGGTTATCCCGGCGGTCTGAAAGAGACCCAGTACAAGATCCTGATGCAGAAGAAGCCCGAGCTTGCGATGCGTCTGGCTGTCCGCGGCATGCTGCAGAAGAACACCATCGCGCAGTGGCAGCTCAAGCGTCTGCGCATCTTCGCCGGCGCCGAGCATACCCACGCCGCCCAGAAGCCCGAAGTCTGGGATCGCTAAGAGGAGGTAAAGAACTATGGCAACCTACAAGACCAAGAAGCCCTATATGTACGGCACCGGCCGCAGAAAGTCTTCTGTCGCCCGCGTCCACCTCATTCCCAACGGCTCCGGCTCCATCACCGTCAACGGCCGTGACATCGACGATTACTTCGGTCTCGAGACCCTGAAGCTCATCGTCCGTCAGCCCCTGGTCGCCACCAACACCCTCGGTAAGGTCGACATCGAAGCGACCGTCACCGGCGGCGGCGTTTCCGGTCAGGCCGGCGCCATCCGCCACGGCATCGCCCGCGCCCTGATCGTCGTCGATGAGAGCTACCGCGCCGCCCTCAAGGCCGCCGGCTTCCTCACCCGCGACCCGAGAATGAAAGAGCGTAAAAAGTACGGTCTCAAAGCCGCCCGCCGCGCTCCCCAGTTCTCCAAGCGTTAAACAAAGCATTCAACAGACGTTCCTTCCGGAGCGTCTGTTTTTTTGTCCGGCGGGCGTCTGTTTGGATTCCTATGTTTCTGTTGCTTTTTCGCAGTTTTTATTGTAAGATAGTCTTGAAAGGATGTGAGCTGATATGGTCTACACGATTGCGGAACTTCAGCGGATCATCACACCGATTGCGCAAAAATATCGTCTGCGTGCGGTATATCTTTTCGGCTCTTACGCCCGCGGTACGGCGACGGAAAACAGCGATGTCGATCTGCTGATTGACACAGAGGGCGCATCCGTCAGGTCGCTGTTGGATCTGGCCGCCATATACTGCGATTTGGAAGAAGCGCTGAATAAGAAAGTTGACCTGTTGACGGTTGATTCTCTCAAGCAGAGAGCACAGATGCCCAGCGAGTCGGATTTTCGGCTTGCGGTGGCTGCGGAAAGGAAAACGTTGTATGCTGTCGCCTGATTTACAGAGGATCAAGCACATTCGGGATTACTGTACCGAAATTGAAAAGACAATTCTCCGCTACGGTCGATCATTTGAGATTTTTGATCAGGATGCCGATTATCAGCGTTCAGTCTCCTTCTGCATCCTGCAGATCGGGGAGTTGGGAAGCCATCTCTCCCAGGAATACCGTGAAGCGACAGCAAATCGTGTGCAGTGGGGCCCGATCAAGGGGATGCGAAATCTCGTTGCGCACAGCTACGGCAGCATGAGTCGGGATATCATCTGGGAGACTGCCGTTACCGACATTCCCGCGCTTAAAGCGTTCTGCGACGAACAGCTCGCCAGCCAATAGCATCGAAGATCGCGTTCAGAAAATCCGGGAGCGTGAGGCATATGAAAAGCAGCACCGGAAGCCATCTCAGCGGCACGAGATCGGCGTGCGATGAGCAAAAAAGGGAAGGCCGGACAGTTTGTTCCGGCCTTCTCTACTTGCTTTTGTGACAACAGTTCTATACACTTTGATAAGAAATTTGATTGGTGTTCATAGCAAAATCAAATTGTCAAGTTATTTTTCTATCCCCTTTAATATGAAAGACGGCTTTGTGTATGCGACACTATCTTGATTTCCATGAAGAACTTCAATAATAGAATTTATAAGCAGTTTATCACCTGGGTGTAAATCAATTTTATATTGGTTTTCATTAAATGAAATTTCTATACTTCGCCCTGCTTCCTCAGTAACAATTTTCAAAAGGGTGTATAACCCCCCGTTATTAGCGTCAACTTCATAACCTAATACATCGCTTGCTTCATTAACAACATGTATAGAAGTACCATTATTGCTTGTCGTTTTTGATGATATATACCCTTCTATAGCTATTTCTTCCCCTTCAAGTTCCTCATAGTGCGTTAATACATAGTCGGGGGTATAGATCTGAATTGGTGGGGTATGGTCAAATGTATCATAGAACGCTTCCAGGTTCATCTGCTTTACCGTTTTCGACTTCTCATACAGTCCCGCTACATCCTCAATCGGCACAGCAAGATTTATGTTTTGACCATCCTGGAGTGTGGCAAATGTTACACCGATTACTTCCCCTGCGTCGTTGAAGAGCGCCCCGCCGCTGCTGCCGTGAGAAATTGCAGCCGTGAATTGCAGCGTTGTTCCGGCATCATCTGTTACGAACCCACTGAAAACACCAGTTGAAACAGAGTTAATCAAGCCCAATGGACTTCCTATAGCAACAACTTTTTCTCCTTTTTGTAGATTTTCTGTGCTGCCAGGTGTAAGCAGGGATAAACCTGTATGTCTTTCCGCCTTTAAGATTGCTATATCTTTATCTGCATCCCAGGCCAGAACCGTCGGGCAATCAAAACTATCGCCTTTCTCTGTCTGCGCTGTAACGCGGTAGGCATCCTGTTCAATTACATGATAATTTGTCACGATTACACTATCATCGAAAACGACAAAACCACTTGCGGTTGCGTACATTTCCCCATCTTTATCATAGCAGTTCAGCATCACAACAGAATTAGATGCATCTGCTATGGCTGCCGTGTTATCCGAAAAGGGGACAATCGGTTCTTCTTTCGGCTTGAATACACCACCGAAATACAGCCCAGCGGCAAGCCCAGCCAGAATAACTGCGATAACGAACACAATGAGTCCACCGTGCCTTTTCTTCTGAGGTGTATCGTTCAGGGGAATTGAATATGTTAGCTCACTGCCTTCAGCAGACCCTTCTTTAATATGCTTTCCTGTAATGTGTGGGTTTGCCTTTCCTTCTTCAAAGGGCTTTCCACATTTGGGGCAAAAGCGCATGTCAACATCAAGTCCAGCGCCGCAATATGGACAGTATTTCATAGAGAAGCCCCCTTATTTCTTGAATAGTTTCTTATATTCAGGGAAAAACGCTGTTCCTTTTTCCCACGCGCTAAGTTTTCCAAGCGCATGTACCGCTTTGTCTAATCCTTCAATACAGCTTTTGTCAAAAGAAACCAGGCTGGTTTCTTGCTTGCGAATATCTATGTGGCAAATCTCCTCATGGCCCATGAGAAAGATGTGGTTATAGCATTTTTCATATTTTTTGATTAATTCATTATACTGCGAAAGGAACAACTCACCATCACCCTCAAGAAGGGAAAAAGTGAGGTATAAGAAAAGGCAGTTATCCTTTCCGCTACAGAAATGTGAAGAATTGAGCTTATTTAGCTTTCCCTCTGCGCTGTTAAGAGCAAAGCAAATATGACGATCAGCATCGAATAGCCCTTTTGTATCAGATACTGCGTATAAGCAATCATCGTTGTCAAAGTACAGCATCCCGTTGAATCTCTCGATCCTTTTATTGGGTATGCAATCTCTTTGCTTTCCAAGATATTGATTTGCCAGGTTCTTCGCATAACCTATTTGGGTACTCTCAGCTCTTGACACCTCAATCCCAATTTCATTTTCTGTATCCAACCAGTCAGGGCTTTCTTCTTTTACAATTGGCGGTTGAACAAACTGGGGGAAAGATTGGTCCAAAGCCAACAACGCATACAATTCATATTCTAATTTGTTAAATGCACTCATAATCTCTCTCCAGTTTTATTATTTAGATTATATCATAATAGATAATCGAAAACAATCCATGCTTTTTTCATGCGCACTCAGCAAAATCAGCAATAATTGCAAAGCAAATATCCCCGAAACCGTTATAAACAGCCAAGATTAAAAACCCATTATCTGGAATCCGGCTCTGGAGAGAATGGAGCACTAAAAAGTGATCTCTTGTTTATTTGGCCGTTCGCTATTGCCTGATTTAGGCCCGTGAGGCAGGAGCTGAAGGCTATCAAAAGGAAACACCAGGGGCGGAAGTATTACCTTGCGCCCCTGGCGTCGCTTCAATATCAGATTTCTTTCATCGTGGGTTCCGTCAGCACATCCATCATGATCTTTGCGCCGAGCTTGAAGGCATAGCAGAAGGTTTCACAGTCGCTCAGGACATTGACCTCCCGCTGTGCAGTCATGTAGGCTTCAAATTGTTCCTTCTGCTTTTCTGTGAGCGTGCAAAGCAAAGCGTCTCCGGTCTTTACGACTTCATTCAGAGCTTTCGCATACTGGCTGCCCTTTTTGAAGCTGCGTTCACTGGGATGAATGTCGCCCATGTAAAGATCTTCAAGAACTTGCATTTCAGCACCCCCTCAGCAGTAAACAAGCTCGTTCAGCACGATCTCTTCGGCACGATTCTGTATGCTGTTCATGCGCTGTACCCAGAGCATTTGATCCTGCGCCTTGAGTCGTTCGGTCACACCCTCGCGCGTTGCCATCTGCTCTGTCAGCAGAATTATCCTCTCCTCAGCCTGGGCATTGATGTCCACAAGGTAGCTGTTCAGCCTGCCGGCGCTCAGCAACTCCATATACAGGGCTTTGCGCTCCTGCTTGATAAATCTCAGGTGCCGCTGCCCCAAATTCCGATGGGCGTTTCCTCTTCGGCGGGTACAGCCAGACAGGGAATATAGTAGTCGCCCTGCAGCTCGTACCACAGGCCATTATTCTTATCAAAAATGTACTGTTCCATTTTCATGTCCTTTCTTCTTTCGCTTCAAGGTTTGCTGCGCCTGTTGTCGTCCGTGGCCCTGGGCTGCCATGGGCAAGGAGCAGGTAGGCAGCAAACCTTGAATGATTTTGCCCTGTTACAATTCGACTTTTTGAAAGGATTTCGGCTTGAAAATGGTCAATTTGGCGGAAATACGGATGGAAAACGCAAAAATCAATCCGTTTCCCGCTTTCAGTTTCGGAAGCGTTTTCAGTTCTCCAAGCGTTAAACGAAAGTTTCAACGGACGTTTCTTTGGAAGCGTCCGTTTTTTTTTCATTGTCATGCCTTCCTGCTCAAGCTTTCTATTGCAATACCTGTTTGAGATGTTATAATAATAACGATGTTATTCGGATAAAAACAGGAAAGGAGTTTTGAGATGAGTTTCAGAAAAATCTCGGCGGCGATCCTCGCGGTGATCATGTGCTTCTCCGTGCACCTGGGCTGCGCATTTGCGGATGAAGGTATTGAAGGGGAGACTGTCGCCGTGATCGGCGACAGGGCGTTTTCGAGCCTGCAGGACGCATTTGACGCGCTGAGCGGGATGCCGACTCGGCGGGGAGCTGACGCGGACAGCGAAAACAAATGTATTGTGCTGAAGAAAGACAGTGTCCAGAATTCCCAGATGGTACTCAAAAACTGCTCCGGCACGCTGGATCTCAATGGCTACGGGATCTACAACACGGTGCCGATTTATGATGGTCAGGACAATCTGTCGCTGATCAGCGTACAGGATTACGCAAAGCTCAATATCATCGACAGCAATTCCAGCGGCCATAACAACGGCGGCATCTTTGCACTGCCGCGCGACTGCTACGCGGTTGATGTCCGCGACGGCGGCATCCTGAAGATCAACGGCGGCCGCTTTGTCGGCAATCAGATGGCGGTCTATGCCGACGGCGAAGGCAGCGGAGCTTTCCTCTATGGCGGCGATTACTCCATCCAGCAGACGGCAAACAGCGGTGAGTACGATTACCGGCTCACCCTTTATGCCAAAGACTACGCCCAGCTCAACGCATACGGCGGCAGGTATTTCCGCTTCAATCCGGCAGACAGCTCCATGCACGACTACTTCCTCGGAGACAAGTGCGCGGTCAAGAGGGAGGGCACCTGGTACAGAGTATACCAGCCTCGTCCTCATCTGGATAACCTGGATGCAAGCGGCGTCTGTTTAGACTGCGGCTTTGTGCCGGGCGAGAATGTCAACTATACGCCCCCCGTGGGGGAGATCATTGGCGTAGCCTTTGAAGATATCGGCTACAATTGGCATTACCATGCCTATGTGGGTGACGGTAATACCAATTATCAGGAGGATATACACTGGGATTATGAGGGCGCGATCGACTACTCCAAGGTCAGGGTCGACTACCCCATTACGGTCGACAACCAGACCGGCCGCGACCTGATGAGCGGTACCCTCCGAGACGATGAAGCGCTGCTGGTCACGCTCACCACGGGCAGCGGCAGTTATACCGTCAAAAAGCCGCCTCACCCCGAAAGCGAAAGCAATGACACGATCAACCAGGTCAAGACCCTCATGTGGGAAGGCCTGCTCACGATCGAGAGCGATAACGGCTACCCCGCGGCGAGCGAAGGCACACTGAGGATCGAAATCACGGATGAGGCAACTCTCATGTTGCCGTCCGGTACGCTGACTGTCGGGGAGAGCGCTTTCGAGGGCGACACGTCCATCGCTGCCGCCGTGATCCCAAGCGGCTGTCAGAGCATTGGTAAATGGGCCTTCCGGAACTGCACAAATCTGGAGAGCATCCACATCCCGGCAGACTGCGCAATTGAAGAGGGCGCCTTCGACGGCTGCGGCAGTGTGAATGTCTACAGCACGGCGGACAGCCCTGCGGCGGAATACTGCCGGACACATACCGACTGCACGCTCATAGCGCAGTGACACACAGCGACCATATAATCAGCGGCGCCGGGGCAAAACGCCCCGGCGCCGGGTTCCTCGTATATTCGATTCGTATTATCCGTTCAGCACAAAGCGCTCGACGGCTTTGGCGAAGCCCGCGTCGTTGCAGTGCCCGGTCACATGGTCGGCGGCGGCGAGCACCGTGGGATCGCCGTTTGCCATCGCCACGCCGATTCCCGCGTTTTGAATCATGTCGAGATCATTTGTCCCGTCGCCGAGCGCCATGGAGTCGGCGGGGGCTATCCCCAGCAGATCGCACAGCGTCAGCAGAGCCTGCCCCTTGGTGGCGGCGCGGGAATTGATCTCAATGTTGAAGGGCATGGAGGTGGAAAAGGCCAGCTCCGGGAAGCGCTTCGGCAGCTCCTCCAGCTCCCGCGCGCGCTGTTGCATATCCGTGAAGTAGAGCTGGAGCTTCTGCACGCCCGTACCCTTTTCCCGCAGGTACGCTTTCAGCTCCGGCACCGGGGCGCGCAGCCCGGTTATCAGCTTGCGCACGCCGGGGTCCGGGATCGTGTCCGGCGCGACGGCCAGCATGGAAGCGGTCATATAGCCCCAGTTGTCCTGATAGCAGTCGTAGAGCACGCCGAGGGTATCGGCATATTCATAGAAGGCGACGGCCTGCTCCGCGGAAATCTCCGCCCTCGCGGCGGCGCGGTCCTCCGCAGCGTCGTAGATGTAGGAGCCGTTGGCCGTGATGTACCAGCGCATAAAGGGCAGTTCCCGCAGCGCCTCCGGGATGCCCTTGTAAATACGCCCCGTGGCGGGGACGATATGCACGCCTTTTTCGGCTGCCTTTTCCAGCGCGGCGATATTCTCCGGCAGGATGTTCTTTTTGTCGTCCAGGAAGGTCCCGTCGAGGTCGAATGCAATGAGTTTAACTGACATGAAAATTGCTCCTTAGGTAACGTACTTGCCCTCTCCGCCCCAGCGCCCAGACCGGCTTCTCTGCGTACGCTTGTCTGGAGACAAGGGCTTGGCTCCCCCCTCTGGGGGAGCTGTCGAGCGAGCTTGCGAGTGAGACTGAGAGGGTCACGCCTGCAGCTCGTATGTCCTGTATTGGATCGCCTCGGCAATATGGTCGGCACGGATGGCGTCGCTGCCCTCCAGATCGGCGATGGTGCGGGCGACGCGCAGAATGCGGTCGTAGCTTCGCGCCGAGAGGTGCATGGTGTCGAACGCGGCCTTTAACAGCGCGTCGCCCTCCGCGTCCGGGGCGCAGAACTGCCGCAGCTCCTTCGACTGCATACGGGCGTTGCACTGGGCGCGGTCGGCAAAGCGGGCGCGCTGGCGCTCCCGCGCGGCGTTGACGCGCGCGCGGACATCGGCCGAGGACTCCGCCGGGGCGCGGCGCTTGAGCTCTTCGTAATCCAGCGCCGGAACTTCGACAATGAGATCGATTCGATCCAGCAGCGGCCCGGAGATGCGGGCGTGGTAGCGGTGCACCTCGGCCTCGCTGCATTTGCATCTTCCGGAGGGGTGACCGTACCAGCCGCACTTGCAGGGGTTCATCGCGCACACCAGCATGAAGCGGCTCGGGAAACTGACCGAGCCCGCCACGCGCGAAACTGTGACCACGCCGTCCTCCAGAGGCTGGCGCAGAACCTCCAGCACGTCGGAGCGAAATTCCGGCAGCTCGTCCAGAAACAGCACGCCGTTGTGGGAGAGGCTGATTTCCCCCGGCCTCGGGAATGCGCCGCCGCCCGCGAGACCCGCCGCCGAAACCGTATGATGCGGCGCACGGAAGGGCCGGGAGGCGATCACGGGCCGCTCATGGCTCGTCAGACCCGCCACCGACCAGATCTCGGTGGATTCCAGAATCTCCTCACGGCTCATGTCCGGGAGGATGCCGGGCAGACGCTTGGCCAGCATGGACTTGCCCGCCCCCGGAGGGCCGACGATCAGAATGTTGTGTCCTCCCGCGGCGGCGATCTCAAAGGCGCGCTTGACGTTCTCCTGCCCCTTCACGTCCGCAAAATCCAGCACGTCCGCCGCCTGCGCCTCCATCGCGGGGGCTTCGGTCGGCGTGATGGTCTGTTCGCCCCGCAGATGGCGTACGAGCTCCGCCACGGTCTTCACGCCATAGACCTCCAGCCCTTCGGCAAAAGCCGCCTCCGCCGCGTTCTCCGCCGGGACGAACAGACGGCGTATCCCCTCGCGCTCCGCGGCGAGGGCCATGGGCAGCGCGCCCTGGATGGGGCGAAGCTCGCCGGTGAGGCCCAGCTCCCCGATAAAAGCGGTGTCGGCGTCGGGCTGCCTGATATCCCCGGAGGCGGCGAGGATACCCACCAGGATCGGCAGGTCGTAGACCGTGCCGGTCTTCTTTTTATCCGCCGGGGCGAGGTTGACGGTCAGCCTGCTCACCGGGAAGCGGAAGCCGCTGTTCTTGACGGCGGCATGTACGCGCTCCCGCGCCTCCTTGACCGCCGCGTCCGGAAGACCGACCACCTCAAAGTGCGGCAGCCCGTTGGTGATATAGACCTCCACGGAGACAAGAAAGCCGCCGATGCCGCTCACGCCGAGGCTTTTGATGGATGAAAACATAAGTTGCCCTCCCACTTGCCGACGCTTGAATGTTATTAATTCGGTAATTAAGGAAACGCAAATCTCTCGCAGAAACGTAAGAAATTGCCGAATGAATAATTGCCATATTTTTCGGTTGCCCCGACAGGGGCGAGAAAAATGGCATATTAATAATATTACTCCGGCTGTACAGCCCTATGGCATGGAAATATTGAATTGCCGGAGTAATAATTATACCATAGGCGCCCGCGGCTGTACAGAAATTTCGACACAAAAAAGAAGGCGCCCGCAGGCTTGAAGCCCGGGGCGTCTCCTGTATCGGTTCAGCGTTTGATTTTTACGCTTCCGCTGAGGGGGGCGTTCGGATCCGAAATGCCGTTCCAGCTCATCAGCTTCTCAACGGGAAGCCCAAGCCTTGCCGCCACAGCGTTCAGCGTGTCGCCGTTCTGCACGGCGTAGGGGATGACCGCGCCGCCGGAAACGTCGTTGAGCGCATCGTCATGCATGCGAATTTTTTCCATGTTATGATATCCTCCTTACAGGTTTTGTCCTTGCATCAATAGAAGTCGTAGTAGCTCCAGTCGTCGTCCAGGTAGCCCCAGCCGTAGAGATTGCTGTACGTCTCAAGGTTGTAGTTGTTGTCGATGGTCCAGTATCCCTCGGAGTTGCCGCCGGCCTGGATGTTCGACCCTGCGTCATAGGCCTCCCAATCCCCGTTGGCGCTGATGCCGGACCAGTTGCCCCTGTCGTCATAGTAGAAGGAGTTGCCGTCGTAGGTCTCGTAGGCATAGGTGCCGTCGCCGAAGTCGTGGTAAGCGCCGTCCCGGTCGTAGGTGACGGAGGAGCCGTCGCCGCTGTAGATGGTGTAGCTGCCGGGAGCCTCCGACACGCCGACGTCGCCGTTACCAAAGACCGTGATGTCGGGATCGTAATAATAGTAGTAGCTGTAGTAGTCGGGAACATAGACCGTGCCGGTCCAGCCGTTGACATAGCTGTACACGTCATAGCCGCAGTTCCAGCAGCTTCCGTAGATGGAGACGTTCCGGGCACCGCAGTTGGGGCAGGTGATGGTGTTCTGGACCGTGTAATTCTGGGTGGCGGTGGTATTCTGCTTTGCGGTGACATAGAGGTAGGCGGTGTTGGTGCGGGCGGTCTGGCCGTTGTTATAGAAGGTGCAGTAAGCGCCCCAGCCGCTCATATCCCCGCCGATGTTGGAGATGGTGAGGGTGGTGCTGTTCTCGCCGCTGACGGAGCAGTAGGGGAAGGAGCCGCGGAAGCTCTGGGCGTTGAACTCGCCGCCGTAGGGTGAGACAAAGGTCCAGGTCAGGCTGGTCCAGGCACTGGCGTTGGCGACGAAGTAGGCGGTCTCGCCGGCGCTGTGGCTTTCATTGGAGGGATGCTTGGTAATCGTCAGGAAGCTGCCGCTTGTCTGAGCAGTCTGGACAGGCGCGGAGGCCGGTGTGGGAACCGGATCGGCCTTGGAGGCGGGCTGAGACATACCCTTGTTCACGGTATAGCTCGCGGTGAGGCGCTGCTCGTTCGCGGCGGAGCCGGAGAACCAGTCAAAGTTCGTGTTGCTGCGGACCAGCTCCGTGTTGCTGGTGAGGCCCGCGTTGTTGTACTGCTCGGCCGAGATGATGTGCCCGTCGTTGTCCATATACTCGGTCACCGGGGTACCGTTCGTGAGCGTCGTATGCTGCACGGCCATCTGCGAGAAGCCCAGCACGCTGTTGGCAAGGGTCACGGCGCAGCGGGCGTAATAGGTCTCCGTCGGGGAGAGGACGACGCTGTCATAGAAGGTATAGCTCCAGAGATCGTTGCCGGGGTTGTAGAAGGTGTCCGCGTTCTCGGTCAGGATGTCCGGGAAGGACTCGTCCGCCGGGATATCGACCCGGCAGGCCGCGACGGAGTTGAGATCCGCGCCGACCTCCCAGAGCTTGACCTGACTGGTGCGCCCGTCGCCCTGGATGGTGGTGGCGATCAGCTCAAGTCTGCCGTTGTGATCCAGATCTGTGACGGCGTAGGACCAGCTGTCGTCCTGACGGAAGCTGCCGAAGTTGTTGTTGAGCAGCTTGATCTGCGCGACGGTGGATTCGTCGCTCGCCCTGACCGGAGCCGCCCAGGCGGTCACGGAGAGAGAGAGCATCATGATCAGTGCAAGGGTAAGGGAAAGTATTTTCTTCATGTTCTCAGTCCTTCTTCTGATGAGTCAGTTTCTGGGGCCATTTTGCCCTTGTGCGCATTATACGGGATTCCGGAAAAAAATGCATCTTATAAATTGTTAAGATTTACATAATAATTGTAAACATTTTGTTGTGATACGCAAAAAAAGCCGGAGGCACAAGACCTCCGGCTCAGATTGTGAAATGACTTATTCTTCAACCTCGCCCACGACAGCGATATGCAGCTCATCCAGCTGCTTCTGCGTGACCTCGCTGGGCGCGCCCATGAGGACGTCCTGGGCGTTCTTGTTCATCGGGAAGGGGATGACCTCACGGATGGAGTCCTCGCCCGCCAGGAGCATGACCATGCGGTCGACGCCCGGGGCGATGCCCGCGTGCGGGGGAGCACCGTAGCAGAAGGCGTTGTACATGGCGGGGAATTTCTTCTTCACGTCCTCCTCGCCGAGGCGCACCATCTCAAAGGCCTTGATCATGATTTCGGGATCGTGATTGCGAACAGCGCCGGAAGAGAGCTCCACGCCGTTGCAGACCAGGTCGTACTGGTCGGCGGTGATGGTGAGGGGATCAACCTCGCCGCGCTCGGCCTTCAGGAGAATGTCGAGACCGCCCGCGGGCATGGAGAACGGGTTGTGGCAGAATTCCAGCTCGCCGGATTCCTCGCCGATCTCGTACATCGGGAAGTCGACGATCCAGCAGAACTCGTAGCGCTCCTTGTCCATGTGGCCGGGAACCGCCGCGCCCAGCATCTTGCGCATGACGCCCGCGGTTTTGAGGGCCTGATCGTGCTTGCCCGCCGCGACGCCGACCAGCGTGCCGGGCTTGAGACCCAGGGTCTCGACCACGGCGTCCTTCCTGTCGGCCAGGAACTTGGCAACGCCTCCTGCAAGCTCGCCTTTCTCGTCCATCTTGAACCAGTAGGGCTTCGCGCCCGCCTGCACCTCGACGTCGGCGCAGAGCTTGTCGATCTGCTTGCGCGTCAGGTCGCAGCCGGAAACCACGATGGCCTTGACGGTGTTGCCCTCGGCGAAGGGGGCGAAGTCCGAACCCTTGACGAGCCCGGTGATGTCCTGAAGCACCAGATCAATGCGGAGGTCGGGCTTGTCGGAGCCGTACTTCTCCATGGACTCCAGGTACGGAATGCGCTTGAAGGGCGCGGTGGAGGCGATATCATAGGTGCCGTATTTGGCAAAGATCGGGGGCAGCACGTCCTCAAGCACCGCGAACACGTCGTCCTGCGTGGCGAAGGCCATCTCCATGTCCAGCTGGTAGAACTCACCGGGGGAGCGGTCACCGCGGGCGTCCTCGTCGCGGAAGCAGGGGGCGATCTGGAAGTAGCGGTCGAAGCCGGAGGTCATCAGCAGCTGCTTGAACTGCTGCGGCGCCTGGGGCAGAGCGTAGAACTTGCCGGGGTGCTTTCTTGCGGGAACCAGATAGTCGCGCGCGCCCTCGGGGCTGGAGGCCGTGAGGATGGGCGTGGTGATTTCGAGGAAGCCATGCTCGGTCATGGCCTGGCGCAGGGCCGCCACGACGTTGCAGCGGAGGATGATGTTCTTCTTGACGGCGGGGTTTCTCAGGTCGAGATAACGGTATTTGAGGCGCTGGGTCTCATCGGCCTCACGGCTGCGGTTGATCTCAAAGGGCAGCTCGTTATAGCGGCAGCGGCCGAGGACTTCGATCTTCTCGGGCACGACCTCAATGTCGCCGGTGGGCAGCTTGGGGTTCTTGCTGTCGCGCTCACGGACGACGCCCTCGACGGAGATGGTGGACTCCTTGTTGAGACCCTTGACGATGCGCATCATCTCTTCGTTTTCGATGACGACCTGGGTGGTGCCGTAGAAATCACGCAGGACGACGAAGGCGAAGTTGTTGCCGACCTCGCGGACATTCTCCATCCAGCCGACGATTTTGACCTTCTGACCGACATGCTCCATGCGGAGCTCGTTGCAGGTATGGGTGCGGGACTGTGTCATGATTATCAATTCCTTTTCATGTTATGTGTTAGACACGTAGGGGCGATTCATGAATCGCCCGGCGGTACAGCGCACGTTATACGTATGCGCCCGGGCGGACACGAAAAACACAGGCTTTGCTGCCGGGCCGTTCATGAACGGCCCCTACATTTATAGCATTGCTCAGTATCATGCAGGGATGCAGAATGATGCCCACTGCAGTTTTTATTCCTTTATCACGCTGCCGCTGTTCATCGCGGCCACGCGCTGCGCAATGTACTGTGCCGCCGCGTCGGGCGCGAGCTTGACCTGTTCGCCGGTCTTCATATCCTTGACCGACAGGACGCCCTCGTTCATCTCATCCTCGCCGATGAGCACCGCGAAGGGCACGCCGATCCTGTCGGCGTAGGCCATCTTGGCCTTGAACTTCTTCTTCTCGCCGTAGAGCTGGGTGCGGATCCCGGCGTTTCTCAGCGCGGTGGCGGCGGCGACGGCGAAGCCCAGCTCCTCCGTCATCGGCAGAACCAGTGCGTCGCAGGGGGCGGTGATGAGCTCGTCGGACAAAAGCCCCTGCTCGTTGAGGACATAGAACAGCCTCGTCAGGCCGATGGAGATGCCCACGCCGGGCAGCTGCTTGTCGGTGTAATACTCGGCCAGGTTGTCGTAGCGTCCGCCGGAGCAGACGGAACCGATCTCGGGGTGCTCGCTCATGACGGTCTCGTACACCGTGCCGGTGTAGTAGTCGAGGCCGCGGGCGATGGTGAGGTCGACGGCAAAGTTTTCCTCCGGCACACCGAAGTCGCGCAGGTAGCGGGTGACGGCGATCAGCTCGTCCAGACCCTGGTCGAAGGTCACGTCCATGCAGCGGTAGCGCTCGAGGGCTTCGATGACCTCCGCGTTGGTGCCGCAGATCGCCATGAAGTCGAGGACGTTCTCGGCCTTGCAGGGCAGCATCTTCACCTCGTCGATGAGAAGCGCCTTTACCTTCTCCGCGCCGATCTTGTCCAGCTTGTCCACCGTGCGCATGATCTCCCCGGCCTTCTCGCTCATGCCGTTCATGGCATAGAAGCCGTTTAAGAGCTTGCGGTTGTTGACACGGATCTTGAACTTCGTAAGCCCAAGCTTCGTGAAGGTGTTATAGATGATGGCGGGGATCTCCGCCTCGTTGAGAATGTCGAGCTTCCCGTCGCCGATCACGTCGATGTCGGCCTGATAAAATTCGCGGAAGCGTCCGCGCTGGGCTCTCTCCCCGCGGTAGACCTTGCCGATCTGACAGCGGCGGAAGGGGAAGGCCAGCTCGCCGTAGTGCTGGGCGACGTATTTGGCCAGCGGCACGGTCAGGTCAAAGCGCAGGGCCAGATCGCTGTCGCCCTTCTGGAAGCGGTAGACCTGTTTTTCGGTCTCGCCGCCGCCCTTGGCCAGCAGAACCTCCGCCGATTCGATGATCGGGGTGTCCAAAGGCGTGAAGCCGTAGAGGGCGTAGCTGTCGCGCAGGATCTGCATCATGCGCTCCATCTTCATCTGCTGCGCGGGCAGCAGCTCCATAAATCCGGACAGCGTCCGGGGACTGACTTTTGCCATAAGCATATTCCTTTCCGGAAAATTGTCCAAGAATATCGCAGGGGAGGGGCTTGCCCCTCCCGGAGGTAAAAACATAATGATTTTTGCGGATAAAGGGCGAATACGCATCAAATCTGCGGATTTGCCGTGCTGTTCAGACAACAGGAAAGCGCACCCGTGCGAAAGGGGCAAGCCCCTCCCCTACGGTCAATACTGCGTTTTTTGCCCCTTGCACAGAAGTGCAAAACGATATTAACTTATCTCTTCTGGGGGTTGACGATGTTGCGCCAGTCGAGATCGCCGCGGCGCAGTCCCTGCACCAGCACCTCCGCCGTGGCGGCGTTGGTGGCGAAGGGGATCTGATACTGATCGCACAGGCGCTCGATCTTGTTGATGTCGTCAAAGCCCCTGGGGTTGGTGGGGTCGCAGAAAAACAGAACCAGGTCGATCTCATTGAAGGAGATGCGCGCCCCGATCTGCTGGGACCCGCCCTGATCGGCATGGAGGTAGAGCGTGATGGGCAGCCCCGTCGCCTCCGCCACCAGCTTGCCGGTGACATGGGTCGCACAGAGCGAATGCTCCGCCAGAATCCCGCAGTAGGCGATACAGAACTGAACCATCAGTTCTTTTTTCCTGTCGTGTGCCATCAAAGCAATGTTCATGGGTATACTCCGTTTCTCAATCCGTCATTCATACACTATCATAAAACTGCTTTATTATAAACATTCTTTGTGAAAAGTGCAATATGAAATTTTGATTATTTGCAGTTTTTTGTGATATTTTTTCAGTGAACCCTCTCTTTGAGGAGGCTGTCCCAGCACGCACAGAAGGTGAATTGTCCCGAAGGGACAAGAGAGGCCGGCCTGGGGGAGCTGGGACTGAGGGAGGCAAATTCATTTCAGCAGCGCCATCTCCGGCTCTGACGTGTCGCTGTAGCCGCGGATGGTGATGTAGGCGTCCATGATCTGGCGGGCGATGAACTGCACATCCGCGCCGGCGCCGCCGCGCTCCACCACGACAAAGATCGCAACTTCGGGGTCTTTATACGGGCCGTAACACATGAAGATGCCGTCGTTCTGGATGCCCTCGCCCTTCTGGGCGGTACCGGTCTTGCCGGCACAGCGCCAGGCGCAGGGGACCCAGATGTTGGCGTTGGTCTCGTTGGTGTAGTCGTTGAGCACCTGCCACATCCCCTCGTGTACCGCGTCCCAGTTGTACTGTGCGGTCTCCACGGAGGACATGACTTTCTTCTCACGCTCGTAAAGCTTCTGGCTGTAGTCGTAGTTGCGGATGGTCTTGATGATGGAGGCGGAGTAGCGCGTGCCGCCGTTTGCGACGGTGGCGCAGTACTCGGCCATCTGGATGGGCGTGAACACGGAGTCGGACTGCCCGATGGCGGCCTGCAGCGTGTCGCCGATTCGCCACTCGGAGCCCGCGTAGTCCTGGTGGTTGGCGCGGTTGGACATGTTGCCCTTGGCTTCGACCAGCTCGATGCCCGAAAACTGCCCGAGTCCGAAGGCCGCGGCAAATTCGCCCATATCGTCGACGCCGAGATCGTTGCCCACGGTGTAGAAGAAGTAGTTGCACGAATCGCGGATGGCGGTGGTGACATTTTCCTCCGGGTGGGTCAAATGCTCGTTCTTGTTCGCGTTCCAGATCCAGCACTCAGGGGCGTAGCCCTCGGCGGCGTACCGGGTGTACACGCCCTGGCACTTGATCTTCCTCTCCGTGTTGATGATGCCCTTGGTCAGACCCGCGATGGCGGTGCAGGGCTTGAAGGTGGAGCCGGGGGCGTAGGTGCCCAGCAGCGCCCGGTTGAAGAGCGGGGCGTTCTCCGCGACCAGCAGCTCCTGATAGTCCTCGATGATGCGGGAGACGTTGTAGGTCGGCCAGCTCGCCAGCGCCAGAGGCGAGCCGTCCTTCACGTTCACCACCACGGCGGAGGCGCCGGTGATGTTGTCCTTGAGCTCCACATTGTAGTCGCCGCGCGCGGTGCCCTCGGCGCGCTTCTGGGCGATGTTCTTTTTCAGAATCTCCACGCCGTTGCCCAGGATGCGTTCGGTCTGCTCCTGCAGGACGCTGTCGATGGTGAGATAGATATGGTTGCCGGGTACCGGCTCCTTGGTATAGACCGTGGCGAGGATGGTGCCCTGGGCGTTGCGCGTTTCCTCCACCTCGCCGTCCTGGCCGTGGAGGTAGTTTTCAAAGGCGTATTCGATGCCGTCCTTGCCCACCATGGCGTCGGTGGAGTAGTCCAGCAGGGAGTATTTCTCAAATTCCTCCTGGGTCATGAGGCCGACATAGCCCAGGATATGGGCGGCGTAGTCGGTGGAATACTGCCGGATATAGGCGCGCTTGACCTCAATGCCGACAAGCTTGTTCTCCATGATGGAGGAGATGAGGTTCATGCTGGCGTCCTCAACGAAGACGTAATCGGCGGTGTTGATGGCGTAGCGCACGTTGATGGAATAGCGCACGCCCGCAATGAGACGCATCTCCGCGGCGGAATAGCTGTTGTCAATGTTGTAGCGCGTGCGCATAAAGCTCATCAGCTCCACCGCCGAGCAGTTGGGGTCGAGATTCTGCCGTTTGTAGTAGGCCTCCAGCATGGTGCGCTGGATGGCGGTCATGTTCGGGTCGTACTCGAAGGGCGGCTCAAAGGTGATGGGCAAATCGTCGGTGTACTCGTCGCCGTAGGAGCGCACCATGCCCACCAGCTCCAGAATGACGGCGTTGGGGTCGTCGTTGGCAAAGAGCTTGTCCGTGTCAATGCGGAGGTTGTAGCACTCGGAATTCGACACCAGCACGCGCCCGTAACGGTCGAGGATGTTGCCGCGCGCGGCCGTGACCGTGCGGGTGGTTTTGGTCAGCTCGTTTGCCCGGTTGTAGTAGGCCTCGCCCTGGACGATCTGCAATTGATAGAGAAAGTACAGGTAGACGGACAGCAGCACGATTGCGAGCGCCGCCAGCGCCGCCAGCCTGCCGGGTTTGATGAGTTTGCTGTTCATAAGGATTCCTTTCCTTTTAGGCTCCCCCCTCCGGGGGAGCCGGCTGCGCCGATCTCACGCGAGGCGCAGACTGAAGGGGCGTCCGTCAACGAAATCCCCTTCCACCGCTGGACTCCCCCAGGCGCCGCATGCGCGGCCGGGGGAGGCATGCGTGCTGTCATTCCCGGCTCCACCGCGCGGGCAGCGGGTAGGCCAGCGCCGCGGGCGGCAGGGAGACCAGCGTCTGCAGCGCGACGACCTTGAGCATCTCCAGACTCCAGGCGTCGCCCGCCAGGGCCTTGAGCATCTGCAGCAGTCCCGTGATCAGCAGCGCCAGAAACGCGATGCCCATAAAGGCGAAGAAGCGGCGGTTGATGAAAAACTGCGACATGAAGGCCGACAGCAGGCTCAGCGCAGGCAGCAGGAGCAGGAAGAACACGCGGTGCTCCACAAAGCTCATGTCCGCAAAGTAGCCCATCACCAGGCTGAACAGCGGCCCCCAGGTGGCCCCCTCAAACATGCCGACCGCCGCAGCCGCCGAGGGCAGCAGCATGGGCTTGACGCCGAAGAGCCTGATATGGCTGAAAACCATGTTCTGCGCCATCAGCGTCAGAAACATGAACAGTGTATAGCGGACGACCTTGCGCAGGTCGATTTTCTCCAGATAATCCTGCACGGCTTATTCCACCACCGTAAAATCCTTGATGATGAACACCTGCACCAGGGAGTCGAGATTGGCCTGCGGCTCCACAATGCCGTATTCGATCTGCCCGCCGGCCTCGGTCTGCACGGCGATCAGCGTGCCGATCATCAGCCCCGCCGGGAACGCGCCGCCGGAGCCGGAGGTCAGCACGTCGTCGCCCACGAAGATCTGCGCCCCGTCGGCCAGATAGGTCAGCTTCGCGGTCTTCTCGCGCATGAACGAATACTCGCCCACCACCATGCCGGAGTTGCCGGTCGCGCCGACGAAGGCGCCGATGGACATGTCCACGTCGATGATGGTCGAGACTGTGGCCCAGTTGGTGCCGAGCTCCGTGACCTGCCCGACCACCGCGCCGTACTCGGTGATGACCGGATCGCCCAGCTCGATGCCGCTGGAGGAGCCCTTGGAGATCGTGAAGGCGCTGGACCAGTTGGAGCTGGACCAGAGCACCACCTTGCACGACTCCATCACATAGTCGGTGTGCTTCTCCCGCAGCTCCAGAAGCTTTCTGAGGCGGGAGTTTTCCTCGCTGGCCTCAATGCCGTCGCGGGCGGATTTCTGCGCGTCGGCAAGCTGGGAGCGCAGGGATTCGTTCTCGGCACGCAGGGAGTCGTATTCGTAAATCTGACCGTACATGCTGTCAAACCAGTTGATGGCGGAACTCAGAACCTTCTGGATGGGGGACTTAAAAATGCCCGTCACGTTCTGCACGAAGCCGATGCGCCCGTCGCGCGCGGCGGAGCCGAGAGCAATGATGAGCGCGGCGGCGGCCACAATGATACCCACCCGCAGACCGTTCTTTTTCAGATAATCCTTCAAAGCAGTTCTACCCCCTGCGCCTTCAGCATAAGCCCGAGCCTGCACAGCGGCAGACCCATGACGTTGAAGAAGTCGCCCTCGATTCCCTCCGCAAAGAGGGAGGCTTTCCCCTGAATCCCGTAGGCCCCGGCCTTGTCCATGGGTTCCCCGGTGGCGATATAGGCGGCGATCTCCCTGTCCGAAAGCGCCCGGAAGCGAACAGCGCTCCGCTCTGCGGCCAGCAGCTCTTTCCCGCTTCGGATCACCGACACGCCGGTATAGACCTCGTGCGTGTCTCCGGAAAGTGAACGCAGCATCTCTGCCGCCTCCGCCTCGGAATGGGGCTTGCCGTAGACGCGCCCGTCATGCCAGACGATGGTGTCGGCGGCGATGACAATATCATCAGAGGCACACTTTGCCGCAACCTCCCGCGCCTTGTGGGAGGCGAGAGCTTTCACCAGCTCATCCGGCGGGAGACCTGTCTCGGCCTTCTCTTCCCCGACGGCCGGGACGATCTTGAGATCCCGCACGCCGAGCATTTCCAAAAGTTCCTTCCGCCTCGGCGAGGCGGAGGCAAGTATGATAGACATGAAATAATCTCCAATTCCATATAGGCTCCCTCGCTGAGGGAGCTGGCTCGCCCCGTCCCCCGCAAGGGGCGAGACTGAGGGAGTCTCCCAGTATTCTGAGCGCGCAAAAAGGGCGACGTTGACTCCTTCCGTCATCCGGCCTGCGGGAGAGGCCGGATGCCACCTCCCTCAAAGAGGGAGGCAAATGCATCACTCTACGCCCCTGTAGTACAGACCTCTTGTCAGCACGTTCGGCTGGTAGTCAGACTGGCCGAGGTAGACCTTGGCGACCTCCAGGCATTCGCGGGGCGTCTCGGTGGTGAAGAGCATGCGCATGCCCCAGAGCCCTGCACTGTAAAGATCCTCCGCCTTGTCGGCGAGGTAGAGCTTGTGGGCGTTGTAAATGACGTTGCGGCAGCCGTATTCCTTGACCACCGGGAACACGGCCCCCATGCGGTCGGACATCTGCGCCGGAACCGCGCAGCTGCACCGGCCCGAGGAATGGCGGATCACGCACTGGTCGGACACCATGAGCGGGAGCCTGCCGTAGACGATCATCTCTGTGTCGAGCGTCTTGGAGAGATCGCGGATCTGGGCGATGCGAAGCTCAAAGGAGGCGGTGGCGGAGAGGAAGCCCGCCTGCTTTACCATCTCCATGGTCAGAGAGTTGAACACGTTCAGCCCGAAGTCGCCGCGCACGTTGAGCCCCACGGATTTTGCCAGCATCGCGTGGCCGAGATTGCCGACCAGCGCCTCGTTGATGCCGTAGTCGAAGAGCTTCTCCAGCGTCTCGCGCACGCGCGGCTCCTCATCATCGGTGATGACGCGGGGCAGCACCGCGACCGGGACGGTGCCGTGTTCCTCAAAGGGCTCAAGCAGGTCGAAATATTCGTACATGACCGTCATGGGCACATAGAGATACTTCGGCTTGAGCGCCGCGAGCTCCGGTGTGAGCTGCTCGGCGTTAAGCACCTGAAAGATCATGGCGGGATCGACTCCCGGCGGCGTGCCCTTCGGCTTGGAGGGGATGGGGCCCATTCTCCTGCGCGGCGGGGTGCCGCGCTGTTCGGAGAGATCGGCGAGAAGATTGCGACGCAGCTCGTTGATGGCGGCGGCGGGAAGGAAGAGACCCGGATCGGTCTGGGCCTTGTTCTCCACCACGTTGTAGGGTGTGCCGCCGGTTTTGAACATCTGTTCGGTCAGATAAGCGGAGCTCAGCCCCTGCCCCCGTGCCTTTTCCGGGACGCGTCCGGAGGCGACGGCCTTGTGCCCGTCGTCGTCAAAGGCGATGGCGCGGATGGGCTGGCCCTTCTCCGCGACGGTGTAAAAGTGAACGGGGACTCTTCGCAGCTCCCCGTCGGAATAGCCCTTGCGGGCCTGGGCGAAGAGCTGCCCGGCGTCCGGGTCGACCTCGCCGCGCACGCCGAACATGTCCTCCCGGTCGCCGTTGAAATAGCCCTGCGTGAAGCCCTGGCGGGAGAAGACGCGCTCAAGCTGCTCCAGTTCCTCGGCAGTGGGCTGGCGGTGCTCCTTGAGGGCGTTGGCGTAGATGCGGGTGACAATGGCGGTATATTCGGGCCGCTTCATGCGCCCTTCAATCTTGATGCAGGCGACGCCCGCGTCCTCAATTTCCTGAAGCCTGTCGATGAGACAGTTGTCCTTGAGGGAGAGCGGATGGTCGTCCATGCGCCCGCCGAGAGAATACTGCAGACGGCAGGGTTGGGCGCACATGCCGCGGTTGCCGCTGCGCTGGCCGATCAGGGCCGACATATAGCACTGGCCCGAATGGCAGAAGCACAGCGCCCCGTGCACAAAGATCTCCGTCTCGATGGGGGCGTTCTGCGTGATATAGCGGATCTGGTCAAGGCTCAGCTCCCTTGCCAGCACCGCGCGGGTCAGACCAAGCTCCGCCGCGGCCTCCACGCCCGCCAGATTATGGATCGACATCTGGGTGCTGGCGTGCAGGGGGATGTCCGGCAGGTGCTGGCGGACGGCGGCGATGAGACCGAGATCCTGGATGATGATGCCGTCGGCCCCGCATTCGGAGGCGAGGCGGGCACTGTCCAGAGCGGACTCGACCTCGCGGTCGTTGATCAGGGTGTTGAGCGTGACGTAAACCTTGCAGCCGCGGATGCGGCAGTAACGGACGGCGCGCTCGAACTCCTCGTCGGTGAAGTTCTTCGCGCCGCGGCGGGCATTGAAATTGCCCATACCCATATATACGGCGTCCGCGCCGTTCTGCACCGCGGCGATGACGGCCTCGGGCGATCCGGCGGGCGAGAGCAGTTCTGTCATATCTGTGTATTTGCTCCTCTTGTTATGATAAATGGCTGTCTTGAAATTCTTCAGGCAGCACTTATTGGAAAATCTCAGAGCGCGTCATTCCGGACGCAGGCGAAAGAGTCCTTCCGTCCGCGTGACGGCCGGGGAAAAAATCCTTCCCTGTCGCGATATCTCTGCGCATAAGGCAACAGGGTAATTATAACACATTGTCAACTCTTGCGGCAAGGGAAAAGTCGTGATATAATACCACACTACGTAAACAATGCGTAAACAAAACGTGAATTTCGGAGGTGAGAGCACATGCAGGGAGACAGGGAGACGCTTCACGTTTCGTCCCCGGAGGCCGATCAGATCATCAGCGCCCACGACGGGGACGTGGCCCTGCTGTGGCTCTATCGTCTCCGCCGCCCCGAGGGCGATCTGGAGGACGCGGCCCGCGCTCTCTGCCGCACGCTGAAGGAGATGGAGGCGGCCTTTGAAAAGCTCCGCCGCATGGGGCTTGCGCGCGGGGAAGAAAAGCCTGTTCAGCCGGAAAAGCAGCAGAAGCTCCCCCCGGCGGACGAGAGGCCGGAATACACGGCAAAGGATCTGGCCGTGCGCAGCCGGGAGGACCCGCGCTTTGCCGGCCTCGTCACCGAGGCGCAGCGCAAGCTGGGGCGCACGCTGTCAAGCAGCGATCTGAAAACGCTCTTCGGCATCTATGACAATCTGGCCCTGCCGACAGAGGTTATCATGATGCTGCTCAACTACTGCGTCAGCCTCCGGCCCAAGGGCAATCCCCCCTCCATGCGGCAGATTGAGAAGGAGGGCTACGTCTGGGCCAACCGCGAGATCCTTACCATCGAACAGGCGGAGGAATACATCGCCGGCAGTGAACGCCGCAGAGAGAGACTTGCGCAGACGGCGCGGGCAGTCGGCATTACAGACCGGGCACCGGGCACGACGGAGGCAAAGTTCCTCACCGAGTGGATCGATATGGGCTTTGACGACGAAATGATCGAGCTGGCCTATGACAAGACGCTCACCAACACGGGCGGGCTCAAGTGGGGCTACATGAACGGCATCCTCAAAAGCTGGCACGAAAAAGGCCTGCATACGCCGCAGGACGTGCGGGAGAAGGATGCCCGCAGAACCCGCGGAAAAGCGGGCGGGGTGAAAGCGCCGAAGGATATAGAAACGCTGATTGCAGGGCTGGACAAGATATAACGCAGCGCCTGCCCGGAAAGCGGGGGCCTGTAAGGATTGGTACCCCCCTCAGTCGCTGCGCGGTAGCTACCCCAGAGGTGGAGCCTATAAGGAAGTGATTAAATGCCGTACGACGGAAAGCTCCTGGCGCGGGCCAGGGGAGAGCTTGATAAAATACGCGCGCGCAACGGGGATGAGATGACCCGCCGTTATGCGGAGGTCTGCGACCGCGTGCCCGAGATCCGGGACATCGACGCGCAGCTTCGCGCCCACATGGCGCAGATTGTGCGCCTGACCATCAGCAAGGATCCGAACCTGAAGGGGCGCATCGCCGCCATCCGGAATGAAAACCTGGATCTCCAGATGCGCCGGGAAGAGCTTCTGACAGCCTCCGGCTTCGGCGCCGACTATCTGGACGAGATCGTCTCCTGCCCGCTCTGCCGGGATACGGGACTTTACCGGGACAAGGTCTGCCGCTGCCTCGACCGGCTCTACAACCGGGAGCTGACGAAGGAGCTCGGCACGCTCATGCGCCGCGGGGACGAGAGCTTTGAAAAATTCGACCTCTCGCTCTATCCGGGCGAGGCCGATCCCGCAACGGGGCTGGTTCCGCGGGACGTTATGCGGAAGGTCTCGGACGCCTGTCGGCGCTATGCCGAGAACTTTTCCGAAGCCTCCTCGAATCTGCTGTTTCAGGGCGGCACGGGCCTCGGCAAGACATATCTCTCCGCGTGCATCGCCCGGGTCGCGGCGGCGCGGGGCTTCTCGGTCTGCTACGACACTGCGGCCTCTGCGCTGGAAAACTACGAGCTGGCCAAGTTCGGCCGCGATACCGAGGAGGGCGAAGCCGCGGCGGTGCGCATCAAGCGGATGGAGAGCTGCGACCTCATGATCCTCGACGATCTGGGTACCGAGATGCCCACCCCCATGGGGCAGAGCGCGCTGTATACCCTCATCAACAACCGCCTGGTCAACGGAAAGAAGACCATCATCAGCACGAACCTCTCCAATGAGGAGCTGGGGAAGCGCTACACCCCGCAGATCGCCTCCCGCATCATGGGCGAGTTCCAGCGCCTGCCCTTCGTGGGCGAGGACATCCGAAGGCTCAAACGCGGGGTGTAATGGAAACGCTGACTAAATCGCCGCGCACGTCCTGACGGCATATGTCCCGTCTGTCTTCGGCTGAAAAATTTGAAATACATAAAGTATTCCTGCATTTTTCAGCTTTCGACAGCCGAAAAATCTGCTCGTCAATCCGCACACTTCGATTTAATCAGCGCTTCCTAAGAAATACCGTGTCATTCTGAGCGCAGCGAAGGAATATTTCATGCGGAAGCAAAGAAGTCTTCGCTGCGCTCAGCATAATCTCTGGTCAGTATTTGCAGGAGGTCAATGCATGCGGACGAAGCTCTATCTCGCCTCGACGAAGGCGCTCCGGGACGAGGCGCGTTTTGCCCGTCTGCTGGAGACCGTGCCGGATCAGCGGCGGGAAAAGGTTCTCGCCTTCCGGCCTGATTCCGCGCGGCGGCTCTCTCTGGGCGCGGGGCTGCTGCTGAAGCTTGCCCTTGCCGCCGATGGGCTGAAAGCTGATGAGATCCGCGTGACGGAGTACGGCAAGCCGTATTTTCCCGCGCTGCCGGACTTTCATTTCAGCCTCTCCCACAGCGGGGAGCGGGTACTGTGCGCGGTCTCCGGGAAGCCCGTGGGCTGCGATATCGAAGCGCCGGGGCGCTATGACCCGAAAATCGCGCGGCGCTTTTTTCACCCGTCGGAGAGCGCCTGGCTGTTTTCACTTCCGGAGGACGAACGGCCCGCTGCCTTCCTCCGCCTCTGGACCTGCAAGGAGAGCTATGTCAAGGCGTTGGGCCTGGGGCTTAACCAGCCGCTGGAGTCCTTCGCCGTGCGGTTGGGAGAACCGACCGGCCTTGTACAGACAGCGGATGAACGCCCCTGGCGGCTGCACAGCTTTATGGACGGGGACTACGCCTGCGCCCTGTGCGGACTTGCCGGCGTGGAGGACGCGCCCATACAGCGCGTTGATTTCAGTGAGGTGAGCGTGTGAAGGCGCCGAAAAACAAGACCATCGATCTCAGCGTCGAAGAGGGGGCGGAATACCTCGCCCGCTGTATACGCGTGGAGGCTCCCGCGGCGCTGAATGAGGTGCTGGACAGAACGATCCTCGGCGACTGTCTCGCGGTGCTGCCCTTGCTGCCGCGTGGCATTGCGGATCTGCTGATCGCCGACCCTCCCTATAATCTCGATAAGGACTTCCACGGCAGCCGTTTCTCCCGCATGGATGACGCGGCATACGAAGCGTATACGGGGCAATGGCTGGATGCGGCCCTGCCCTGCCTGAAGCCGAACGGCAGCGTCTATGTATGCTGCGACTGGCGTTCAAGCGCGGTGATCGGCCGGGTGCTGGAATCGCGCCTGCATGTGCGAAACCGCATCACCTGGCAGCGCGAGAAGGGGCGCGGCGCGAAGAAAAACTGGAAGAACAGCATGGAGGATATCTGGTTTGCCACGGTCTCGGAGGACTATTCTTTCGACGCCGACGCCGTCAGGCAGCGCCGCCGCGTCCTCGCCCCCTACCGGGATAAGGGTCAGCCCAAGGACTGGCAGGAGACGAAGGACGGGCGTTTCCGCGACACCGCGCCCTCCAACTTCTGGGATGATATCTCCATACCCTACTGGTCGATGCCGGAGAACACCGCCCACCCCACGCAGAAGCCGGAGAAGCTGATGGCAAAGCTCGTCCTCGCAAGCTGTCCGAAGGGCGGCACGGTGCTCGACCCCTTCCTCGGCTCGGGCAGCAGCGCGGTCACGGCGAAGAAGCTGGGGCGGCATTTTGTCGGGATCGAGCAGAACCCCCGCTACTGCGTCTGGTGCGAAAAGCGCCTGGAGCTTGCGGAGCGCAATCCCGGCATCCAGGGCTACGCCGACGGCGTTTTCTGGGAACGCAACACCTTTGCCCTGCAAAAACGGGCGGAAAGCGAATGATGTCCAATGAGTAAAAACTATCTTGCCCTCTATGACGCGCTGATCGACGGCGTGAAAAGCGAAGCCCCCGTCCGCGAAACGGCGGAAGGGGACTGCTGGGCGATGGCCGCCTGGTCAGAGGGAATGGGCCTCGGCATGATGACGCCGGGGGAGAGCGTCGCGCCCCGGTATCCCGGCGGGCTGACGGGGCTTTCGCTCAGGGACGCGGCGAAGACCGCCATGAGCTGGAACCTGCGGGAGGCAAGCTTCGGCATTGCGGCGTCAAACGCGTATTACAACACCCCCGCGCGGCTGGCGGCGTTGGGCTGCGGCGAGTCCATGAAGAACTATCCCACCGTCGGGATCGATCTGGATGGCAAGACGGTCGGCCTCGTCGGACACATGCACGGCCCCCAGGAAATGCGCGAGAAGGCGCGGGCGGTCTATATTCTCGAGCGCGCGCCGAAGCCGGGCGACTACCCGGACCCGGCCTGCGACTGGATCCTGCCCCGCTGCGACGTGGTGATCATCACGGGCAGCAGCCTCATCAACAAGACCCTGCCGCACCTGCTGAGCCTTTGCGAAAACGCCGTCACCATCCTGGCAGGCCCCTCGGTGCCCATGTGTCCGGCCCTGCTGGACTTCGGGATCGACCGCCTTGCCGGCCTCGTCGTGACCGATCATGAGGCTATGCGCGCCCATGTGAAAAACAGTGCGCACGGCTCGCCCTATGGGATGGGACAGAGCTTTTTGATCAGATAAATCCGGTCACTCTTTCTCCAGCACGATCTCTCCTTCGCCGCACAAAGCCGCCACACGGTCACCCGCTTTGAGCGTCCCTTCCAGCAGGAGCTGCGCGGCGCGGTCGACGATCTCGCGGCGGATGGTGCGGCGCAGGGGGCGCGCGCCGTTCTGCTCGCTCCGGCCCATCTCGCTGAGCCGCCGCGCCGTCTCCTCCGGGACCGCGAGACTGAGGCCGAGCGTCAGGAAGCGCTGCTCCACCTCTTTCAGGAGCCTGCGCGTGATGGCCAGCATGTCGCCCGCGTCCAGGCGGCGGAAGACGATGATCTCATCCACGCGGTTGAGAAACTCCGGCTTAAAGGTCCGGCGCAGCTCCTGCCGTACCTGCTGCTGCAAGACGCTTCCGCCATCGTCCCCGTCAATGGCGAAGCCAAGGGGCGCCCTGCCGTCGGTGATGGCCTTTGCCCCCACGTTGGAGGTCATGACCACCACGGTGTTGGAGAAGTCCACCCGCCGTCCGGCGGAATCGGTCAGGTGCCCGTCGTCCATGATCTGCAGGAGAATGCTCCACACGTCCTCGTGCGCTTTCTCAATCTCGTCGAACAGCACCACCGACCACGGGCGGCGGCGCACCTTCTCGGTGAGCTGTCCGCCGTCCTCGTAGCCCACATAGCCGGGGGGCGAACCGATCAGACGGCTGACCGAGTGCTTCTCCATATACTCGGACATGTCGAGGCGGATGACGGCGTCACGATCCCCGAACACCGCGTCCGCCAGCGCCCGGCAGAGCTCCGTCTTGCCAACGCCCGTCGGCCCGCAGAAGAGGAAGGAGCCGACCGGCCTTGAAGGATCCTTGAGTCCCACGCGCCCCCGCCGGATGGCGCGGGCAACGGCGGAGACCGCCTCGTCCTGCCCGATGATACGCTCCTTTAAGCGCTCTTCCAGCGCGATCAGGCGCTCACTCTCCGTCTCGGAAAGCCCCGCTGCGGGAATCCCCGTCCAGACCGAGAGGACACGGGCCACGTCCGCCTCCGTGACGCTCTGCCCGCCCTGCACGCGCACAGCGGCTCCGGCCTCGTCCAGCAGGTCGATGGCTTTGTCGGGCAGAAAGCGGTCGTTGATATAGCGCACGCTGAGGGCGCAGGCTGCCTCCATGGAGGCCTCCGAGAAGCTGACACGGTGGTGCCTTTCCAGCGCGGGCTTGAGGGAGCGCAGCATCTCCAGCGCCTGGCGCTGATCCGGTTCGCGTACCTGCACGGGCTGGAAGCGCCGCTCCAGCGCCGCGTCCTTCTCAATATAGCGGCGGTATTCCTCCGGCGTGGTCGCGCCGATGATCTGCACCTCGCCCCGCCCGAGAGCGGGCTTGAGGATATTGGCCGCATCGATGGCCCCCTCGGCGCTGCCCGCCCCGACGATGGTGTGCAGCTCGTCGACAAAGAGGATCACGTCCCCGGCGCGGCGAACGTCCCGCAGAACGGACTTGACCCGATCCTCAAAGTCGCCGCGGTACTTGGTGCCCGCCAGCATCGCGGGGATATCCAGGGATACGATGCGCTTGCCGCCGAGATTCGGAGGCGCTTCGCCCCGCGCTACGGCGAGTGCCAGCCCTTCGGCAACGGCGGTCTTGCCGACGCCGGGTTCGCCGATGAGGACGGGATTGTTTTTGCTGCGCCGCGAGAGGATTTGGATGGCGCGGCGGATCTCGGCCCCGCGGCCCACCACGGGGTCGATGAGACCGTTTGCCGCCCGCTCGGTCAGATCGCGGCTGTACTGATCCAGCACCCGCGTCTCCGCCCTCCGCAGGGGACTGCGCAGCGTGCCGGTCTGGGGGCGGCCCCGGGGATCCGGATTGCCGAAGACGTCCATGATCGCGGTGCAGACGTCGTTGAGGTCGATGCCCGCGCCCCGCAGCGCCCGTACCGCGCCGCAGTCGGGGATGCGCAGCAGACCCAGCAGCAGATGCTCCGTCCCGATGCAGCCGTGGCGCAGGGCCCTGGCCTCTGCCGCCGCCTGTTCCAGCGCCGCCCGCGCATTGGGGGTCAGGCCGAGTCCCGGCGCGCCCGGACAGCCGAGCCCCGTCTCCCGCGCGATCACGCGGCGCAGATGCTCCCGCTCCAGTCCCTGACGGCGCAGGATATGCGCGCCGAGGCCGTCTTCCTCTTCCAATATGCCGAGCAGCAGATGCTCCGTTCCGATGTAGGCGTGGCCCAGCTCCCCGGCGGCGGAGCGGGCGGCCTCAATGGCGGTTTCCGCCCGCTGGGTAAATTTTTCATTGCTTTTCACAGGGCTTCCCTCCCTTTGAGAATCCATTATCTCCCACGCGCGCCGCCGAAAGGGGCGAATCGCGGGGCGCGGAAAAAGTATCGCCAGAATCATTACAAAATATATTCGCGAATTTTCAGATTTGTAATTGATTTTTGGGAGAGATGTGCTACAATGACCTCAGACCCAAGGGTCAAACTACATACGGAGGTATCATCATGGCTTTTGTTATCACTGACGAGTGCCTGTCCTGCGGTTCCTGCGCAGCTCAGTGCCCCGCCGAAGCGATCGATATGGGCGAGCTCCACTACGAGATCGACGCCGGCAAGTGCCTGGAGTGCGGTGCCTGCGCGGCTCAGTGCCCCGCTGAGGCGATTGTTCAGGAGTAATCCTCAAAAAAGAAAAAAGGGACGCTTGGCGTCCCTTTTTTTCTGTTCTGTTTTGCCTCCTTCTCTGAGGGAGGATGGCGACGCGCGGGAAGCGCGTGATGATCCAAGCTTGCTGGCATGGCCGATCTCCCGCGAGGCCATGACGGAGGGAGTTGAAAAAACCAATGGCTGACATCGAGCTTCTCTGGCCGGGCGGGCCGCGGCTGATGCAGGCGGCGCATTTTCGCCTGGGAACCGACTGTGTGCTGCTGGCCGATTTCGTGCATACGGCGGGGGCGAAGCGCGGCATCGACCTCGGCTGCGCGTCGGGGGCGCTGATGATGCTGCTGCTTGAACGCGCGCCAAATCTGCACATGACCGGGCTTGAAATCGTCCCGGAGGCAGCTTTCCTTGCGCGGGAGAACATGGCGCTCAACGGCTTTGATACGCGCGGCGAAGTTGTGATCGGCGATATCCGGGATCACCGGGCCCTCTTTCGCGCCGGGAGCTTTGACCTTGTTGTCTGCAACCCGCCCTATTTTCCGCAGGGCAGCGGGATTTTGCCGCAGGACGCGGATCGGGCGGCGGCGAGGAGCGAGCTTTTGTGCACCCTACCGGCGCTCTGCGCGGCGACGGCCTATCTCCTGCGCACCGGCGGGCGCGTCTGCTTTGTCCACCGGCCCGAGCGTCTGTCGGAGCTGCTGGTATGCATGACGGCGGCGGGGCTGGAGCCGAAGCGCCTGCGTCTCGTGTGCCGGGACGCATCCGCCGCGCCGAGCCTGGTATTGGCTGAAGGGCGCAGGGGCGGCAGACCCGGCATCACGATCGAGCCGTCGCTTTATCTGTACGACCCCGACGGCAGCGAGAGCGCGGAATATAAACGGATTTATCACCGGTAAAAAACCGGATCGTTATCCTGAACAATACATTCTTGAATTTGTTGGGGAGCAATTTTGCCATGTTTCGCGGTTGCCCCGCCAGGGGCGAGCGAAACGGCATATCAATAACGTTGTTTCTTTTTACGAATACAGCTCCAGATGATCGCTTAAACAGAAGTATGTACTCCCGAGCTGGCGGTCAGGGTACATGGTGAAAAGCTCTCCCTGCAAATAGTCCGCCTGGTAGACCACGGCGGGGACCATGCGGCGCTCCCCGAGCAGAAGCCGCAGCGCCGCCTCCACGCACTCCCGACGTGGGACGAGGGAGGCAAAGCGCGCCGTGTTCACGACGGCGTACTGCCCGCGCTGATAGACTACATCGCGGATCGTGTTCGGAAACTCCGGCGAGGCCACGCGATTGAGTACCACTTCCCCCACACACATGCGGAAATCGTCGGTCAGCCAGTCGCTGCCGGCCATGCCGTCGATCACGCGGGACAGAAGCCACAGATCGTCAAAGGACAGGGGAGAACCGCTTCCGCCGGCCTCGAGTGCGGCGTTGCGGGAGCGCTCCGCCTCGCGCCCCGCGGCGATATCTCCCGCGGCTGCGGCCTCGGTCATCTCCCCGAGGTAGTAGCCCGCCATGTCCACGGGGGTGCTTTGGGTACGGTGGCCGAGAAATTCATAGTCCCCCACCTCCGGCGTCGGGGCCGGCAGCGGCGTCGGAATCGGCAAGGCTTCCTCTTCCGGGGCGGCGCTCGGCTCCGGCGTCTCCTTCGGCGGGTGCAGCGTCCGGACGTTCATCTGTTCCGGCAGAAGCTCCGTCTCCGCAAATCCGTGCAGCGGCGCCGTCAGCAGCAGGCAGAAGAGCGCGGCCAGCAGTTTCCTCTGTCTCGGCGTCAGCCGATGGAGAAACAGAATCGTTATTTCCCACCGATTTCTCATCATTTCCCACCTCCCGCTGCCCATTATAGCGGCGGGTGAGCGCGGAAACGGTCATATTGTGCGGGCTTAGTGGATACGAACCCCTGCCGGTGTTCGTATCCACTAAGCCTATCCCTGCGCGGTCACATAGCGTACCACGTAGTCGGCGAAGCGGCGTGTCGCGGGGCCTGCGCGGTCGCCGGCGGCGATGGCGAGACCGATGGTGCGCTTTGCCTCCGGTACAAGCGGCAGGATCTGCAGATCGTACTGCCTGCCCTTCAGCAGCAGCTCCGGCATGATGCTGATGCCGAGCCCCTGCTCCACCATGGCGATGACGGCGTAGTCGTCCTTGGTATAAAAGCGCACGTTGGGCTTGACGCCCGCCGCGTCGAGGGCGCGCCTCGCGTCGTGGTCGGAGCTCTCCAAAAGGCTGATAAAGGGCTCCGTCTCACATTCCACCAGCGGGAACTTCGGATAGTTCTCAAAGCGGCTGTGCTTCGGCAGAATTGCCAGAAGCCTGTCCTCCATCAGCGGAATGCACGTACAGTCCACGGGGGAGGGCATCGTCACGAAGCCCACGTCCACGCTTCCGTCCGTGAGCCACTGCTCCACGTCGTGATAGTCGCCGTTGAAGAGGCGGAAGTCCACCTTCGGATAATCGCGCTGAAACTCCTTCAGGATCGGCGGCAGCCAGTGCACCGCGACCGAGGTGAACGCCCCGATACGCACGGTGCCGGACTCCAGCCCCCGGATGGAGGAGGCCGTCTGCCGCAGCTGCTCCGCCGCGCCGAGAAAGCTGCGCACCGCGGGCAGCAAACGCTCCCCCTCGTTGGTGAGCCGGACGCCCGCGCGGCTGCGTTTGAGTACCGCAAAGCCCAGCTCCTTTTCCAGCGAGTCGAGACAATGGCTCACCGCCGACTGGGTGCAGCCGAGCTGCTCGGCCGCCCGGGTCAGGCTCCCGGTATCCACCACGGTCATGAGCGTCTGATATTTGTCAAGCGCCATGCTGCATCCTCCTTATATGAAATAATTTCATACATACATGAAATTAATGCCGTTTCTTCCTATTATAAGAGTTCTTTTCAATTTTTCAAGTGCTTTTGGGGAAAATGACGATTGCAGAAAACGCGTCAGGTTTTATAATGCAAAGCATCCCGTGAAAAGAGAGGACAACTGTTATGACATCTTCCACCGTTATTGTGATGATCGCGATTGCGGTCTATCTGATCGGCATGCTGGCGATCGGCGCTGCCTACTCCAAGCGCAACAAGACCTCCAGCGACTTCTATCTCGGCGGACGCAAGCTCGGCCCCATCGTCATCGCGATGAGCACCGAGGCCTCCGACATGTCGAGCTGGCTGCTGATGGGCGTGCCCGGCCTTGCCTACTTCTGCGGTCTCGCCGACGCGAGCTGGACGGTCATCGGCCTTGCGCTCGGCACCTATCTCAACTGGCTGATTGTCGCCAAGCGCCTGCGCATCTACTCCCAGAAGCTCGGCGCCATCACGATCCCCGACTTCTTCGCCCACCGCTTCGGCGACAAGAGCGGCCTGATTGAGGGCATCGCGGCGCTGATCATCATTATCTTCTTTGTGCCCTACACCGCCTCAGGCTTCGCCGCCTGCGGCAAGCTGTTCACGAACCTCTTCCCCGGTTCGAGCTACATCGGCACGATGCTTCTCTCCGCGGCGGTCATCGTCGGCTACTGCGCCATGGGCGGCTTCCTCGCCGCGTCGATCACGAGTCTTATTCAGTCCATCGTCATGACGATCGCGCTGTTTGTGATCCTCATCTTCGGCATCCACTCAGCCGGCGGCTGGGACGCCGTGATCGAAAACGCAAAGACCGTCCCCGGCTATCTGGATCTCTTCTCGAGCACCACCATCCTGAGCACCGAACCCGGCAAGTACGGCTTTATCAGCATCGTCTCCACCATGGCCTGGGGCCTCGGCTACTTCGGCATGCCCCACATCCTCAACCACTTCATGGCCATTGACGACGGTGAGAAGCTCAAGATCTCCCGCCGCATCGGTTCCATCTGGGTTGTCATTTCCATGAGCGTTGCGATCATTATCGGCATCGTCGGTTTTGCCATGAGCAGCAAGGGCGTCATCGCCCCGTTTGAGAGCAACTCCGCTGCCGAGGCCATCCTGGTCCGCATCTCCGCGCTGATGAGCACCTACGGCGTGATCCCCGCGCTGCTGGCAGGCGTGGTGCTGGCGGGCATCCTGTCCTCCACCATGTCCACCTCCGATGCGCAGCTGCTGGCCGCGGCCTCCGGCGTGTCCCACAACATCATCCGCGGCGTCTTCCACAAGGAGCTGGGCAACAAGCAGGAGATCGCCATCGCCCGTATCGCGGTGCTCTGCATCGCCGTTATCGCGGCCTTCTTCGCCCGCGACCCCAACAGCTCTGTCTTCGGCATCGTGTCCTTCGCGTGGGCGGGCTTCGGCGCGGCCTTCGGCCCCCTGATGCTCTTTGCCCTGTTCTGGAAGCGCTGCAACAAGTACGGCGCGATTGCCGGCATGGTCGCAGGCGGCGCGACGATCTTCCTCTGGAAGTACCTGGTGCGCCCGCTCGGCGGCGCATGGAACATCTACGAGCTGCTGCCCGCCTTCATCGTCTCGAGCATTTTCATCGTGATCGTCTCCCTCTGCACACCGGAGCCCGATGAGAACATCGTGAATGGCTTCGAGAACGTGTGATAATCTGGCGCAGAATATAGTAAAACGTGCTGTCTCAAAAGGCATAACCATGCGAAATCGTAGGGGCCGATGCCCTCATCGGCCCGCTGTTTTACGACAATGTGCGTAATGCAACGGGTCGATCTGGGGATTGACCCCTACGGTTTTGGGTTAACATGCATTTTGAGACAGCCCCTTTTACAGCTTCTTCTGATAGTACCTGAGCGCTGTGGGGATGGGACAGTCCGCTTCGATCTCCTTCGGCGTTTTCCACAAAAAGCCGGGGAGCTCTTCCGCAAGGGCGAGCCGGTATCCGCGCATATGCCACTCCACATGGGTGAAGACGTGCTTTGCCTCGCCGCAGGGCTCAATTCTGACGGCTTTGCCGCCGAGGGCGCGGACGGCGTCCAGCGCCTCCGCCCCGTCCAGTGCGCCGTCACAGCTCGGAAATTCCCACAGCCCCGCGAGCAGGCCCTTGCCCTCGCGCTTGCGCACGGCGTATCTCTCGCCGCAGCGCAGCAAAAGAATTGTGCGCTGTTCGATCCGGCGCTCACGCGGAGGGCTTTTGACAGGGTATCTGTCGGTCTCTCCCCGGAGACAGGCGCGGCAGATCGTATTCAGCGGGCAGGCTTCGCACTTTGGCGCGGCGTTCGGCAGACAGACCGTCTCGCCGAGCTCCATGATTCCCTCGGTCAGCAGTCCGGCCCGTTCTCCGCGGGGGTAATGTCCCCGCAGAAGCGAGGCAATCCCGGCGCGGGTTTTGGGCTGCAGGATATCGTCCGGGCAGGCCAGCACGCGCGTCATCACGCGCAGCACGTTTCCGTCCACCGCGGGCTCCGGCTCCCCCCAGGCGATGGAGGCGATGGCCCCGGCGGTATAATCTCCGATCCCGGGCAGCGTTCTGAGCTTCGTGGCCTCCCGCGGGAGCTCACCGCCGAAGTCTGTCATGACGATTTTTGCCGCCTTTTGCAGATTTCGCGCCCTGCTGTAGTAGCCGAGTCCCTCCCAGAGCTTCAAGAGCCTGTCTTCCTCGACGGCGGCAAGGGACGGGATATCCGGCAGAGCGTCCAGAAAGCGCGTATAGTAGGGGATCACAGCCTCAATGCGGGTCTGCTGCAGCATGATCTCCGACACCCAGACATGATAGGGCGTGGGCGAGAGCCGCCAGGGCAGCGGTCTGCGCACTTCGGCACACCAGTCGATCAAGCGGGCCGTGGTCTCCCGGATGAGTTTTGCATCGTCCATCATGGATTCCTCCATAAGAAACGAGGGCGGCTTTTGCCGCCCTCGTAATTCCGTTCAGCCCAGCTTCTCGAAGCCGCCCGCGTCGATCTCCGGGCCGTCATCCTTCTTCTCCTCCTGCACCGGCGCGAGGTTGCGTACCAGAATCCACACATACAGCAGCAGCATACCGGCAGAGGAGAGAAGGATCAACTGCATGCCCATGTAGCGCTCATCCGCCAGGGCCATGATGCAGGCCATGGTACCCAGCATCGCATAAAACAGCGCCTCATAACCCTTGTCCACATGGAAGGCGAAGCTTGAAACACGGAAGAAACCGATCATCGCGCAGATAATCGCAAACATCTCCACCGCGTAAGACCAGGGGACGCTGTTGAGCTGGTTCTGCACATAGCTCAGCACCAGCCACAGAGCGTACAACAGCACCGGCAGGGTCATGCCGAAGCGCACAAGCCCCTGATGGCCGAAGCTGTCATAATTCGCCTGACCCAGAACCAGCGGAAAGGCGAGTCCCGAGGCGGCGGCAAAGGCGCAGAGGACGCGGATCATCTCCGCATGGGGATCCGCCTCTGTGCTCATCATCAGCAGCACCGCGCCCGCGATCATCACGACGCCGGCAAGCCAGCGCAGGATGGTATAGAGCTTGCCGGGGTTATACAGCGCGCGGCAGAAATCCTCCGGCGGGGCGACCTGCCGCCTCTGCATGCCTTTGATGAAGCTGCGGAACAGAAACACCGCGGCAATCACCAGCGCCGGTACGAGGAAATTAAAAAAGCTCTTCTCATTCAGACCGTTTTCGTCGAATGCAAGCTGATCCTGCAGCCAGCGGAAAAAAACGCCGAAGGCGCCTGCACCGGCCACATAGCAGCAGATCTCCAAAGGTTTTTTATACATATGCCGATTCTCGATTCTGTAAGAAATTTGAAGCACATACAAAATGTATGGGAACTTTATAAGTTTAACCCCTTTGCCGCGTCCTGTCAATCTTTTTCACGCAGGAAAGGCGACGGGAAAACGTCTCATCCTGACGAGCTTCGGCCACTAAACTCTTTCGTACGTCACAAAGCGGTACCGTACCCCGTTTTCCTCCTGCCACTCTCCCGCCTCGCGGACGAGGAAATCGGGGGAGGCGTCGAGATTTTCAAAATAACTGTCGGAGGCCGGGGCGAGGTCGATCTGTGTCACGTGCACAAGCTGAAGGTACGGCAAAAACTGGCGGTAAATCGACGCCCCGCCGATCACCAGCGTGCGGGGGTACTTCGCGGCGAGCTTGAGCGCCTCGCCGGTCGAATGCGCGATCTCAGCGCCCTCGATTTCAATATCCTGCCGGGTGATGACAATGTTGTTTCGACCCTTCAGCGGTTTTCCGCCCGGAAAATCCGAGAGCGTGCGGCGCCCGACGATGACGGCGGCATCCTTTGTCAGCTCCCGGAAATGGGCGCGGTCGGCCTTCAGGACGACCTGCTGCGTCCCCTCGCTGCCGATGCCCCAATCGGAAAAGACGGCGACAATGGCTTCCATCGCTTTGTACCTCAAAGCGCCACCGGGATTTTCCCGGCAAAGTCTGCGTATTCGTAACCCTCCATCCGGAAGCTGTCGCGGGTGAACTTGTAGAAATCGTCGACTGCGGGGTCGATTACGAACTTCGGCGCGGGTTTCGGCTCGTGCCGAATGATCTCCCTGACGGCCTCGACATGGCGGTCGTAGATGTGCGCGTCGGCGATGACGTGGACAAACTCGCCCGGCTTGAGGCCCGAAACCTGCGCCATCATCAGCGTCAGCACCGCGTATTGCACGACGTTCCAGTTGTTGGCGGTCAGCATGTCCTGGCTGCGCTGGTTGAGGATCGCGTTAAGCCGGTCGCCCGTGACGTTGAAGGTCATGGAGTAGGCACAGGGGTAGAGCGCCATTTCGGACAGATCGGCGAAATTGTAGATGTTGGTCATGATGCGCCGTGAGGCGGGGTTGTGCTTCAGGTCCCACAGCACCTTGTCCACCTGATCCATGTCCCCCTCGGGGTAGTGGTGCTTGACGCCGAGCTGGTAGCCGTAGGCCTTGCCGATGGAGCCGTTTTCGTCGGCCCAGGCGTCCCAGACGCGGGTGCGCAGCTCCTTGACGTTGTTGCTCTTTGCCTGCCAGATCCACAGCAGCTCGTCGATGGCGGACTTCCAGAAGATGCGCCGGATGGTGAGGATGGGAAATTCCTCCGCCAGATTGTACCGGTTGACGATGCAGAATTTCTTGATGGTGTGGGCGGGCGTCCCGTCCTCCCAGCGGGTACGGACGGCGCGGTCGGTGTCCCAGATCCCGTTTTCCAGGATGTCTTTGCAGTTTTGAATGAAGATCTCGTCAGCTCTGCTCATGATGTGTCCCTCTTATTCCGGCCTCTTGCCTTTTTTGGGCAGAGGGTGCTTTTTGCCGTCCGGGGTCTGGATATAGGTGTTTTCCAGCAGCTCGATGGTGCCCCGGCGAAATTCCTCAATATACTCTTTCCGCAGCGCGTCGCGCTCTGAAAGTTCCCCGGCGGTCAGCGCCCGCTCTTTTGCCAGGTGGGCAAGCTCATTGATCCGGTCAATTTTTTCCTTTATCATAACGCCACACTCCGTTCCGTCATCATGGCTCCCTCTTTGAGGGAGATGGCTGCGCCGATCTCACGCGAGGCGCAGACTGAGGGAGTCGTCAAAACTCCTTCCACTGCTGAAGCGGTCCCCCTTGCCCGCCTTGCCGCATTTACCGTTTCCGTGCAGGCATCAGAGCCTGCCCGAAAAGCGGTGCGGCAGCGGAGATTCCGTGCCGCCTTTCTCTGCCCCGGCAGCGGCGGCTCGAAATCCCCTCGTTTCGCCGCAAGCGGCTGGGGGAGGCATGCCGTGCTTCTAATCTTCTATGGTTCCCAGCTCGTCCAGCGTCAGCTCGAAAGCGGGGATAAAGTACAGGAGGAAGTAGTCGACCTCCGGCAAATGGTAGTCCTCCAGCGCCTGGCGGGTCTGCCGCTCGGCGGAGAGAAAATCGCTGTTGCCGGCCTTGCGCTCCTCGATGCACTTGATGTAGGCCGAGAGCTTGTCCGCCGCCTTCACCAGATCGTGGCAGCGCTCGGCCGTCTCGCCGTTGAGAACCGGGGCGAAGGCGCCGCGCAGCTCGTCCGGCAGAGTATTCAGGAGCTTTTCGCAGGCCAGGCGCTCCACCTCGCGGTAGGCGCCCTTGATCTTCGCGCTGTGGTATTTGATGGGCGTGGGCAGGTCGCCGGTCAGAATTTCCGAGCAGTCGTGGTAGAGCGCCACGGCGGCATACTCCTCGGGGTCGCAGGGCACCCCCATCACGTCCCGCCGGATGACGCCCAGCGCGTGGGCGATGACCGCAGTCATATGGCTGTGTTCCTGGATATTCTCAGGCAGGGCGTTGCGCATGAGACTCCAGCGCTCAATATAGCGCATGCGCGAGAGATAAGCGAAAAAGTTGTAGCTCATGGTGATTTCTCCGTTGAATTATTACGCCGGCCATTCAATATCTCCATGCCATAGGGCTGTGCAGCCGGAGTAATAATATTAAAATATGCCGTTTTTCTCGCCCCTGCCGGGGCAACCGAAAAATATGGCAATTGTTAATTCGGCAATTTCTTACGTTTCTGCAAGAGATTTGCGGTTTTTTAATTGCCGGATTAATAAACTGCATGGGCACAGTATAACATGGCAGGCATGTGATTGCAAGAAAAGGAGATCACCGATTTTAGTTGACAGTTTCCGTATCTTGACATATAAATAGTACAATATGTTTTTGTCTTGAAGGGAGAACGACACATGTCCAAAATCTATACCTCCGTCGACCAGCTGATCGGCGGGACGCCCCTGTTGGAGCTCTGCAATCTGGAAAAGCGGCTCGGTCTCAGAGCAAAGGTGCTGGCAAAGCTGGAATACCTCAACCCCGCGGGCTCGGCCAAGGACCGCATCGGCCTTGCCATGATCAACGCCGCCGAGCGCGAAGGGAAGCTCCGCCCCGGCTCTGTGATTATCGAGCCGACCTCCGGCAACACCGGGATCGGCCTTGCCTCCGTTGCGGCGGCCAGAGGCTACCGTGTCATCATCGTCATGCCCGAGACCATGTCTGTCGAGCGCCGCATCCTCATGAAGGCCTACGGCGCGGAGCTGGTGCTGACCGAGGGCGCGAAGGGCATGACCGGCGCCATCGAAAAGGCCGAGGAGCTGGCTGCCTCCATTCCCGGCAGCTTCATTCCCGGCCAGTTCGTCAATCCCGTCAACGCCGAGGCGCACTATCAGACCACCGGCCCCGAAATCTGGCGTGACACCGACGGCGCGGTTGACGTCTTCGTCGCGGGTGTCGGCACCGGCGGCACCATCACCGGCACGGGGCGCTATCTGAAGGAGCAGAACCCCACCGTCAGTGTCGTCGCGGTGGAACCCAAAACCTCGGCCGTCCTGTCCGGCGGCAAGGCGGGCCCCCACGGCCTGCAGGGCATCGGCGCGGGCTTTGTGCCGGCGGTATTGGATACGGGAATTTACGACGAGATTATCCCGGTGGAGAACGAAGAGGCTTATGCCGCGGGCCGCCTGCTCGGAAAATGCGAGGGCATAGTCGTCGGCATTTCCTCCGGCGCTGCGCTGCACGCGGCCGTCGAGCTTGCCAAACGGGAAGAGAATGCGGGCAAGACCATCGTCGTCCTGCTGCCCGATACGGGCGACCGCTATCTCTCTACCCCGCTTTTTGAGGGCTGAGCATGGACAGATTGCTGGAACAGCTCATTACCGAGGCCGCGCGCGGCCTCGAAGAGGCCGAGGGCTTCGGCACCGCGGAGCAGATGGATTTCACCGGCTTTCGCGGCCGGGTGGAGCGCATGGACGATCTGCTGATCGCGGCGCTTTTCCCCCAGCACGCGGGCCAGCTCAAGAGTCTGAATATCCCCGCCCGCCTGGCCAGGGAGCAATACCTGCACGAGGCCATGGGCCACCTCAAGCGCTGCCTCGAGGCGGTGCTGCCGGAGAATGAGGCCGAGCAGGAGCGGATCGTGCATGTCATGCTCGCCTCCCTGCCGGAGATTCGCCGCAAGCTCGGCACCGATCTCGTCGCCGCCTACCAGGGGGACCCCGCCGCCAAGAGCGCGGACGAGGTCATCCTCTGCTACCCGGCCTTTATTGCCATCTCCACCTACCGTCTGGCGCATGTACTGTACACGGAGAAGGTGCCGCTCATTCCGCGCGTCATGACCGAGTACGCCCATCGCCTGACCGGCATCGACATCCACCCCGGCGCGACGATCGGCGACTACTTCTTCATCGACCACGGCACCGGCGTTGTCATCGGCGAGACGACCACCATTGGCGAGCATGTCAAGCTCTACCAGCATGTGACGCTGGGCGCGAAAAGCTTTGCCGTCGAGGAGGACGGCAGTCTCGTCAAGGGCATCAAGCGCCATCCGGACATCGGCGACAACGTGGTCATCTACTCCGGCGCCACCGTCCTGGGCGGCAAGACCCGTATCGGCAACGGCTGCGTCATCGGCGGCAGCGTATGGCTCACCCATTCGGTGGAGGCGGGTAAAATGGTGCTCGCCCGCGCGGCTGTGTCCGGCGATCTTCTGTTGCGCGACAATCTGCCGGATTCGCTGGCCGAGGACGCCATACAGCTTTCCCAGCTGGCAGCGATGCTTTAACGGGAGACAGAGAAAATGGAACTGATATCAAAAACCGTCGGCAGGGTTGTCCAGCGGGCGGTCGACCGCTTCATGGGCGCGGGGCTCATGCAGGAGGAAAACGCCGCCGCGGGTGAGCGCTGGCATGCCGAAGGCTTTCCGGAGCTTATCCGGCAGGCCGGGGCGGAGGCCTGCGTCCTGCTGAAAAACGACGGCACGCTGCCGCTGAAAAAGGACGAGGAACTCGCGGTCTTCGGCCGCTGCCAGCTCGACTGGTTCTATGTGGGCTACGGCAGCGGGGGAGACGTACACCCGGCCTGGCGCGTCAATCTCATGCAGGGGCTTCGGAATGCGGGGCAGAAGCTCAACGAGCCGCTTGCCGACCGCTATGCCTCCTGGTGCGCGGATAATCCTCCGGATCCCGGCTGGTGGGGTCACTGGCCGTTTTATTACCCGGAGATGGAGCTTCCGGAGCATGAGGTTCGGGAGGCGTCCAAAACAGCAAGGACCGCCCTCGTGGTCATCGGCCGCGCCGCGGGCGAGGATCGGGAGAACAGGCTGGAGCAGGGCAGCTACTACCTCACGGAGGAAGAGCGCGACATACTCGACATGGTGACGGGGGCTTTTTCCCGGGTGGTGGTGCTGATGAATATCGGCAGCATCATGGACATGGCCTGGACCGAGGATTACGGCGACCGCCTGTCCGCCGTGCTGATCGCCTGGCAGGGCGGTATGGAGAGCGGCAACGCCGCGGCGGATATCCTCTGCGGCATGCGCAGTCCCAGCGGCAGACTCAGCGATACCGTTGCCCGCTACCATGTGGACTATCCCAGCAGCAAAAACTTCGGCGGCAAGGATTACAACAACTACGCCGAGGGGATCTTCGTCGGCTACCGGCATTTTGAGCGATACGGGCAGAAGTGTGTGCTCTTTCCCTTCGGCTTCGGCCTGAGCTATACGAGCTTTGAAACCGTGGGTGAGGACTTTGCCCATCTCAACGGAGAGCTGACCGTCACCGCGCGCGTTACGAACACCGGCACCATGCCCGGCAAGGAGGTCGTGCAGCTCTGGTGCACGGCACCCGTGGGAGCTTTGGAAAAACCGAAGCGCGTGCTGTGCGCCTTCGCCAAGACCCGCGAGCTCTACCCTGGTGAGAGCGACGTCGTCACGCTTCGGTGTACGGATAAGGAGTTCGCCTCCTTCGACGAATCGCGCCACGCCTTTATCCTTGAAAACGGGCAGTACCGCTTCCTGATCGGCGAGTGTGAAATCGGAAGCTTCCGCCTTTCCGCGGAGAAGACCGTGGAGACCTGCCGCCCCCTGAGGCTGGCGAGCGATAAGCTGCGCCGGGTGATCCTCACGGAGCTGCCGCAGACAACCGCCGCCGCAGCCGAGAGCGGGACGCTCGACGACGTTAAGGCGGGAAGGATTTCCCTCGACGGCTATATCGCGTCTCTCAGTCCGGAGGAGCTTGAAGCTCTCACAAGGGGCGAGGGGATGATGAACGTCTCCGCGGGCGCTCCCGGCAACGCGGGCGGCTTCGGCGGCGTGATCGGGAGCCTGCGCGAAAAGGGCGTGCCGGAGCTTATCACCGCCGACGGCCCCGCGGGGCTCCGGCTCCAGAAGTTTGCTTCCCTCATGCCCATCGGGACGGCCCTGGCCTGCACCTGGAATACAGAGCTTGTGGAGGCGCTGCACGAAAAGCTGGGCGAGGAGATGACACATTACGGCATCGACGTCCATCTCGGTCCCGGCATGAACATCCACCGCAATCCCCTCTGCGGGCGAAACTTTGAGTATTATTCCGAGGATCCGCTGCTGACCGGCAAGATCGCGGCGGCCGCGGTGCGCGGGGTGCAGAGCACGGGCCACGCCTCCTGCCCCAAGCACTTCGCCTGCAACAATCAGGAATACAAGCGCAACACCAACGACTCCCGCGTCTCCGAGCGGGCGCTGCGCGAAATCTATCTGCGCGGCTTTGAGATATGTGTCCGGGAGGCCGGTCCCCTCACGCTTATGACCTCTTACAACAAAATAAACGGCGTCTGGTCGCATTACAACTATATGCTGGCTACCTCCGTCCTGCGGGGCGACTGGGGCTGGGAGGGCGTCATCCTCACCGACTGGTGGATGCAGAGCGCAAACAGCCCGGAGTTTCCCACCCTGCGCGACAATGCCTACCGTGTGCGCGCCGGGGTGGATGTGCTCATGCCCGGCGATCCCGCGCGGAAGGCAAAGTGCTACCGCTCGGACGGGACGCTGCTGGAGACCCTGGGCAAGTCCGAGGGCATCACCCTCGCCGAGCTCCGGCGCACCGCCCGCCGCGTGCTGCGGCTTGCGATGAAGCTGCGGAAGTGAATAACGAAAAAATACAAGAGACCGCAGAGGTCGATCCCCGGATCGACCTCTGCGGTCTCTTTATGCAATAATATCAGAACTTTCCGCTGCTGTGGGAACCGCCGTGGCTGCCGCTGGTCGTCGTGCCGCCGTAGTGCCCGCCGGAGCGGGGGCTGGTCTGACGGGGGATCGCCCGGGTCGTGACCGTCCGGTTGACAAATTGATCGTTTTTCACACGGAGCTCCACGCCGCCCTGCGGGACATAGCCGGAGGCGCGCGTCTGGGCGACGGCGGTCTTCAGCTGCTTCTTGAAGCCGGAGACCGAGCTGCCCGCGACGAGAAGGGCGACCGCAAAGCTGATGAGAATATTCATGGGGTCAAAGCGCGGACCCGGGGCCTGATCCGGGATCCAGATATCCACCGGCTCGCCGTTTCTGGCACTGCGCATCATGTTCCCGCAGTTTTCGAGATAAGCCTGCAGGCCGCTGACCCAGTCATTCTGCTGAAAGCTGTAGCGGAAGCTGTCGGCCACCTGCCGCTTGCCGTAATCGGTGAAGGCGGCGTTGCCGAAGTCGCCGTGGGCGTATATATCGTAGTCCCGGTCATCCATGCTCAGGCCGAGGAGGACGCCGTTCTCCGACGCGCCGTAACCGAGGCCGTAGCTGTGGAAGACCTCCTCGGTGAAGTTTTCGATGTTGCCCCGGACATAGCTGCCGTAATCCCAGACGATGACAACGTACACGCCGCAGTTATACTGATCCGAGATTTCCCTCGCTTTGTCGTTGAGCGTCTGCCGCTCGGAATCCGAGAGGATGCCCGCGTAGTCGTTGACGTAGTCGATCCGCGCCTCCGCGTGGGCGCATACGCCGAGTGACAGCAGCAGCGCCAGGGCGAGCATAAGGGAGCACAAAAGTCGTTTCTTCATACCGGCGTCCTCCTTACAGCAGGTACAGGATCGCCGAGAAGAGCGCCGTGAGCCCGCAGGTGAGCCCGCAGAACCACGCCGCCGCGCGTCCGTTGGAAACGGGCAGGTCGCCGACAAGCTTGCCTGTCTGCCCGTTCATGGCGAAGAGATAGTTCTCCCCCGCCCAGCGGGTGGACAGCATCCACACCGGAAGCAGGGCATAGCGGGGCTTGCCCCGGCGCACGCTCACGCGCCTGTTGGTGGGAACGACGGTGTCGTAGCCGGCGACGGTCTGGGCCATCAGATCCGCAGCCGTGTTTTCGGCGCGCGTCTCTGCGCGCTCCGAACAGGCGTCGGGCCCGAGATCGTATTTATCCGCCAGAAAGCCCGGCAGATAGGCCGTGGAGAAGGGCTTGAGCTCGCTGTAATCGTACGGCTCGATGGCGTCCATGTGGGCGTCGGGCATCTTGCTGGAGGCGTCCACGGGAATTTTCTCGAAGTGCACGGTCCCCGCGCGGTGGACATTGTAGTACTCGGTGGTCGTGGTGATGGTGTTGCCGGTGGTCACGCTCATGGAGCGGGTGGCCTGAAAGCCCATCTCCGCGTCCGCCGTTCCGTCATAGAGCCAGAAGGGGACGTAGACGCCCTGAATCTCCTCAATGTGGTTTTCTCTCGTAAAGGGCTTCGGCAGGAGAACCTTGCCGCGGTAATAATTCTTCAGCGCGGCGATCGCGTCCTCTTTGCTGAGCCGGAAGGGGATCACGTAGTCCGGCTTGAGCATCTCGCTGAGCTGCCCCGGTATGATGGAGGGGTTGCCGCAGTATGGGCAGGAGGTCGCGGCGGTGTTCGCGTCGCAGATGAGCTCGGCCCCGCAGCTCGGGCAGTTGTAGGCCCGCAGGCCCTGAGTCCAGCCCGCCGCGCCGTCGTCTTCCTTCTCCCTCGCCTGGGCGGAGGCCGCAGCCGCCTTTTCGTCCTTTTCCTTGTACAGCGCCTCGATCTCCTGTACGGTGAAGCTGGTGCCGCAGTAGTCGCACTGGAGCTTTCCCAGCTTCCCGTCATAGCGCAGGGGGCCGGTACAGGCCGGGCACTGGTAATTGCTGATCTGATCTGCCAAAGAGTATCACCTCGCTTGTTACCCGGTCATGGCTCCGCGAAGCGAAGGATCCTTGCCTTCGTGATGGGACAGGAGATCCTTCGCTGACGCGCAGAATGACAAAAGGCAAACTGCATTTACTTTACGGCGTCTTCGGTGTTGAAGGGATCGCCGCATTCGGGGCAGAACTTCGGCGGGTTGCTCGGATCCTCCGGCACCCAGCCGCACTTGCTGCACTTATAGACGGGCGCGCTGTCGGGCTTTTTCGCGCCGCACTCGTCGCAGAACTTGCCCTGGTTCACCTTGCCGCAATTCGGGCAGGTCCAGCCGGCCTCGGGCTTCTTTGCGCCGCATTCGGTGCAGAACTTGCCGAAGGCCTGCTTGCCGCAGCCGGGGCAGGTCCACGCGTCGCCCTTCGGGGCCGCTGCCTGCTGCGCCTGGGGCTGGGAACCCATGGCATAGAGGTTCGCCGCGTTTATGCCGCCCGCCTGGGCCGCCATGTTCATGCCCATGAAGCCCATCGCCGCGCCGTTTGCGTTGTTCGCCGCGCCCTGCATGGCCGCCGCCTGCGCGCCCACGAGGTGCGCCGCCGCCATGTTGGGATCGCGGAAGGCCGCGTTGCGCTGCAGCTCCTTGATCATCTGCTCGTCGTCCTCGTTGGCCTTCACGCTGGAAACGCCGAAGGCGACGATCTCAAGACCTCTCAGGTCGCGCCACTTGTTGGACAGCACGTCGTTGAGAGCATCGGCGATCTCGGTGGTATGGCCGGGCAGGCTGGAATAGCGGATGCCCTGCTCGGAGATCTTCGCAAAGGCGGGCTGGAGCGCGGTCAGCAGCTCGGTCTTGAGCTGGTTGTCCAGCTTGTCGCGGGAGTAGGGCTCGGTCACGTTGCCGCAGACGTTGGTGTAGAAGAGAATGGGGTTGCAGATACGGTAGGAATACTCGCCGAAGCAGCGGATGCCGATGTCAATGTCGATGCCGGCGCGGGGATCCACCACGCGGAAGGGAACGGGGGACGGGGTGCCGTACTTGTTGCCCACGATCTCCTTGGTGTTGAAGTAGTAAACGCGCTGATCCTTGGGAGCCTCGCCGCCGAAGGTGAAGCGCTTGCCGATCTGCCGGAAGACCGTGCTGACGCCTTCGCCCAGGCTGCCGCAGAAGATGGAGGGCTCGGTGGACGCGTCATAGACAAACTCGCCCGGCTCGGCGCAGAGCTCGGCGATCTTGCCCTGGTCGACGATGATCATGCACTGACCGTCGGCCACCGCGATGACGGAGCCGCTGGTGATGATGTTGTCGCTGCCCTTGTTGCCGCTGCGGCTGCTTGTCCGCTTCTGCCCGCGTACGACCAGCGTATTGCTGTCCAGCGCGTCACAGTAGAAATACTCCTTCCACTGGTCGGCAAGAACGCCGCCCACGGAACCCAATGCTGCTTTGATAAGACCCATGTTTATGTCTCCTTTCCATATCGGCCGGACAGAGCCCGGCTTATCGCTGTGCAAAAATATCCTTATACAGTATAACAGGACATGTACAAAAAATCTACTGAAAGTTTATGAACGGAGGATGGAACAAATACGCGCCGAAAACGTCGGACAGAGCGTTGAACGGTTTGCAAAATGTTAACGATTTGCCGGTAAATTGCTGTTGAAATCGTGAGCGGGGCGTACTATAATAATCAAGTTGCTGAAAAAACAGATACATACAGATACAGATTGTATTTACGGTTTCGGAAGGAGAAGAAACGATGAAAAGATTGATCGCAGCTGTTTTGCTGCTTGTCATGGCGCTGTCGCTCTGCGGCTGCGGAAAGAAGGCCGAGGCCATTCCCGCCTCTGTCCGTATGGCGGCCGTCGAAAAGGCCGCGGCCGAAGCGGAGAAGGCCGCCCCGGCGGAGCTGAACGCGAAGGCGGAGGAAGCGAAGCCTGCCGCCATCCCGATGACCGGCTCCGTCGTGCCGCAGAGCTCTGCAGCGGCGCAGGAGGCTGAGGCGCTCTTCAACAGCGGCGACTACAAGGCCGCCTTTGAAAAGGCGAGCGCCGCAGACGCAGCCGATCCCGCCGTCGCCGCGCTGCTCGGCAAGGCGTACTATCTGGGCCTCGGCACTGACGTGAACCAGGCTAAGGCGATGAGCTATCTGGAGACCGCCGCGAAGGGCGGGTATCCCAGCTGCGCTTACCTGCTGGCCGACGCCACCGATTACGGCAAGGGCACGCGCATGGACAAGGACGAAGCCGCCCGCCGCTATATCAAGTTCGTCGCCATCGCGGATGAGGTGGAGCCCGCCTCCTCCGATTACGGCATGAGCATGTGCTATCTCAGCGAGTGCTTTGCGAAAGCCCACGGCGTGGAGAAAAAGCATGAGCTGGCCCTCGACGCGGCAAACAAGGCTGCCGCTGCCGCAAACCTTACCCCCTTTGAGCTGATGAGCCTGGCCGCCTTCTACGACAGCCCCGCCCCCAACCATGTGAGCAATGCCGCCGACGCCACCGGCGAGTATGCGGTGGAGACCGCCCGCAAGGTGGACGCCGCGAAGGCCGAAGAGCTCTATAAGCGCGCGGTGCCGGGACTCCAGAAGCTTGCCGACGGGGGCAACCTCGCCGCCGTGAAGCTCCTGGGCGACCTGTATCTCGACGGCAAGGGCGGTCTGCCGCAGGACTACGCCAAGGCGATGGAGACCTATATGATCGCCGCCGATGAGGATTACGCCGACGCGCAGGCGCAGATCGGCTACATGTACCAGAACGCGCTGGGCGTTCCGGCGGACTATGCCAAGGCCATGGAGTGGAACAACCGCGCCGCCCAGCAGGGCAACGCCCAGGGACAGGCGCAGATCGGTTATCTGTACCAGAACGGTCTCGGCGTGACGCAGAACCTGGATGAGGCCGGCCGCTGGTATACCCGCGCCAAAGAGGGCGGCAGCGACTGGGCCGCCGCCATGCTCGAACAGACCGAGGCCACGAACCCCCACGCCTCCTTTGAGGCGCACGCTTGACGCTGTGCTTCTCCTGTGGTAAAATCAGGGTATCCCAATCGGAAAATACATCATTCAGGAGGATATCATGGATTTCAGAAGCCTGACCGTCAAGGATTGCTTTGCCAATCCCCTGTGCGTGGAAATCATTAAAAAGTATGCGCCCCAGATCATGAAGTACCCCATCAAGCTGTTCAACCGGAAGAGCTGCGGTGAGATCTTCGACCTCGTTGTCAGCAAGAAGATCGTTCCCGAGGACGTGGCCAAGACCATTGAGGCAGAGATCAACAAAATCCTCTGAGAAAAAGCGCCGCCCCGATCTCTTATGGAGATCGGGGCGTTTTTTTGCAAAATGTCCATTGCCGCGGGAAAATGCCTGTGATAGAATAACCCATCCTGCGTTGAAACAATACTGAAAACAGAAAGGGCAGTCATAGCCATGAAGAATAAACCGGCGCTCTTCCGCCGCTACAGAGTCTCCCTCCTGCTTGCCGCGGTGGGCGGCTTCCTGGAGGCCTATACCTACGTCACGCGCGACGGGGTGTTTGCCAATGCCCAGACCGGCAACATCGCCCGCATGGGCATCAATCTCGCCCAGGGAAATCTCCTGCTGACCCTGCGGTATTTTGTGCCGGTTGCGGCATTCGTGGCGGGCGTGACCATCTCCCTCCAGCTCCGGCGCATCCGCAGGGACTGGGAGAGGCTCATCCTGTATATGGAGATCGTCCTGCTGTTTCTGGTGGGGCTCATCCCGCCGGACAGGCTCAGCATCCTCGCGACGGTGACAGTCTCCTTCGTCTGCGCCCTGCAGGTGGAGAGTTTTCGCAAGTTCGGCGAAAACTCCTTCGCCTCCACCATGTGCACCGGCAATCTCCGCATCGCGACCGAGCACCTGAACAGGTATTTTTCCACCAAAGACCCCTTCGCCCTGCGGACGAGCCTGCAATACTACGGGATCGACCTGGTGTTCGCCTGCTCGGTGCTGGTGGGCTACTGGATGACGCAGGCCTTCGGGACGAAAGCGGTCTGGTGCGTGCTGGTGATCCCGGCGGCTCTGCTGGTGCTGCGGCTTTATGAGGGAAGGGGGGAGAACCATGCTGCCGAATGACCCGATGATCCTGCTGAGCTATCTGAACACCCGCCTGCGCGACGACTACTTGAGTCTCGACGCGCTGTGCGAGGATCTCGATCTCTCCCGCGCGGAGCTGGAGAAAAAGCTGGAAGCTGTTGGCTTTGCCTACGACGCGGAGCAGAACCGCTTCCGTTGAGACTATCAAGAAGCCCGGTACAGCACCTCAAAGCATCCGAACCGCTCAACCAAAAACCCCGCCTGTTCAAAGCGCTCTGTCGGGGAGTCGTTCCAGAGGACATAGACGCCCGCCGGATCAAAGGGCGGCGATTCGTCCTCGCAGTACACAAATCGTCCGAAGCGCAGAGGGCTCAGGTATTGTGCGGGGTAGCGCTCATATTCAACCGTGTCGTTGAATTCCCGCGGGCTCAGCTCCGCCGCCAGCAGGAGCTTGGGGTAGTGCAGCGCCTGGGTGACGTAGACCGTGCCCTCATGCGCGAGCGCCGCGTCCAGCGCCTGATCCCAGCCGTCGGTGAACTCCCCGTGCAGGGAGTCCGTATAATCCGTGAAATAGTAGCGCGCGAAGAGACCGAAGAACAGCAGAAGCGCCCCCAGCAGGATGACCGCGCCCGCGCGGGAAAAGCGCCCCAGGAGCCGCAGCAGCGTCTCCGCGCCGAGGGCGACGGTGAGCGCGGCGGGCATGAGCAGGAAATTCATGCGGTTGACGTTGACAGAGATGAGCGACGAGAGCAGTGCCCCGCACACAAGCCAGATCAGCAGCAGAACCGCCGCGTCGAAACGCTTTTCGCGCCGCGATACGACCAGCCGCCGCACGAGTGCCCCGAGCCCAAGAAGCCCCAGCGGCAGGGCAAAGGGATAGAACAGACCGAAGCGTCCGGGACTGTTCCACTTGAGCCCGTCGGACTGGAACAGGAGAATTCTGCCCATATTGTGCAGGTTCTCCGGGATGTTGGAGAGCGAGATTTCCCCGGCGCGCATCTCCACCAGCTTCGGCACCGAGAAGGGGCCGACGGAGAACTCCCCGATCAGCCCGTAGTTGACCGCGAGAAAGCCCACCAGCGGCAGGGCCAGCGCAGCCAGAACCAGCCCTGCGGTCAGCAGCCAACGGTCAAGGCGAGGCCGGGCATACAACAGCATCAGCCCCAGCAGCAGCGGCATCACCGGCCAGATGGCGGAATAGGCGTAGAGCGCGAGTCCATACGCCAGCGCCGACAGCGGCAGAAAGCGTCCGTCCTCCAGTCCCTTGCAGAAGAGGGCGAGGCCGATCAGCAGCAGATTCGGCGCCATGTTGGATTCCAACGCCCAGCGGCTGAGCATGATGTGCCAGGGACAGAGCGCCAGCGCCGCCAGCGCGCAGAGGCCGCTGCGCGTCCCCGCCATGCGCCGCCCCACGGAATACGCGGCGGGCAGGGCGCAGAGGGCGAGCAGAAGCTGCGGCAGGCGGATCACCCAGGTTTTCACGCCGAAGAGGGCGAGAAAGGGGATCATGAGATAGCTTTCAAGCGCGTTCATGCCGCTGCCCCAGGCAGTGAGATACACGGGCCAGGGGTGCAGGGAGCTGTCCGTTCCAAAGTGCAGCAGCGCCCAGGCGTCGTAGGCGGCAAAGGCCTCGTCCTGATTCAGTCCCGGCGGCGCGGAGCCGAAGCGGTAAACACGCGCAAACACGCCGAGGGCGAGCAAGAGCAGAATTATCCATTTGTCTGTTTTTGTAAGCTTCATTTTTGTATCAGTGTGCAAAGTGGAAAGTGAAGTTATGATGTCCCCTTCGGGGACGAATTGAAATATTGAGACACGTTCATACAACACAGGATAACAAATATCTCTGAGGGCGGAGCCTGATTCGATCGCGCCGGAGGCGCTCCTTCACTTCACTCTCCACTCTTCACTTTTCACTTTCCTTCAAAACCGCCTCCGCGCATCTGAGCCCGTCCACCGCGGCGGAGGTGATGCCGCCCGCGTAGCCCGCGCCCTCGCCGCAGGGGTAGAGACCGCGCAGACTGCTCTGCATCGTCCCATCCCGCAAAATGCGCACGGGGGAGGAGGAGCGGGTTTCCGGCCCGGTCAGCACCGCGTCGGGATCGTCAAAGCCCCGGAGCTTCTGTCCGAGCACCGGGATCGCGTTTCGCAGCACGTCGGTGATCCTTGCGGGCAGAACCTTTCGCAGATCGCCCCAGACAACGCCCGGCTCATAGCTCGGCTTGACCGAAGCGGGCTTTGTGCTGGGCTGGTTTCGGAGAAAATCGCCGGCCAACTGCGCCGGGGCGCGGTAAGAGCCGCTATAGCGGTATGCCGCGCGCTCGATCTCCCGCTGCCATTCCATGCCCGCGAGTACCCCTTCGCCGGGGAAATCCTCCGTGTGCAGCGTGACGAGCAGGGCGGCGTTCGCGTTCTCGCCGTCACGCCCGGAATAGCTCATGCCGTTGGTGACCACGCCGCCCTCCTCCGAGGCCGCGGCGAAGACCAGCCCGCCGGGGCACATGCAGAAGGTATAGGCGCTCGTCCCGTCCGGGAGATGGACGTTGAGACTGTAGTCCGCCGGGGGCAGTTCCCCGCGCGGCCGCCCGTACTGGGCGCGGTCGATCGTTTCCTGCCTGTGCTCAATGCGCACACCCATGGAGAAAGGCTTGCGCTCCATCGTTACGCCCATCTCATGCAGCCACCGAAAGCTGTCCCGCGCCGAGTGGCCGATGGCGAGGATCAGGTGGCGGCAGGGGAGCGTCTCGGTCCGGCCGGCGTGGGTGATCCTTGCGCCGATCAGTGTATCGCCTTCGGTGACAAGCCCGTCCAGCCGGGTCTCAAAACGGACTTCCCCGCCGAGGGCGATGATTTCCTTTCGGATATTCTGCACCACGCCGATCAGCACATCGGTGCCGATGTGGGGCTTTGCGTCGTAGACGACGGACTCCGGCGCGCCGTGGGCGGCGAACTGCTCCAGCACCCAGAACATACGCCGGTCGTGGGTGCCGGTGTTGAGCTTGCCGTCGGAGAAGGTGCCGGCGCCGCCCTCGCCGAACTGGACGTTGGACTCCGGGTTCAGTGCCCCGCCTTTGCGGAGGGTTTCAACTGCGGCGGCGCGCTTTTCGGCCTCCTGCCCGCGTTCGAGCACGATCGGCTTCGCCCCGGCTTTTGCCAAAAGCAGAGCCGCAAACATGCCCGCAGGGCCGAAGCCGACGACGACGGGACGCTCGTCCATATTGACCGACGGAATCTCATAGACCGGCGGCGCATAGGGCGCGGCGTCCTTTCCGGCTTTTTGCATTGCCCGTTCTTCTCCGTGTTTAAGCGTCACGGCGGCGGAGCAGGTATAGTGAATGTCGTTTTTCCTCCGCGCGTCGAGGGAGCGCTTGACCGGACGGCAGTCCGCGATCTCGCCCTCCGATACGCGGAGCTTTTTTGCGGCCTTCTGGCGAAGCATGTCCAGCGGCTCGTCCGGTTCGAGCCGGAGATTTCTGAGCAGGATCATGTACCGAGCCTCCCCGCGAGACGGCCGCTGGCCCAGGCCCATTGCAGGTTATAGCCGCCGCAGTCGCCGTCGATGTCCAGCACCTCCCCGCAGGCGAAGAGACCGGGGACAAACCAGCTCTCCAGCGTCTCGGGATTGAAGCCGGAGGTCTTCACGCCGCCGGCCGTGACCTGCGCCTTGTCAAAGCCCTCCGTCCCACGCACGTCGAGCCGGAAGTCCTTGCACGCTCCGGCGAGGCGGCGCAGCGCGTCATCATGGAGCGCGCGCAGGGGAGCGTTCGCGTCCAATCCCGCGTATTTGACCAGCATCCGTCCGAGGCGGTTGTGGACGATTCCGGTCAGCATGTCCCCGGTCGGGAGATCGGGCAGATTTGCCCGGCGGGATTTTAACAGATCGAGGACGGCGGCTTCGCCGTATTCTCTCAGAAAGTCCGCCGCGAGGACGAGACCCTTCCCGCCCGTGGCGACGGCGCGGGAGAGGTCGAAGACCGCCGGACCGGAAACGCCTGTCTCGGTAAACTGCAATTCTCCTGCGCTCTCGGCGAGGGCTTCTCCGCCCGCGTACAGCTTCAGGGCGCAGTCGGCCCGCACGCCCTTGAGGGCGCGGGGATAATCCGGCGCGGTCAAGAGCTGGACGAGAGAGGGATAGAGCGCCGTGCGTTTGTGGCCCAGGGCTTTCAAAAGCTCATACCCGTCCATGACGCCGCCGAGCTTCTCACCCGCCGCACCCCCGCAGGCGACGATCAGCTTGTCCGCACGGAGCGTTTCGGTATCGGTGACGACAGTAAAGCCCTGCTTTTCCCGCCGGATTTCCCGCGCGGGACTGGCGGCCTTCAGCTCCACGCCCTTCGCCTCGAGGGCGAAGCGCAGCACGTCCACCACACTGTTGGCGGAGTCGGACAGGGGATAGACCCGCCCGCCGTATTCCTCCACGGTCACAAGGCCGAGGGAGTGGAAGAAGTCCAGCGCCGCCGCGGGTGGGAAAGCCGCGAGAGCGGGCGCGGCGAAATCCCGCTCCGCCCCGTGGTAATTCTCGATTGTCGCGCCGGTATTGGTGAGGTTGCAGCGCCCGTTGCCGGTAGCCAGCAGCTTGCGCCCGGCGCGCTGCTGCCGTTCAAGCAGCACCACGCGCCGCCCCGGCATCTCCGCTGCCGTCAGCGCGGCCATCATGCCGGACGCCCCGGCGCCGATGATGATTACAGTTTGCATATT